>CAYLZI010000113.1:0-10203 GCA_964388215.1 uncultured Anaerolinea sp.
GAAAAAAACTTCCTCGATGGAGAGATGGAACAGGCGGGCAATTTTGAAGGCCAGGTGAGAATTGCTGGGTTTTATCTGAGGGTGAAGTAAAACGTGGCGCCTTTGCCCAACTCGCTCTCGGCCCAGATGCGCCCACCGTGCCGGTGAATGATGCGCTGGACGGTGGCAAGCCCAATTCCCGTCCCCTCGAACTCATCGGAACGATGCAGTCGCTGGAACGCGCCGAATAATTTACTGGCATAACGCGCATCGAACCCTGCGCCGTTATCGCGCACAAAATAGACGGTCTCACCCGCGAGGGTTTCCACGCCAAACTCGATGCGGGCCTGTTCTTTTTTCGAGGTGAACTTCCAGGCGTTGCCGAGCAGGTTTTCCAGCACAACCTGCAGCAGGCGAAAATCGCCATCTGCAACAGCCTGGTCTACCACAACCCATTCCACGTTCCTTTCAGGGTACTCTCGCCCGAGGTTTTGGAGGATTTCGCGCGCCAGGGGGCTCAGGTCAATAGGCTCGCGGCGAAGCGAGGCGCGGCTCATGCGCGAAAGGCCCAGCAGGGCATCAACCAGGTGGCTCATGTTTTCGTTGGCAGCGCGAACTCGCTCCAGCAGTTCGCGCACATCCAGGCTTAATTCGCCAGCGTGTTCGTTGATTATCATTCGTGAGAAACCGTCTATGGCCCGCAACGGGGCGCGCAGGTCGTGCGAAACCGAGTAACTGAACGATTCCAACTCGCGGTTGGCTTCTTCTAACTGCGCGGTGCGGTCTTGGACGCGCTGCTCCAGGTCGGCATTCAATTGCAAGATGCGCTGCTCGGCCAACACTTTCTCGGTCACGTCGCGCAAGATACCTTCGTAAAAGAGAATGTTGCCATGTTCATCGCTGACATAATAGCCATGGTCTTCGACCCAGATTTCTGAGCCGTCTTTGCGGCGCATACGATAAATTTCGATGCCGCGCCCGCCCTCGGCAAGGAGTGAACTATCGCGCTCGGTTGGGTCAAAGCGCGGTTCGGCTTTGATGTCAATTTCCAGCATTTCTTCCTGGCTGTCATAGCCAAACATCTTGACCATCGCCGGGTTAACTTCGACGAACTTGCCAAACCGGGTGCTGCGATAAACGCCATCCAACATTTGCGTAAAGAGGGAGCGATAACGTTCTTCCGATTCGCGCAGGGCTTGTTCGGCCCGTTTGCGCTCGACTTGCGCGAATAGTTGCGCCGTAAAATGAGCCACCGCGCTCAAAAACGAACTTTCATCAGAATGCCAGGCACGCGCGCCGCCAATATGCTCGGCGCAAATCACGCCCACCAGGCGGCCATCTTTTTGAATAGATACATCGAGCATCGCGCCAATGCCAAATGACGGCAGGTAATTGCCGACGAATTCGCGGGTTCGCAAGTCATGGTAAGTGTCGGACGCGCTCAAAATGCTTTCTTGCAGTAAAGCATCGAAATAGCCTGGGAAATCAGCCGCCCGCAATACATCTTGCGATGCCTGAGGCTGCTGTCCGGTTTCGCGGAGCATCAGGCATCGCAGTTCAGCATTATCAGATGAAAGCAGCCAAACGCTGGCCCTGGCAACGTTCAAGACATCCGAAATGATGCGGGTGATTTCTTTGAGCGCTTCAGAAATGCCGCTTTGGGCTATTGTTTCGTTCAGCGTTAATTGCGCCAGGGCGTTGCGCTGTAATTGCGCCCGCTCGGCGCTTTCCTTAATCGCCACCTCGGCCTGCTTGCGGGCGGTCACATCGCGGGCTGAGCCAACCACGCCCAAGAGTTCACCGTCATCATCGTACAGGGGTGATTTGTGGACATCCAGGTAGAGGAATTGGCCTTTGACATTGCCATACTCATCGAACTGCATCGGTTTAAGTTCTTGCAGAGTAATCGCATCAGAATCGCTGCAGATTTCGTCAAAGGTATGCCATTGGGGGTTTTCGGGGTGGGCGGCGCGTTCTCGAAGGGCAAAGAACAGGTCGGTTTTTCCGAGCGGCTCGTTGGTATCGGCGGCATTGAGCAGCTGGTCACAGATGGCCTGGTTGGCAAAGATATATTCCCGTTCCAGGTTTTTGGCCCAAAGCATATCGGGCATGGTATCAGCCATCAGGCGCAAGAGCGAGGACAACTGCCGGTATTTCTTTTCGCTGGCGCGCAGTGACTCGGCAGCGCGTTTCTGCTCTGAAATGTCAAAAACTACGGTGATGTGGGTACTTGGCGCTTCGCCAGGATTCCAAAGCGGCGAAACGGTCAGCAACACCCAGACTGGGGTTCCATCTTTGCGTATGTAACGCTTCTCCAGGGTAAACTCACGAATCTCGCCGCGTTTTAACTGTTCCAGCAAAACAAGATTTTTCGGCAAGTCGTCGGGATGGGTAATGCTGGCAAACTCAATATTTTCCATTTCCTCGCGGGTATACCCCAAGATGTCGCAATATTTTTGGTTGACTTTAAGAAAACGCCCGGTGTTGGTATCACCCTGGGCCACCCCCACCCCGGCGTTTTCAAACAAAACCCGAAAACGTTTCTCGCTTTCGCGCAGCGCCATTTCGGTGCGCCGCGCTTCGGTCACATCCCTTACGAGCGCCAGGACAGAATCCTGGTTGAGCAGCGTCATGCGGCTCTCGAAGAACATCTCTTCGCTGCCAGATGCGAGCGAGTAATCGTAAATTTGCATTTGGCCGGTTTGCAGGGTGAGATGGACTTTTTCTGCCGTCAGGTCAGCCAGGTAGGGGGGCAAAACCTGGTCAACTGGGTAGCCAATGACCTGTTCTGGCGGTCTCAGCAAACGCGCGGGGTCGTTGGCAATCGAATCGAGGAATATCAGGTTCGAACCAATCACAAACAACAGGTCTGGCTGCGCAGATAAAATGGCGCGGTTACGCGCTTCGCTCTCACGAAGGGCTTGCTCAGCGCGCACGCGGTCGGTAATATCGAGCGTAAACCCAGCAAGGATGAAAGGCTTCCCATCATTATTGAAAATCGGGAATTTGGTTGTCTGATAGACCCGTCCAGCCAATTCTTCAACAACATCCACGCGCTGACCATCGCGCAGGATTCGCAAATCATCAGCAACCATGCTACGAGCCAATTCGGAAGGAAACAGTTCGTCCATCGACTTGCCAAGCGCCCGCTGAATCGGCATGCCCAACATCTGCTCATAATTCTTGCTCAAGCGCAGGAAGCGGGTATTTTCACCTTTGAAAAACACATAAACCGGGCTATGTTCCAGGAAAGATGAAAAAATTATCTCATTCTCGCGCAGTGCATCTTCCATTCGTTTGCGCTCAGTAATGTCGACAAACACCCCTAGCAGGCACAAGGGCTGGCCACTTTCGTCGGTGACCATGCTGGCCGCCACTTCGGCGGAGAAGGAACTGCCGTCGCGGCGTTTGCCGAGCAGCTCGCCGCGCCAACTGCCATATTGCTGCAAACCTGCTATCACATTGGAAGCGTCGTCCCGCTCCTGCCAGAATTCAACAGAACTTCTGCCAAACACCTCGGTTTCAGATTCATAGCCCCACATCTTCAGGAAGGCGGGGTTAACGAAGGTCAAATTCCCGTCCAGGCCGGCCAGGGCAATTGCGTTAATCGAACCAGCAATCGCCCATTCCTTGATGCGCAGTTGGTCTTCCATGCGCTTGCGCTCGGTGATGTCGAGGAAGGCGCCCACCATGCCAGCCGCTTCCCCGCTCGCATCCAGGAACACGTCTTTGGCAAAAATCACCGGCCTGGTCTTCCCATCCTTATCCCTTAACTTGAACTCGTATGTCTGGTGTTCCTGGTTGCGCATTAAATCCAGGTCTTTTTGGTGATAAATTTCGGACAATTCCCCCGGCCACAACTCGTGGACAGTTTTTCCGCGCAGCACCTCCGCTGAAACCCCGGTGATTTCGGTATAAACATCGTTGCAGCCCAGGTAACGGCCTTCCCGGTCTTTGAAGAAAACCGCCACCGGCACAGCGCGCAGCAGTGAATTAACAAACTGGTTATTCTGCCGCAGGGCCTGTTCAGCCAGGATTTGGGCGCTGATATCGCCATAGGTAACTACCACTCCGTAGCCCGGCACAAGCAGGGGAGAAGCGGCGACATTCAGCCAGGTGACGGTTTCATCAGGTTTGAGAATCCCCATGCGCACATTTTCCACCAGACGCCGCTCGTTGAGGGCGCGCACGCTGGCAAATTCATCCGGCGGCATGGGCGTGCCATCTTCGCGGATAATGCGCCAGACCGGGCTGTCAATATCGCGCTGGGTATGCTCTTCCTTTGGCACGGCCAGCAGTTTTTCGGCAGTCTGGTTGGTCTCCAGGATTCCGCCCTGTTCATCGGTGACGCTGATGCCGAGGGGGAAGGTCTCGAACAAGGTCTGGTATTTGGCGAGGGCTATGTCGCGCTCGCGCTCGGCCTGCTTGCGTTTGGAAATATCGCGTCCAAAGAAGGATGCGCCCATCACCTGGCCGTCATGCGCAATCGGGTTGACCGCCACTTCGACATAGAGCAGCCCGCCGCCGGTTTCTATGTCGTCAACAAAAATAAAACGCTCACCATTGAAAGCGCGGTCGTAGCGTTCCTTCCAGGTGGAGCGGAATGCTTCCGGCAGGGAATTTAAAATGTTGACGCCAGGGGCCAGCCTGACGCCAAAAATGGCGTCAAAAGTCCGGGCAAAGACCTGGTTGGTATAGATGATTTCATACTTTGTGTTGACAGCCCAGATGTTATCGAGCGTGTTCTCGATGATGGCAGCCATGCTAGAACGGGTCTGGTTTAGGGACTCCTCGGCCCGCTGGCGGCGTTGAATGTTCACCAGCAGACCGGCAAAAACGCTGAGCAGTCGCTGTTCATCATTTGAATAGGAACGGATTTGGCGCACCGAGTCGAAGCCGATAAAGCCGAGGCAGGCTGCGCCATCCATCAGCGGCACGGTCAGCAGGCTTTTGATTCCCTGGCCTGTCATCAGGTCTTTGGCGCTGCCCGGCGGGAGCGCCTGCGCGTCTGCGATATGGACGGACTGCCCCTGCAGGTGAGCCTTCACCATGCCGGGGGCAGTATCCAGCGGCACGGCCTGCAACTGGCCAATGTACGGCGTAATGCCTTCCGCGCACCATTCATGCGTGTTGGAACAAGTTCCCGCCTGGAAATCGAAATCAAAGATGTAGGCCCGGTCAGCGCCAACGAAGGCGCCGATTTCGGCCAGTGAATTGTCCAGCGCCGTCGAAACCTGCGCCGGAGGCAGGTTGATGTAGGTCAGCGAAATGTCCATCAACAGTCGCTGGAAGCGGGCTTGCCATTGGAGGGACTCTTGCGCGCGCTTGCGCTCGGTGATGTCGAACATCACCCCGTGCAGCGCATATACCCGGCCGTTTGCATCGGTCAGGCGGGTGGCGTGGTCGCCAACCCAGACCAGGCGGCCATCGGGCCTGAACATGCGGTATTCTTCATCAAAAGATTGGCCGATTTCCACTGTACGCCGATAGGCGGCCAGCACGCGCAAGCGGTCTTCGGGGTGAATCATCTGACCCCATTCTTCCGCGCCGGCTTGCATCCACGCCTCGCGTGAAACACCCAGCATGGTTTCGATTTGCGGGCTGATAAAGGAAGAGCGCCCGCTCCCGTCTGGCTCGTCAATGTAGGTGATGGCGGGGATTTGCTCAACCAGGGCGCGGTAATTGGACTCGGCGGCTCGTTGGGCCTCCTCCGCCAGCCTGCGGGCGGTAATGTCGCGGGTGACGCCCATGATTCCGATGATAGATTCTTGCTTATCACGCAGGAAAGACAGATGTATCGCCGTCCAGATTGCCGCGCGGGAGTTTGTATAATGCTCGGCTTCGAGAATGCGCGTCCGGTTCTTGTCTACGCCCGGCTGACTGTCTTTTTGGATTTCTTCAATAAAAACCTGCTTAAAAAGGGCTATGGCCGCCGGGGGGTGTCTCTCCTCCAGGCTGAGCGTGATGTATTTTTCTGGCGTGTCACCGGTTAATGTTTGGATGGAGGGGCTGACATAAGTGATATTGAAGGACAGGTCGGCAGTCCAAACCACATCTGAGATGTTTTCGGCCAGTTGGCGGTAGCGGGCTTCGCTCTCGCGCAGCGCATTTTCCGTCTGGTTGCGCGCGGTTACGTCGTTAAAAGTGGTTGCGATTAAATCTCCGACGGGCTGGGTGGCAATCTCCACCAGGCGGCGGCTGCCATCTTTGCAAACAACCTGGTAGATGCGAGTCGGTGTAGGTACGCCGCGCTCTAGCGCCAGTGCTACATCTTCCTGCCAGGCTGCAAGCGACTGCTGACAATAGGTTTCGTTGGGGCAGGCAAGTTTCAGCCACTGCTCTACGGTGGGGATGTCTTCGAGGGTATAGCCAAAGACTTCTGTAAACATCTGGTTATAGGCCAGGATTCGGCCATCAAGGTCCGAAATCCCAATTGGAATGGGTAGGAAGTGAATTGCCTGCCGAAAACGGCGTTCGCTGGCTTGCGTTTCAGCCAGCGATTGGCGTAAGTCGAGAGCGCGTTTCCGAATGCGGTTGCTCCAAACGTGCGCCTGAAGAGCCGGGTTGTGTTTGCGGTATTTTGGCATAATGACCTCGCAATAATATTCTACGCTAATTCAAGCGGCGGGGAGCATGTTTCAGTGGAGTTTGTGTTAAACTCTTGCGCATGTCCTCAATAATCCAACAATACAAACTGCTGCTGCTCTCGAAACACGCCAGAGAATACGCCCCCATTTTAGAAACAGCCAACCTGCCAGGGCTGGAAATTGTGGCAGGGTTCGCGCCTTCCGCCGCCGATTGCGATATCGCCTTTGGCGAGCCGAATCTGCTCTGCGAGGCCCTGCCGCGCCTGCATGCCCTGAAGTGGGCGCAAAGCACCTGGGCGGGGGTCGAACCGCTGCTCAACCCGTCGCTGCGGCGCAATTACACGCTGACCAACGCGCGCGGGGTCTTTGGCGGGTTGATGTCTGAATTTGTGCTGGCCTATTTGTTACTGCATGAGCGCCAGGTATTACAGCGGCTAGAAGCACAAAAAGAGCAGCGCTGGGATTCCTCATTAACCGGCACACTGCGCGGTAAAACGATTGGCCTGCTGGGTGTTGGCTCGATTGGGGCAGAACTGGCGCGGACGGCGAAGTTTTTCGGGATGACGGTGCGAGGCTACACGAGGGAGAGTGAGACAAGTAAACATGTAGACAGGTACTATCATGGGGAAACGCTTCTTGGCTTCGCCAGGGGATTGGATTACCTGGTTTCGGTTTTGCCCAACACCTCCGCCACCCGCCAGATTGTGGATGCCGAAGTGCTGGCCCAATTGCCGCCCCACGCCTTGTTCATCAACGCCGGGCGCGGGAGCGCGGTGAATGAATCGGCATTGATTCACGCCCTCGAGACGGGAGCAATCTCCGGCGCGGTGTTGGATGTCTTCGAGCAGGAACCGCTCCCGGCGGGGCATCCATTTTGGGCGACGAAGAATCTCTTCATCACATCCCATACCTCCGCGCCCAGTTTCCCGGCGGAGATTGCGAAGGTATTCATCGAAAATTACCGGCGTTATGTTGCGGGCGCGCCACTGGAACATGTTGTGGATTTCGAGCGCGGGTACTAAAACGCCAGGTAAGTCCCCAGGCGAATCGGGGTTTCCAAATCAAGCGGGACCGGGATGACCAGCCACCAACCCGCGCCGCCGGGGTCGCCGTTGCGCCGCCAGGCGTTCCACAGGCCTCCCTCGCCGTAATACGGCGCGGATTTCGTCCTGCCGGTCAGCGGGTCAATGTAGGTGATGGTGACAGCATACTTGTTGCCAGGGGCAACCGAAATGCCAGTGATAAGCACGAAGTGCGCGCCCGAGCGCGGGGTGTCGAGCAGGGTCAGGGTATCAATGATGACGGGATTGCCTCGCCGCAGTTCGCGGAAAAGCAAATCGAGACCCTCCTGCGGCGAAACGACCTGCCCGCTGGAGATGTTTTTGGTGTAATGCCGGATGATTTTGACCATGTTGGCCGGGCTGGTATAAGGATATTTCGTTTCGGTGTACCAGCCCTGCCCTTCGGCGTATGTAAGGATGGCGCGCTCGCTGATAGTCCCCTCCGGATAAGCGTAGTGATACGCCATCGCCAGGACCGCCGGGCCGCAAGAGGTGATTTTCGACTGCCGGAGCGGCCAGACGGTTAGTTGGATGAATTCTGCCTCCGGAGACAGAGCGCGCGCCGGGCGCGAAGAAACCAACAGACCAAAAACGGCGATACACAAGAACAAGGTGATTAATAAAAAACGCCCCGAAGGTTGCTGAAAAGCGGCGAAATCTTTCATCAAAAACCTTCGGGACGGTACCTTCGGAATGAATTCCGCGTTACGCAGGCGATTTTTCCATGTGCATCGGCATAGGCTGGTCGCCTTCCACATAATCAGAGATGATAATCAAGACATTGGTAACCATTCCGCCGGGGTTGCGCCAGCGATGCTTCAATTGCGCAGAAAAGAGCAGGCTATCGCCCGCCTCGAGCAAATAAACCTGGTTCTCGACCTGGTATTCCAACTGCCCTCGCAGGCAGTAGACGAACTCATGCCCGGTATGAACAACGTTGCTCGGCCCGCTGCTGGCTCCGTTTTCCAGGGTCAGCATAAAGGGCATCATCCGGCCCGCAAACTGCTCGCCGCCCAGGCCTTCCCACAGGCCGCGCATGAAAGGCAGCCGGGGACGTTCCTCGCCTTTCAGGAAAACCACCTTTTTGCGGGATGATTCAGGGCTAAAGAAATCTGTCACCGGCACGCCCAGCGCATCGGCGAGGCGGTAAAGCGTAGAAACGGAGGGCGAGGTTTTGCCGCGTTCAATCATGCTCAACGCATTGGCAGAGAGGCCGCTCATCTGAGCCAGGGTACGCATGGAGACTTTGCGGCCTTCACGCAACTGGCGCAGCCGAATACCCACATCAATGGAAATGGCTTCCCTTGTTGTTAAAGATGGCATATTGACGCTCCTGAAATCATCCTTATTTCGAGTGTATCACAAATCTGACAATTATTATCTATTATAAACATGACAGCCACTTTTTCAGTGACTGTCATGCGGATATTTCTGGTATTGGGCCGGTTCAGCGCTTACGGGGTTGGGCTGGGTTCAGGGGTGGGAGCCTCAACGGTTACTTCGGGCGTGGGGGTAATAAGCGAGGCCGGGTCAATGGTGGGCGTGGGCGGGTAGCAGGCGAGGAAAAGTTCGTTATATTTGGCGGTGTATGCGTTATCGAGCGGGCTGATGGCCGCAGCCTCGTTCCAGATGTCAATGGCCTGGCAGCGGTCATTCATTCTTTGCCCCTGCGCTTTCAGGTCGCCATAATTGAGCAGGGCTTCTCGGTAATGCTGCCCGGCGGTAATTCCGGTTGCATCGCGCAGGCCGGGATACAAGCGATTGACCTCGCCAAAATAGGTTACGGCCTGGGGCCAATCAACGCCCATGAAGGAAGAAGCCTGGATGAACATGCGCGCGCCGATGCGCAGGCTTTGGGCCTGGTTATCGAGCGGGCCAAAACGTTCGGCCAGGGTCAAATCGTAAATGCCGCCTTCGAGGTTGGTTGTGGTGAAATCGCCACGGCCTAAAATCTGGTCAATGCCGCGATTGCGCAGGGCAACGTAATACATTCCGTCCACTTCGATAACATGGTAAGTGGTGTCAGCCTTGCGCAAGGCATCGAGTGAGCCAACCGCGCCATCCCAATCGTTGTTCTCGATTTGCTGACGGGCATTGGCGAGGATAATCTCCTGGGCGCGCATATCGGGAGTGGGGGTCATGGTGGGCGTCAGGGTCGGCGGCAGGGTGGGGGTAATGGAGAGTTTGACCTGCGCTTCGACCAGCATTTCGCTCACGCCGGGGTAACTGGCATCTTTTCGCAAGATAAATTCGAGCCTCTGGCGGGCAACTTCGTAGCGACCTGCGTCCATTTCCTCGCGGGCCAACGCGAATTGTTCGTCTAATTGACCGGTGAGTTGGGCTTTTTCAGCCGCCTGACGGTCAGAGATTCCCAGGCCATAACCGCCCAGGCTGCCAAGGGCAATGACTGAGAGCAATACCAGCAGGCCAATCCAAAACGAGGCGCTGCTGCGCCGCTTGACTGGGGTAGGTTGTGTATTTGAGAGATTGGTAGGGTTAGATTCAGACATAGGCGCGATTATATCCTAACCCGGACAAGCCGGAACCAAAAAGGCTGAAACACGAAGGACACAAAG
>CAYLZI010000114.1:0-10104 GCA_964388215.1 uncultured Anaerolinea sp.
CCCCGCCCGCGCCGGTTCCCGTTCCAAAAGATGCGCCGGTCGTCAAAACCAATGTGGATGCGCTCAAACTGCGTTCGCGGCCCGACGCCACCGAGGCCACCATCCTGAAAATGTATCCGATTGGCACCGAGTTGAAGGTGCTGGAGCCAGGTTCCGAAGTCAAGCGCAAAGTGGGCGTAAATTTCGAGTGGCTCAAAGTGGCCGATGTGGAAGGCAAACAGGGCGTGGTTGCCGCCTGGTACGTCTCCATCGTCAGCCTGGGCGCGTTTGGCCCCGAAGCCCAGCGTCAGACCTCCGGGCCGAATTTCAGCATCGATGAAGTTCCCCCGCTCGTTCTGCGCACCACCGAAGATGGCGTGGCGATGCGCTCCAAGCCCTATATATCCCAAGATACCCTCATCCTGCGCATGCCCAAAGGCGCGGAATTGATTGCAATGGGCCGCCAGGATACCGCCGCCAGGAAAGTTGGCAAAGCCGGAGACTGGATTCGCGTGAAAGACGTGAAGGGTAACAAGGGCTATGTGGCTGCCTGGCTGCTGGCAGAACGCCCCGAAGACCCGGTTCCACAGGTCAGCCCCAAAGATTGCTAACATGTACGCGGCATTCATGCCGAAACCCAATAGCGACATAAATGTCGCGCCACAAGATTTTCGCGTTCAATGCAAATGTTGAACGGTAATGCTATAAAACGAGAATCCTTACCGCGAGGTACACAAGGTTGAACAACGCTACACCTGTCTATACTTTGTGTATTTCGCGCGCTTTGTGGTAAGTGAATCGCCTCATGGAGCGCGCCTTGACGAAATTTGCCGACCTGGAAATCAGTTTTCACAAACGCGAACAGGGACAATACAGCGTGGAATTGCGTCTTTCGCTGCCCGATTCCGAGGCCGATATTCGCCCAGGCAGCGGGTTGCCAATTGTGGTGGAGTTCGATTTCTCCACAATCCAATTGATGATTTCAGACCCCAAGGAATACGGCCTGATTCTGTCTGAAAGTTTCTTTGTGGCCGAAATGGACAAGGCCTTTGCAGAAGCGCGCGCCAGCGTTGCCGCTGCGGGCGCTCCCCTGAGGGTACGCATCCAGGCTGATTCGAGTGCGCCGGAAATCCACACCCTGTACTGGGAAGCCTTGCGCGACCCCAAAGACAAATCACCTTTGTTTACAGGGGAAAATATGCTGCTGTCGCGTTACCTGGCAAGCAGCGACCTGCGCCCCGTCAAACTGCGCCCGCAGGGCGCGTTGAAAGCCCTGGCAGCGGCTTCCAACCCGACAGACTTAACGGGATACAAACTGGCGCCGGTTGATGTGGCCGGTGAACTGGGGCGGGCAAAGGAAGCCCTCGGCGCGATTCCCGTCACCGAAGTGGGCAGCACTGAACCTTGCACCCTGAATGCGCTGATTGATAAATTGCGCAGCGGGTGCGACATCCTGTACCTGGCTGCGCACGGAACAATGGCCGAGAGCGGCCCGCGCGTCTGGCTGCAAAAAGAAGACGGCAGCGCGGCCATCACCTCGGCAGATGAAATCGTCACCCGCATCCGCGAACTGCAAAACCCGCCGCGCCTGGTGGTGTTGGCCTCCTGCCAGAGCGCCGGGGATGGAAAGCCGAACAAGGATGCCGGGCGGGTGCTGCAAGCCTTTGGCCCCGGCCTGGCGCAAGCCGGCATCCCGGCGGTGGTTGCCATGCAGGGCAACATCAGCATGGACAGCGTCAAGAAATTCCTGCCGGTCTTTTTCAGCGAGTTGCAAAAAGACGGCCAGATTGACCGCGCCCTGGCCGTGGCGCGCGGAACCATCCGCGATGCGCACGACTTCTGGATGCCGGTCTTATTCATGCGCCTGCGCAGCGGAAAAATATGGTACGTGCCAGGGGTAGGTGAAGAAGGCGACGAATTCGACAAATGGCCCGGCCTGGTCACCGCCATCCAGAACAACGCCGCCTGCACGCCCATTTTGGGGCCAGGGCTATACGAGCCGCTGATGGGCTCATGGCAGGATATCGCCGAGGGGCTGGCAAAGAAATTCGACTTCCCACTTTCAGACTCAATGCGCCAATCTATCCCACAGGTCGCGCAATACATTGCCACGCACTACGACCCCGGCAGCCTGTTCGATAACCTGGATGCGATGACGCGCAAAGCCGTGCAGGAGCGATTTGCTGAACAACTGCCCGACCCGCTCAAAAAGCCCGGCGCGAACATTGAGGAACTCTTCCGCGCGGCGGGGCGCAAAACACGCGAGCAGAATGAAGCCGAGGCCTATTGCGTGCTGGCAAATTTGCCGCTGCGCATTTACATTACGACCGGCTACGATGACATGCTGGCTGACGCCCTGCGCGAAGTTGAAATTGAGGACGAAAACGGCGTAAAGAAGAAAAAGAAACCGGAAGTCGTCATCTGCCCCTGGAGTGAACGATTCTATGCGCCATCCATTTATGACGACGAGCCGGGTTATGCGCCGAGCGCCCAGCGCCCGCTGGTCTATCACCTGTTCGGGCATCGCAGCGTCCCCGATTCGATGGTACTGACCGAAGACGATTATTTCGAGTTCCTGATGGGATTCACCGCCAACAAAAAGCGCACCCCGCCGGTCATCCCGCCGGCAGTTTTGCGCGCTCTCACCGATACCGCCCTGCTCATCCTGGGCTTCTCGCTGGATGACTGGGCCTTCCGCGCCTTGTTCCGAACGGTGATGATTCAACCGGGCGGCGCGCGGCGCGGACGTTACTCGCACGTTGGCATCCAACTGGAACATGATGATGAGCGCAATTTGAATCCCAAACGCGCCCGCGCTTACCTGCAAAAATACTTCGGTCAGGCGCAAATCAACCTCTATTGGGGAAAATCTGAAGATTTCCTGCGAGAACTGGCCCAACGCTGGAAAGCAGCGTAGGGAAGGAGTGCGAACTGTATGCCTGGTAATGCCATGAACACCACCATCGCTTCACGTCCGAATCCGTATGTCGGCACGCGCCCTTTCAAAAAGGGCGAAACCTTATACGGGCGCGAACAGGAAACTTCTGAACTGCTAGATTTGCTGATTGCCGAGCGCATTGTCATGCTCTATTCGCCCTCCGGCGCGGGCAAGAGTTCCCTGCTCAATGCCGCCATCCTGCCCAAGATGGAGGAAAGCGGATTCGAGGTATTGCCTGCGGCGCGCGTCAACCACGAACCGCCGCCCGAAGCAGCGGAGAATAATGACTTCAACCGCTACATCTACAGCGTGCTTCTCTGCCTGGAAGAAGGCTTACCACCCGAAAGCCGTTTTCCACCAGAGGAACTCGTCACCCTGCGGCTTAAACAATACCTGGCCCGCCACCGTGAGCGCGCCATAGAACTAGACCCCGCCTACGACGATTCACGCGCCCGGCTGCTGGTACTAGACCAGGGCGAAGAAGTCATCACCATAGCCCCGGCAGCGCGTGAACAAAAACAGGCTTTCTTCAATCAATTAGGCGAAGCCTTGCGTGACCGCAGCATCTGGCTGTTGTTTTCGCTGCGCGAAGATTATGTTGCCCGTTTCGATTCATACATCAGACCCATCCCAACCGGGTTTGCCACGCGTTACCGCCTGCGCCTTCTGCAAGCTGAAGCAGCCCTGCCTGCAATCCAAAAGCCCCCTTTACAACAAAATGTCATCTTCACCGAAGATGCCGCCCGCAAACTGGCCGATGACCTGCGCACAATGCAGGTACAGCAGGCCGATGGCACTGCCGAGGAACAGCCCGGCCTATATGTCGAGCCGGTGCAGTTACAGGTTGTTTGCCGCCGGTTGTGGAGTTCGCTCGAACGAGACGACAACGAAATCGGCCTGGATGACCTGGAACGAATTGGAGATGTTAACACCGCCCTGGCCGATTACTACAGCCTGCAAATTGCCACCGTCGCGGCCAAAACGGGCGTGCGTGAACGCGCCATCCGCGAATGGTTCGACCGCAAACTCATCTCCAAACAAAATATCCGCAGCCAGGTATTGCTTGCGCCCGAAAAAAGCGACGGCCTGGAGAATCACGTCATCCAGGAACTGGAACGAACCTATCTGGTGCGTTCTGAAAAACGCGGCGGCTCAACCTGGTTCGAACTGGCCCATGACCGGCTGATTATGCCGGTGCGCAATAACAACAAAACCTGGTTTGATGCGCATCTCAGCGCTTTACAACGCGCCGCCGATGCGTGGAACGAACAGGGGCGCACCGACGGATTCCTGCTATTCGGCGATGACTATACCGGGGCCGATGAATGGGCGCAGAAAAATTCCGATATCTTGTTAGACCATGAAAAGGCCTTCCTGGGCGCATGCAAAAAGTTCCACGAACAGCAAAAACGCGAACGACAGACCAACTTCATCGTGCGCATTCTATTGGGTGTCAGCCTGGTCGCTCTGGCCGCTGCTGTTGTCCTTTTTATCCAGGCAAAGCAAGCCGAAAATCGCGCCGAAACCGAACAGTTGGCGGCCAGTTCGCTGCGTGATTTGAAAGCAGACCCAGTCAACAGCCTTTTGCTGGCCGTAGAAGCCGTGCAAAACACCCAGCCGCCCCTGCCCAACGCGGTTGACGCCCTGCACCGCTCCCTGCCAGCCATGCGCCTGGTACGCACCTATTACGGACACACCGACCGGGTCTATGGCATTTCCTACAGCCCAGATGGGCGACTGCTGGCCTCCTCCAGCCGCGATGGCTCCATCAAAATTTGGGATGCCACCGGCACCACGCGCGAGGCGCTGCACACCTTTATCGTTAACTCCGACCCGGCAGCGTATGGCGCAGGCAACACAGCCTTCAGCCCAGATGGACGCATACTGGCTGGCGTCAGCGGCCAGGGCGAAATTATCTTGTGGGACGCTTCCACCTGGCAGGAAATCCGCCGAAACAGCAACGCCCACGAAGGCAGGATTTGGGGGCTGGCCTTCAGCCCAGATGGGACGATGTTGCTCACCGGCAGCAGCGATGGGCAAGTCAAACTCTGGAACGTATCTGACTTAAGCGAAATCCATACTTTCAGTGAACACAAGGATGTCGTCAATGCTGTCGCCTTCAGCCCTGATGGGACAATGATTGCCAGCGCATCCGATGACCGCACGGCAAAAGTATGGCGGGTATCAGACTTCAGCCGGGTGGCATCCTACAGCCTGGCTCCGCGCATCCTCTCCAACCCGCCGCGCATGTCTGGCGTCACATTCAGCCTCGACAACAGCCGCCTGATTTCCACCTCCACCGATGGCAATGTTTATATATGGGACATTGCTTCAGGCGCGCAAATTATGAAAATTAGCGGGCATGATGATTGGGTCTACGGCGTGTTGGTGCGCAAAGGTTCCGATACAGACGCCACCCAAGGCGAGATTATCACAGCCGGGGCCGACCGTTCCATCCGCGCCTGGGGCGGCCTGTATGGACGCGCCAAGTTGGAACTGCGCGGTCATACCGACCAGGTCTACAGCCTGGCACTTAACCCAACCGACGACGGCCTGCTGGCCTCTGCCAGCGCCGACCAAACGGTGCGCATCTGGGACATTTCCTGGGCCGGGAACTATGAGCGATTCACCAAAGACCTGGAAACCGAACAAGAGACTCCTGGCTACGCGGAAGATGTAGACTACAACCCACAAGGCACGCTGCTGGCAATTCCTGTCTCCCTGGCGCGGAATCCCGATGACCCCTTCCCAAATTACGGGCTGCCTGGGGAGGTACTGCTGATTGACCCGCGCGCCGGTGAATTAAGCGGCCCAACATTGCGTGGGCACAAATCTGGCATCTTTGCAGTGGATTTC
The DNA here is from genome assembly GCA_964388215.1 of uncultured Anaerolinea sp. GTDB lineage: Bacteria > Chloroflexota > Anaerolineae > Anaerolineales > Villigracilaceae > UBA5195. The sequence goes on from CAYLZI010000114.1 coordinate 5,774, forward strand.
GACAGCAGCGGCAGCCGGCTGGTTTCGGCCTCGCTCGACAAAACCGCCATCATCTGGGATGTTGAAGCCCGCAAACCGATTCTCACTCTGGAACATGACAACATCGTTTTCTCGGCAGATTACAGCCCCAACGACCAGTGGGTTGCCACTGGCACGCAATCAGGCGATGTGGTGCTATGGGATGCGAAGACCGGCGCGCGAATCAAATCCTTCTCATACCGGGACATTCTGGGAACAATCACCGACAGGAAAATTGTAGCGCAGGTGCAATTTAACACCAACAGCACCTTAATCGCCATCCAATACCGCGAGGACGAAAACATCTACCTGGTTGATGCCCAAACTGGCGCGCTCGAAATGGCCCTGCAAGGCCACGAAGACATTGTGCGGGATATTGACTTCAGCCTGGATGGCGCCACCCTGGTTTCGGTCGGCGACGACGCCCGCATGATTTTATGGGACCTGACCCCCGGTATTCCCGATAGCGAGCGAATTCTAAACGATTACAAGGAACACCTGGCCACCATCTTCAGCGTGACCTTTTCTACGCTGGAAAACAACGAATACATCCTCAGCGCCGGGGCCGATGGCGTTATCAAAGTCTGGATACGGGTTGACCCTAAGAAAGATGACTGGAAAGTCGCCTACACCCTGCGCGCCTACGCCTTCGCCAACGATGATACCCTCCTCGATATCGAAATCTCCCCTACCAACGAAAATGAAGTCGTGGCAGTCGTCAACGATTGGACAGTGCGCGGCTTCACCCTTTCCAAAACCGAACTACTCGACCTGGCAAAACAGCGACTGCGCATCAACATGGACTGCCGTCAGACCGAAGAACTGGGTGCAATCGAGCAGGAAATTTGCAAATTGAACCCGTAACGCGAAATAAATTTCGCGCTACACCACCAAAGGAGTGAGAATGTCAAAGGAATTATTTCTAAACGGAATCAACGCCGACACCGGCGGTCCGATTGACGGCGATGATGTCGTCATCACTACCGATATGATTGCAAAGGTGGCGCGTGGGCAGAAACTCACGCCCGAAGACCTGCGCGATGCCAAGATGCGCAAAGCCCTCGACGACCAAAAGCATGACCATTTTGGCGTAGCCGAAGGCATTGACGACACCAACCTGGCCAAAACCGGCTGGTCGGTCATCTTCCCGGCGGCCCTGCCCCAAAAATCAGTCGATGCGCTCAAAGAGGCCCTCAAACCCCTGCTCGATCTGCGCCGTGAACAGGCTTCGGCCAACGATGAAACCTTCTACAAGGAAGTCATAGGCCCCGAATTGGGCGTCAAAAACGGCGAGAGCAAAAACGAGTTCCTGAAACGATTTGGGCGCGGCCCCGGCCCGGCAGACCCGGCCAAGTTCCCCTACTATGCCATGATTGTCGGCTCGCCAGAAACCATCCCCTACACCTTCCAATACCAGTTGGATGTGCAATACGCCGTCGGGCGCATCTATTTCGAGAAACTGGAAGACTATTACCAGTACGCTCAGAGCGTGGTCGCCGCCGAAACGGGCAAAATCAAACGCGCCAAAAAAGCCGCCTTCTTCGGGGTTGCCAATCCTGATGACAAAGCCACCCAAATGAGCGCTAAATATCTCATCGAACCACTCGCCAATGAGATGAAAAGCCAGTACAAAGACTGGAAAGTGGATGTCGTAGCCCCTGAAAAGGCCACCAAAGCCAACCTGGGCAATTACATGGGCGGCAAGAACACCCCCTCCCTGCTCTTTACCGCCTCGCACGGCATGAATTTCAAGATGGGCGACCCACGCCTGCTGCGTCACACCGGCGCCATCCTGACCCAGGACTGGCCCGGCCCCAAAGCGCGCGTCCCCATCAAAGAAGACCTGTACTTCTCCGCCGATGACCTGCCTGCCGATGCCGATGTCTTTGGCATGTTCGCCTTTATCTTCGCTTGCTATGGCGGCGGTATTCCCAAAATGGACAACTTCTACCGCCAGGCGTTCGGAACAGCCAAAGAGATTGGTCCCTATGCCTTCGTCTCCCAACTGCCGCTCAAACTGCTCAGCCACCCCAAAGGCGGCGCGCTGGGCGTCTTTGCGCATGTCGAACGCGCCTGGGGCTCCTCCATCCAGTGGGAAGGCGTGCAAAACGATGTCGAAACCTTCGATTCGACAGTAGATGCCCTGCTCAACGGCAAACCCGCCGGAGCCGCCACCGAATACTTCAATGAACGCTACGCCGAAATCTCCACCATGCTAACCGAGGAACTCGATAACTCCTCCCCCGAAACCCAGGATGACATCAAGATTGCCGGTTTGTGGACCTCGAACAACGACGCCCGCAACTATGCCTTCATCGGCGACCCGGCTGTGCGGCTGGCGGTTGGCGAAGCGGAAACGTCCAAGCCCGAACGCGAAAAACTCGGTTCAATTGTCAGCCAGCCCCCGGCGGTAGTGGTCGGCGCGGCAGTCAGCTTCCAGCCAGATGTCGAAGACCGCGCCCCGGCGGCGCAGGCAGCCACTTCGGGCGGCGCGGCAGTCAACTATGGCATCGGCGACCTGTTCAAAAAGGCCGAACCGGCCCCCGGCGCAGCCGCCACCCCAGCCCCCACTGGCGGCGGATTGAACGAATCGCTCAAGAATTTTGTCGAAAAACTGGGCAATTACCTCAGCAAAGCCCTCGACGACGCCAGCAGCCTCGAAGTCAGCACCTATGTGGCCGATAACATGGGCGATGTCAAATATGTCGAAGGTAAATATGACGGCGCCCGGCTGCGCGCCATGACCCGCATCAACATAGACGGTGATACCCTGGTCTGCGTACCAGAAAAAGACGGCGAAGTGGATACCGCCATCTGGAACATTCACCTCGAGATGGTCAAATCGGCCCAGGAAAACCGGGCGGAATTGATGAAAACCATCGTCGGCGCGGCAGCCAGCATGGCTAACATCGTTAAGTAACGTCACCGGAGTCCAACGACTCTTGTCGTTGAACTCCAAAGTCTGGAGACTTTGGAGTCCGTAATAAATGCCTATTTTTGAATCCACCGGAACCAGCGACCCGCTCGAATTGTGGACGCCTGCTCCACAGCCTGAAATGGTGCATTTTGGCATCGGGGATGAACCCGCCTCGCCGCCGCCGGATGTTCCGGTCTTTCGCGTCAACCTGCCGGGCAGCGGCGAATCGGCGGGCGCGGCCTTCGATAGCAGCGAAGCGTACTTCAAGCAGGTCAATGCCGCCCTTGAGGATGTCCCCGCCCGGTTGGATGCCCTGGTTAGCCGGATGCAGGCGCGCCAGGCAGCGGGAGATTCCGTCAGTTTTGATGTCGCCAGCCTGGAGGGTGAGCCCGGCCCGGAGGGCGACCTGCTCCTGTTGCTGGAAGATGCTTCGAGAGCCGAAACGGAGGATTCTGCTGATATGGTGCATTTCGGCATCGAGGAACCTATCAGCCAGGCCTGGCAGGAGGCCAGGGGGCGTTTCGATGCCCTGATGGAGCAAATCAACCGCGAGGTGCTGCGCTTCGCCTGGGTCGAAACAAAAATCGATAGGCAAATGATTGCCCGCAGCGAAGTCGATTGGAGCGGCGACTCAACCACCCTGTGGGTCGAAAACGTCTCCGAAGAACAAAAATCGCTTCACCACCGCGCGCTCAACATCGCCGCCCGCAGCCGCAACATGAAATTGCGCCTGTTCGTGACGGTGGCGGGAGGCGCGGCCAAAGTGACGACGCTAATGGCCGCCGGGACGCCCGTGCTGGCCTTGCCGGCTGTCTACCAGTATGTCATTTCGATTGTCAAGCAAGTCAGGCAACTGTAAAGCGTGTCGTAAAAAATTGTCCATCGGCAAGCCGATGGACTCCAAACAAAAAAAGGAGAACTAATAAATGGCAACCAGCCCCGAACTGAAACAAGCCCTGAAAGACGCCGCCGACGCCATCGCCAAGTATGTGAAGGACGCCGCGACTATGACCGTTGAGACCCGCTACGTCGAAATGGGCGGCGATGTCGAAAAGGCCAAATTGGCCGCCCGCACCACCGTCAAACTGGACGGCGACAGCGAATCCATCCTGCCGATGAAAAAGTCCGCCGATGGCGAACTGGTGGTGGATACGGTGGTGTACGAGATGCACCAGGAGAACGTGCAGGCCGCCATCGACTACCGTGCCGAGATGCTCGACCGCCTGCTGACCGTGCTGCGCGGGGAGTAAAACAGCCCCAACCCTTCAGAAGCGTAACGCTCCGGGCCTTTTACCAAGGCTCGGAGCGTTACGCTGTTATTTTGAAGCCAAGTGACGGGTTTCATTGGCTGGCAATGCCCAGGGTATGTTCCAGGTGGGCGACGAACCAGGTGACA
>CAYLZI010000115.1:0-10104 GCA_964388215.1 uncultured Anaerolinea sp.
CCGCTGACGCGGCCGATATTGATGCCGATATTCCCGGCCTCGACTTCGTAGCGGAATTTGCGCGCCGCCGAACCGCTGCTGGTAAACAGACTGGCCTGGTTGCCGTAAGCCTGGGCATTCGCCAGCGCAATCGCTTCGTCAATCGTGTTGACGTGCATCAGCCCCAGCACCGGGCCAAAAATCTCGGTTTTCCAGATTTCGCTGCCCGGTTTCATGTCCATCAGGATAGTGGGACGCACGAAGCTGCCGCCTTCGTACCCTTTAATGACCGCGCCGCGCCCATCGACGGGAATCGAAGCCCCTTCTGATGCGCCCAGGCCAATTAACTGCTCGATGCGCGCTTTACTGGCCTGATTAATCACCGCCCCCATCTGTATACCCGGCTCAAGGCCATAGCCAACCGTGCGGGTGGCCGCCGCCTCGCAAATACCTTCGCAAAACTCATTGCGCGCCTCGCCCACCGTCACCGCCCATGAAACCGCCAGGCAGCGCTGACCGGCGCAGCCAAAGGCCGAATCGGCGATGATTTTGACAGCCATATCCATATCCGCATCCGGCAGCACCACGACCGGGTTCTTGGCCCCACCCTGAGCCTGAACGCGCTTGCCGTTGGCGGCGGCGCGGCTGTAAATGTACTTCGCCACATTCGACGAACCGACAAACGTGATGGCGCGGATGACCGGGTGGTCGAGAATGGCATCTACGGCTTCTTTAGAGCCATTCACCATGTTAATCACGCCCTTCGGAAAGCCAACCTGTTCTATGAGTTTGAAAATCAACTGCATCGTCATTGGCACTTTTTCGGAGGGTTTGATGATGTAGGTGTTGCCCAACGCCAGGGCATAGGGCAGGTACCAGAACGGAATCATGCCGGGGAAGTTGAATGGCGCAATCGTGGCGCACACGCCGACAGGCTGGAGAATCATCAGCTCGTCAATACCCGGCGCAATATCCTCGGCGATTTCACCCTTCGACATCATCGGGATACCGCAGGCCACTTCCACGTTCTCTATGGCGCGCACCATCTCGGCTTTGGCTTCCTCGAAGGTTTTGCCGCACTCGTTGGTGATTGTCCGGGCGATTTCATCGTTGTTGGCCTTGAGCAGTTCGCGCAGTTTGAACAGGCACTGCACCCGCTCATTGGCCGGGGTGCGCCGCCAGGCCGGGAGCGCCTCCGCCGCAGCCTGGGCCGCCGATTCGACATCGGAAGCATGGCTCAGGGGAGTCCGCGCAATCACTTCGCCCGTCGCCGGGTTGATGACATCCACATAATCCGAAACATCCGGTTCAAGCCATTGTCCATCAATGTAATTTAGGATTTTCTGCATAAAAGTCTCCAGCGATATTCGGTACTCGAGTATTCGAATATCGAGTTATCGAGTTATCGAATTATCCGCAATCTCCAACGCCTTATCCACAATCGCCAGCCCCTCATCCAACTGCTCTTTGGTAATGCACAGCGGCGGGACGATGAAAACCATGCTGCCCAGGTTGTTGGCTATAATGAAGGTGAACAGGCCGTTCTCGCGCAGGTATTTTCCAACCGCGCCCATCACGGCGGCAGGCATGACTTCCTTGCTCTCGCGGTTTTGAACCAGTTCGATGGTGGTAAACAGGCCGATGTAACGCACATCGCCCACAGAAGGATGCTTTTCTTTGATGGCTTCCAGCCGCTCGCCGAGGTATTTGCCGACTTCGCGGGCGTTTTCGATGAGATGCTCTTCTTCGTAAACAGCAATTGTCGCCAGCGCGGCGGCGCAGGAAAGCGCGTGGCCGTTGTAGGTCAGCCCGGCGTACAGGTATTTGTCATCGAAAAAATTGGCGATTTCCTCGCTGACGATGACCGCGCCGAGCGGGGCATAACCGCTGGTGATGCCCTTAGCCGTGGTGATGATGTCGGGGACGACGTTCCAGTTATCCACGGCAAACCACTGTCCGGTGCGGCCCCAGCCGCTCATCACTTCGTCGGAGATGAGCAGGATGCCGTATTTGTCGCAGATTTCGCACGCGCGCGGCCAGTAATCATCCGGCGGGACGATGAGACCGTTCGAGCCGACCACGCCTTCCATGATAATGGCGGCGATTTTATCGGGTCCTTCGTAGCGGATGACTTCCTCGAGGTGGCTGATACATTCTCGCTTGCAAGACTCTTTTTTCTGGCCGAAGGGGCAGCGATAGCAGAACGGGTCGAGGAAATGCACCCCGCCCGGCATAGTGGGTTCGACCGCCAGGCGGCGGTAATCGCCGGTCAGGGCAATCGAACCGTGCGTCGCGCCGTGATACGAACGATAACGGGCCAGGATTTTGTGCCGACCAGTGTAAAAACGGGCAATTTTGATGGCGTTTTCGTTGGCCTCCGAGCCGCCCAGCGCAAAAAAGGTTTTTTTGAGACGCCGCCCTGAGCCTGTCGCATCGTCCCCGGAGGGGGAAGGGTTGCCAGGGGCTACCTCGGCCAGTTTTTTGCCGAGCAGGGCGCGAACTTCGGTGGTGTTGCCGGGGTGGACAAAGCACAATTCCGCCGCCTGGCCTTGGATGGCCTTGACCACCTTCGGGTGCTGGTGGCCGATATTGGTATTCATCAATTGGGAGGAAAAGTCAATGTAGCGTTTGCCGTCGGTGTCCCAAAAATAAATCCCTTCTGCTTTGCCAACCGGGATTGGATTGACCTGCCCCTGCACTGACCAGGAGAAGAAGGTGTATTCGCGGCTCAGGTCGATGATTTCTTGCGAGCTTAGTTTCATGGTTTCTCCGTTTTCCGGTTTTCCAGTTATCCGGTTATAAAAAACTGGATAACTGGTCAACCGGATAACCGAACAACATTACTTCACCGTTTTAACGACTTCCGCATACACTTCCAGCGTCCTATCAATATCCGCGTCGGTGTGTGAGTAACACAAGAACCAGGGTTCGCGGGCGTCGAAATCGGGCATTACGCCGCGTTCCATGGCGGCTTCAGCCAGGCGCAGGTAAAGGGCTTTATCACTCTCACTCCAGTCGCGCTGGCAGGTCAACGAATCCACGCCAAGTGAGAAGGTAAACATGCCGGGGTAGCCGGTGATGACAGCCTGGATGCCATTCTCCTCGAAAATATCTTTGAGACCGTTCATCAGGCGCGTCCCGCGCTGATTAATCGTCTCAATGACTGGTTCACGCTGCATGACCTTGAGCGTGGCCCAGGCCCCGGCAATGCCCGGCTTGTTGTTGGTGTATGTGCCGCCCTGCGAAACGCCGTGACCGATGATGCTCATTATCTCTTTCTTGCCGCCAAAGGCCGCCACCGGGTAGCCATTGCCGAGGGCTTTGGCGTAGGTCGCCAGGTCGGGTTTCAGGTTGTAATATTCCTGCGCGCCGCCGTTGGCGATGCGGAAGCCGGTTTTGACTTCGTCGAGGACGAAAACCGTGCCGTATTCAGCCGTTTTCTGGCGAATCAGTTCCAGGAAGCCCGGCTGGGGCAGGATGGCCGCGCAGTTGCCCTGGCATGGCTCCGTAATGACGGCGGCAATTTGGGCGCCGTAGGATTTCATCATCCGCTCGAAGCCCTCGAAATCGTTGAAGGGCAGCGTGATGATTTTCTCGCCCAAGGCACGCGGGATGCCCGAGGAAGCGGGAACAGGTATCGGGCTGCGGCGGTTGCCGTAGGACTCTACCGGGGCATAGGTGCTCCAGAGCGCGTGGTCGTGAAAGCCGTGATAATTCCCCTCAAATTTCAAGATGAGTTCACGCCCGGTGTAAGCGCGCGCTACGCGAATGGCGTGCATCGTCGCTTCGGTGCCAGAGCAGGCCGTGCGCACCATTTCGACGCCGGGGCACATTTCAACAATCATCTCGGCTACGTCCAGTTCCAGTTCACCGGTCATGGCAAACAACACGCCGTTTTTCACTTCTTCAATGACTTTTTCGTCAACTTCATCGTAAGCATGACCCAGGATGATGGGGCCAAACGCCATGCGGTAATCAATGTACTCGTTCCCGCCCACATCCCACAGGTGCGAACCTTTCGCTTTCTTGACATACGGGGTAATGCCCTCGCCCCAATAGCGGAAATTGGAATTGACGCCGAGCGGTAGCACTTTGGCAGCCCGCTGTTGGACCTCGGCGTTTTTTTCAAAATTTTTCATGCGGTTTCTCCTATTTGATTAATCTTACCCGTTCATATCCGCCAGAACGGCTGGCGGAATTCGCCACTGGTACACATCTTTCAACACCAGCGGCACAATCGAAGTGGTCGTCTTCCGCACGCCCGGAACCTTCCCTATCACCTCCGTTATAAAACGGTATACTTCCGCTGTATCACGCGCCAAAACCTGTACACTGACATCTGTTTCGCCAATCGAACAGGCCACATAACTGATATTCTCAAACTCAGTCATTTTATGAGCCACATCCTGGATTGCATCCGAGTCACACAAAAGCCAGACATCGGCCACAACACCCATCCCCACTGCTTTGGGGTTGACCACAGCAGTAACCTGGATAATTTCGTTGTCTTGCATCCGGTCAATGCGGTAGCGAACGGCTCGCTCAGAAATATTCCCAATCCGGCGCGCAATTTCAGCGGCATGTATCCGCCCGTCTTCCATAAGTTGTTCAATAATTTTTATATCTGTCTTGTCGATTTTGTACATAATAATCCCTGTTTATTTCCGTTTCTTACAAGATATTACTCTTATATTGCCGTAAAGTCAACAAGCGCGGAAGGAATCGTGACGATTGTCACGAAAATTTCAGCGCGCGTTGACATATTTTTAAAGCGGGGTATAATCAAACCTCGGCATTATTCCCGCGATTTAGGAGCAAACGTATGACAACACCCGCAGCAGAACCCCTTTCCCCCGCCAGCGAACTAAAACCAAAGACCAGGCTGACGGGGAAAGTTGTTAAAACAACCCTGGCAGGAGCCCTGCTCGATATCGGGATGGACATCCCCGGCATCGTCCACATCTCGCAGATGTCCGAAACCCCGGTCAAGCGCGTCGAAGACGTGCTACAGGTTGGGCAGGAAATCCCGGTTTGGGTGCGCAAAGCCAAGACTGACCGCGTTGAACTGACCATGATCGAACCGCTCGGCGTGGACTGGCGCGAACTGAAACCAGAAATGACCTTCAAAGGCAAGGTCATCCGGCTTGAGACTTACGGCGCCTTCGTAGAAATTGGCGCGGAACGCCCCGGCCTGGTACATATCAGCGAGATGGCGCACGGCTATGTAAAGACCCCCGGCGATGTCGTGAAAGAAGGCGACGAAGTTGATGTAATGGTGCTGGACATCGACCGCAAAAAGAAGCAAATCCGTCTGAGCATGAAGGCCACCCAGCCTGTGCCAGAAGAGAAGCCCGAACGCGCTGAGCGCAGTGAACAAAAAGAACGCCCCGAACGAGGCGAGCGCAAAGAACGCCCTGCTCGCGCTGAACGCGGGGAACGCGGCGAGCGCAAACGCAGCGGCGGCAAGAGAAGCGACCGACAGCCCCGCGCCGAAAAAGTCGAATCGTTCACAGACTCTTCCGTCGAACTCGAACCGACCGCCTTCGAACTGGCCTGGAAACAGGCTCTCGAACGCTCGAAGGCTGAGAAAGCCGAAAAGGCCCGCAAACTCAAAATTGATAAGCGCGACCAGGAAGACCTGCTCGAACGCACCCTGAAAAACCGCGTGCCAACTGCGTAGACTTCAGGAAAAATACTTTACAAACGATGTCATTGCGAGGGCGGTGTTTTTCCGCCCGAAGCAATCTCCAAACGGTTAAATTTTCCCACCAAATAGGAGGTTGTTTCGTCACACCATCCTGCCTTCGGCGCAGAGAAAAGTGGCTCACAGTGACATTTTTTATTGATGGTGCGCTTGCAGAGCAAGGATGTTTTCTGTTGACAAGCCGGTTTATTCTTGATATTATTTATCTAAATTGGAAGATACTACCAAAGGAGAATCCTATGCTTCAGGAAATCGAAACGAATATCGGTATCGAAAATGAAACCATTCACGTCTCCGTTGCGGCGGCGGATGCGGTGAAAAACATCCTCGCAGAGCGCAAACTGGAGGGGTATGCCCTGCGAGTTTATGTGTCGGGGAGCGGTTGCAGCGGCGTGCAGTTCGGCATGGCGCTCGACAACAACATCCGCGCCAGCGACCAGTCTTTCCAGGTGGGGGGTATTCAAGTGGTGGTGGACGAGATGTCCATCGAATACCTGCGCGGGGCGAAAGTAGATTTCGTTAATGACCCGCAACGCGGGGCCGGTTTCGTGGTCGACAGTCCGCTTGCCAGCATGGGCGGAGGTTGTTCGTGCGGTTCAAAGAGCGAATCATCTCAAGGCGATTCTTGTGGTTGTGGCGGCGGCTCGCGCGGCTGCGGCAGCCACTAACCGAAAATGAAAACGTCCCGAAGGTTTGAAACCTTCGGGACGTTTTTTTATTATCCCTGCCACATTTTGAGCAAATCGACGCGTTCGGCGTGATAGCAGTCTGTTTTCAGGCTGCAGCCGCCGCAGCCGTCGCCGCAGGCATGACTTGCCGGGTAGGGGCGGATATACCCATTGCGTTGGAGATGTTCGAGCATGACTTCCACCATCTGCGGAGTGGTTCCGATTTTCTTGGAGAGCATGCCCACTTCGAGCGTGCCGCCAGCGCGGATTTCGGCGATGAGTTGTTCGAGCATGGCGGCTATCCCAACCCAAGGAGGACGGCGAGGTGGTAGGTCAACGCTCCAGCCGCCATTGAAAGCACCAGGAACAGGGCTACACTCAGGCCGGCCCAGCGCCAGGAGTTGGTCTCTTGCCTGACAACGGCAACCGTCGCCATGCAGGGGATGAAGAACATCGTCACGACCAGGAAAGAGAGGGCGGAGGCAGTTGAAAAGGCGGCGGCAAGCGCTTCAGCCAGGCCCGCTTCAGGGGAATTGCCAAACAAGACTCCCAGCGTGGCAATCGCATTCTCTTTGGCCGGGAAACTGGTGATGAGCGCAACCGTCAACCGCCAGTCGAATCCCATCCACCTTCCCACCGGTTCGATGGCCTGCCCAAACTGCGCCAGGAAACTGGTATTTAATTCGCCATGCGGTAGGTAAGACAGAACCCAGACCACCAGTGACATACCCAGAATAGCCGTGCCAGCTTTTTTGACAAAGGACATCGAGCGCTGCCAGATCAGCAGGCCAATGGTGCGGGCGTTGGGGATGTGGTAGAGCGGCATTTCCATGATGAAGGCCGAGCGCTGGCCCTTGAACAAGACCTGGTTGAGCAGGGTGCCACTCACGACCAGGGCAGCCAGGGTCATCAGCACCAGTCCCCATGAGACCCACAGGGCGTTCGCGCCGAAGAAAACGGGGGCGATGAAGGCTACCACTACCATGCGCGCGGTGCAGGGGACGAGCGGGGCAATCAGGATGGTGAGCAGGCGGGCCGGCCATGAGTCAATGACGCGCGTCCCCATGATGGCCGGGACGTTGCAGCCGAATCCCAGGAAGAGCGGGAGGAAGGACTTGCCATGCAGTCCCATCAGGTGCATCAGGTTGTCCATCACATAGGCGGCGCGCGCCATGTAGCCGACATCTTCGAGCAGGGCGAAAGCGGCGAAGAAAACAACCAGGATGGGCAGGAAGGTAAGAACTGAGCCAACGCCGCCAATTGCGCCATCTACGACCATGCCCTGAACCCAAAGCGGCGCGCCTTCCAGCAATCCGCCGACCCATTCAGAAAAAGGCGCGATGAGGCTTTCGTCCATCCAATCCTGCACCGGAGCCGCCAGGGTAAACGTGACCCAAAAGACCAGGCCGAGCATCCCGGCCAGGATGAACAGGCCCCAGATGGGATGCGCGGCCCATCGGTCGAGCCGCTCGGTGAGACCGATTTGTCCCATTTTGGGCTGGGTGACGGCGGCGCGCACCATGCGGCCAATCCATTCGTAACGACCCGAGGCAACCGCCAGGAAAGCATCGTCGTGTTCGCGCAGGATGGCGTTGACGGCGGCCAGGTTCTGCTGTGGCAGTTCGGATTCCATCATGCGGGTCACTTCAATATCGCCTTCGAACAGTTTCAGCGCCACCCAATCGGGCGGGTAGGGAGCGGGGACGTGAGCGGCGACCTGTGTTTCGATTTCTTGCAGCACTTCGCGGTGGTCGGCCCGCACTTCGGGCAGTTTCGGCGACGAGGAAACTTTACCGGCCAGAACACCTTCAACTACCCGCAGCAGTTCCTTAACCCCTATCGCTTTGCTGGCTGTCATCGGGACGACTGGCACGCCTAGCGCGGCGGCCAGCACTTCGGACTGGACGACGATGCCTTCCTGCGCAGCGACATCCATCATATTGAGAGCAACCACGACCGGCGCGGAGAGCGAAACCAGTTCGGCGACCAGGTACAGGCTGCGCTCCAGGTTGGCGGCGCTGACCACCGCCACCACCACCTGTGGACATTCGCGGACGATAAACTCGCGCGCCGCCACTTCCTCGGGCGAGTTGGCGGTCAGAGAGTAGGTTCCCGGTAAATCGACCAGGCAAAACTCGCGCCCCTCGTGGCGGAAGGTGCCTTCGCGGCGCTCGACCGTCTTGCCGGTCCAGTTACCGACGTGCTGGTTCAGCCCGGTCAGCATGTTGAAGAGCGTCGATTTGCCCATGTTGGGCTGCCCGGCCAGGGCAATCAGCGGCGCGCCGTTTGCAACCTGCATGGCTGGCGCGGCGACCTCGTGACATTCGCTCATTTACCGCTCCGACGCACCAGGATTTTCGCCGCTTCGCCGCGCCCAAGGGCCACGCGCGTGCCTCGCACGGTCACAATCAGCGGGCCGAAGCCATAATTCTGAGTCATGTCTACATCCACGCCGGGGGTGAATCCGAGCGAGGCCAGGCGGTTCTGTACCGCCCGCCCGCCTCCAAACGACAGGACGGTGGCATGTTCACCGGCGGTCAGGCTGGACATCGAAACAGGTTCAGGGGACATGGTTCTCCTTACGCAAGTCCCTGGGCGGGACTTCATCAATGATATAATGGATTAAATTGCTCTACTGTTAGTATATGCTAATTTCTGATATTAGCGTAGTCCAGAATAAGGGTTTTTACGATGACAAATGTCACTGATTCACTCGACAAATTTGATATTTCGAGCCTCAGTTCCACTGTGCAAGACTATCTATCCCTGATTTATGTAATGGAACGCGACCGGGAGCCAGTCGTCGGCTCGCGTCTGGCCGAACTGCTGGGCGTCACCGCGCCGACCGTCACCAACACCCTCAAGCGCATGACCCGCGACGGGCTGATTACCATGAATCAGGATGGTACGCACCTGACGGAGCAGGGCTGGGCCGCTGCCCGCACCGTGATGACCCGCCACATGCTAATGGAATGGATGATGAATCAGACTCTGCCCTGGTCAAAATTGCATGGCGAGGCCCATCACCTCGAACACGCGATTTCAGCGATGACCGAATCGGCGCTGATGGAGCAGTTGGGACACCCACAGACCTGCCCGCACGGCAACCCGCTGCCCGGCTGCGAGGCGGTAGTAACAGGCTGGATTCCGCTCACGGAAATCGAAGCCGGGCGCAGCGTGACCATCCGCCGCATCCACGAACTGGCCGAGGAGAATGCACTATTGCTGGAATTTCTCGAAAGGCACATGGTCAAGCCTGGTTCATCCGCCAGCGTGAGCGAAATTTTGCCGTTCAATCAAACCATTTCGCTCACCATTGACGAGCAAACCGTCACCCTGGGCTATGCCGCCGCGAAATACATTTATGTCGAGGTAAATTCGTCCAACAGAGTACCTGACTTGCGCTTACCCGCCGAATAAATTGGGCTATTTACGGGGTGTTGTGTGTCTATTGCCTTGCATGGCGTTCTCAAGAATGCTTGACGTTTTTGCTTTCGCATGGCATTCGCCCTCATACCCCTTCGGGGCACTTTCCCTGGCCCTTCCCCCGCCGGGGGAAGAGAATTTCCCCTCTACCACCGGGAGAGGGGCAGGGGTGAGGGAGAAACTTGCTTTCTTGAGAACGCCATATTATTGCCTTGTGATTAACCAGCTTTCGCGCCGTAAACGGTGCTATAATTTCGGTCATTACAATTTACGGGGATGACAGGCTTCGACGGGAGAGGCTGGCCCCGGAATGCGTGCCGAGAGCGT
>CAYLZI010000116.1:0-10074 GCA_964388215.1 uncultured Anaerolinea sp.
TACAGGAAGGCGACGATGGTGGTCAGCACCGCCGGGACGCGCAAATGCTCGAAGGCGTGAATCAGGTCGGGGAATTGGGTGACGGCGACCAGCAGGATTCCGGCCTGAACCGAGAGCCAGGTGCGCAGCAGGATGCTGCCAAAGCGGGTGACTCCCACGTCGGTTGGAACCAGGCTGATTCCGCCCACCGTCCATTCGGCCAGCGGCTGCCCGGAGGGGGCGAAAATGGCCGAAACGGCCACCAGCATAAAAGGCAGGGCAATGAAGGAGCGCCGGAAGGTGAAGTCTACGCCCAGGTTCGAGGCGGAATTTGCCAGCAGCAGGAAAATCCATCCTAAACCGAAGGCTGCCCAGGCGCCATCTGGCAGCAGGGCATTGGAAAGGATGAACAGCACCGTCACGACCGCTTTGACGCGCGGGTCGAGGCGGTGCAGGAGACTTTCAGCAGCGTAGTAACGGTCGAAGGCGTCAGCGTGCATTCTGTTTCTTCAGCAGTCCTCCAATTAATACCATTAACCCTAGCACGACCAGCGCGCCGACCACGCCCGCCACAACAGTGGAAAGGGCCGTTTCGCCGAGGAAGGGGATTGTGTAATCGGGCAGGATGGTGTAAGGCGCGTCCAGGCCAAATTCGAGGAAACCCAGGTCTTCGGCCACGCGCTCCAGCCCGTCGGGGTCGCCCGAGGCGAAAGGCGAGAGCAGCACGGCGATGAGCGAGACCATCACCCCGGCCAGAATCCAGCCGCGCCCGCCTTTTTCGGCCATTTTTTCGGCTTGGAGCAGGTCGGGGCGGGCCTGCATGATAAAGGCCAGCGCGGCGACGGTGATGAGGGCTTCGCCGATGCCAATCAGGACATGTACGCCCAGCATGGCTGGCATGACAACTTGCAGGCTGGAGGTGCCGCTAATCCACAATTGCAGCGCGGTCAACAACGCGGCAGCGACGGTCGAAAGCCAGGCGGCGACCCCGGCAACGGCCAGTTTGAGCGTTTTGTTGGCCGAGGCGGAGACCATGCGATACAGCCCGAAGCCGATGATGGCGGTCAGGATGCCCATATCAAAGATGTTCGCGCCCATCACCAGAAGGCCGCCATCCTGGAACAAAAGTGCCTGGACGGAGATGACGGCGGTCATGACCAGGATGCCCGCCCAGGGGCCAAGCACGATGGCCGCCAGCGCACCGCCCAGGAAGTGGCCCGAAGTGCCGCCCGCCACCGGGAAGTTGAGCATTTGCGCCGCGAAAATGAAGGCCGCCATGATGCCCATCAACGGGACTTGCTTTTCGCCGAGCGATTTGTTGGTCTTGGAGATGGCGATTCCAACAGCAACGATGGTCAGCGCCCAGAAGAGGAGCGAAACCACCAGGTTCAAAAATCCATCGGGGATGTGAAGGGGGGCCGGAGCGTAGTGCATTTTATTCTCCTTCTTCTTTGCACTGTGGGCAGTAGCCCATGAACGTGAGATGATTTTCCGTCAACCGGTAGCCAGTGGACTGTTCCAACTGGTCATACAACGGTTGCAATTGCTGGTGGACAATTTCCACTTCTTCACCGCAGGCTTTGCAGACCAAGTGATGGTGCGCATGGGTCACAATTTCGTATTCCAGCCGCCCGCTGCCCGAATGGGTGGCGCGGATGAGTCCGTTTTCGCGCAGGAAATCGAGGTTGCGGTAGACAGTCGGTTCAGTGGCGCCAGAGAGAACCGGCTGTAACCGCTCGAAAATCTCGGTTGGGGCGAGATGCCTGCCCGAATCGTACAGCACATTCAAGATGGCCATGCGCTGGGGTGTCAGGCGAAAGCCTTTTTCCCGAATCTGGCTGGCGACGTGGGCGGGTGAACATGTCATGGGCTTATTGTAACTTATTATAATAAGAAATACATACTAAACCATACCTTCGCCAATTTTTAGATTTGCATTCTGTGGCGCGGGATGCTATCCCGCGTGACCAAAATACAGACAAAAAGTATTCGGCGTTACCGTTTTTAATGGGAAAACCCGCAGGGGCGACCCGTCAGAACATAACATGATGCGTTTTCGCAGAGAATCACGACATAAAATGACGATTTTTCGCGCTGGGCGGGTCGCCCCTACCTCGCCATCTCGCCCGAAACGGGAGAGCCAAGTATTCTTATCCATCAAATATGGCGGGCGGATTAGCAACACCGCCCCTCGAAATCCATCAGATTTTTTGGGCGAAGGTATTGAAGACAGGACAATTATCACCCCCAAATTGGGGCAGGGAGTCGTGAAAGTCTTGTAAAATCAAGAGAAATCTTGCGGTACACTGTAGTTTGTTTGTAATCTCGTTCTTAACTGGCGGGGTTAAAATTCAAGAAAGGAAATATTCTCTCGATGGAAGAAATTGCGCAGAAACCGAAACCGAAACCGAAAACGTTTACCGATGTTATGCGGGGATTGTTCAAAGGCATACTCGACCCGATTGGCGGTTTTTTGAACCGGCTTGGCATTACCCCAAATATGATGACCATGTTGGGGCTGCTCGGCAACATGGCCGGGGCCTGGTTCTTAGCGCAGGGGAATATGGTTTTGGGCGGCGCATTCGTCCTGATATGCACTCCCTTCGACGCGCTGGATGGCACGATGGCGCGCTTGCGCGGCGAGGCCAGCGAATTTGGGGCCTTTGTCGATTCTGTCACCGACCGCTATTCCGAATTATTCATTTTGGGCGGGTTGCTTTACCACTTTTTGCAAGTTGGTGACCACCTTTCCGCAATGGCGGTTTACATTGCTGCTGCCGGTTCAGTGTTGGTTTCTTACGTTAAAGCCCGCGCCGATTCGCTCAAGTTCGACGCCAACACCGGCATCTTGACTCGCATGGAACGCTACCTGGTGCTGGCTCCCTTGCTGGTTCTCAACCTGCCCTCGATAGCAGTCTGGATTTTGGCCGTGCTGGCAAATGTGACCGCCCTGCAGCGCATCTGGAAAGTTCGCAAACAGGCGCATCGTGTCCGGTAAGGAGCGCTATGAATTTTCAGTTTGATGGTCTGCATCTTTTTCTGTTTGGGTTTGAATTTGTGCTGTATTACTACGGCATAATCATCATGGGCGGGGCGCTGGCAGGCGGCTGGCTGGCCGCGCGCGAGGCAGCCCGGCGGGGATACGACCCCGAAGTTGTTTGGGATTTGCTCATCTGGCTGGTGATTGGCGGGGTGATTGGGGCGCGGCTGTGGCACGTTTTTACGCCCTCGCCATCGCTGGTTGCGCAGGGTGTGGATACGATGTACTACCTGACGCACCCGTTCGACCTGGTTAACTTGCGCAAGGGCGGCCTGGGCATCCCTGGCGCGGTCATTGGCGGGGCGGTTGCGCTCTATTTCTTTACCCGTAAGCGCAAATTAAATTTCACCGAATGGACGGACATTGCCGCGCCTTCGCTCGCGCTGGGGCAGGCGATTGGGCGCTGGGGCAATTTCTTCAACCAGGAAGTCTACGGCGCGCCGACAGACCTGCCCTGGAAAATCTCCATCGACCCGCAGCACCGCCTGCCCGGTTTCATGGAGGTTGAGTATTACCATCCCTTGTTCCTGTACGAATCGCTCTGGAACCTCGGCAATCTGTTCTTGCTCATCTGGCTCGGGCGACGTTTTAAGGACAGGCTCAAAACCGGCGATATTTTCCTGGCCTACCTTGTGGCATATCCGTTAGGAAGGTTCCTGCTCGAATTTTTGCGCCTCGATTCATCGCAAATCGCCGGGGTCAACGCCAACCAGACTTTTATGCTGGTTGTGATGGCCTGCGCGGCGGCGGCCCTGCTGTGGCGGCACAAGTTCGCAAAGAGTAATTCGTAATTCGATATTCGTTATTCGTCGAGTATCGAATATCCAGCATCGAATATCGAGTATCGAACATTATGATTGAATGCGAAGACCTGACCAAATATTTTGATAATTTCAAAGCCGTAGAAGGCGTTACTCTTAACGTGCGCTCCGGCGAAGTGTTGGCGCTGTTGGGGCAAAACGGAGCCGGAAAAACCACCACCGTCCGCATGTTGACCTCGGTGCTGACGCCGACTCGAGGCTGGGCCAGGGTGGCTGGCTTCGACGTGGCGCAATACCCGGCCCAGGTGCGCGCCTCGGTTGGCGTGTTGACCGAGATGCACGGCTTGTATGGCCGAATGACCGCCCACGAGTACCTCGATTTTTTCGGACAGGTCTACGACCTGCCCCCATCCCGCCGCAAACAGCGCGCCGACCAACTCCTGGAGTATTTTGGGCTGGCGCACGCCGCCCAACGCCGTTCTGGCGAGTATTCCAAAGGCATGCGCCAAAAACTGGCCCTGGCGCGGGCGCTCATCCATGAGCCGCCGGTGTTGCTGCTCGACGAGCCGACCTCCGCCATGGACCCAGAAAGCGCTCAACTGGTGCGCAATGAAATCGCCCGATTGCGCTCCTCGCAGCGCAGTATCATCATCTGCACCCACAACCTGGCCGAGGCCGAAATGTTGGCCGACCAGATTGCTATCATTTACCATGGGCGGGTTCTCATTCAGGGCACGTTAGACGAATTGCGCCGTCAATTGCTTGGCCCGGCTGAGTACGAGGTGACACTCTCAGGGGGCTGGCGGCCCAACGAATTTCAGTGGCCCGACGGAGCGCGCCTGCTCCACGCTGGGGAGGCGGGTTTCCGCTTCCAGGTGGAAGACCCCGCAGCGGCGAATCCGCTTATCATCCAGCAGTTAATCGAAAAAAATTCGCAGGTAATTTCGGTGCAAGAAGCGCCGCGCGCGTTAGAGATGCTCTATCTTAAGGTGATGGCTCATGCGGCGGAGGGTGGGCAATGAAACGATTCGACCTGGCCTGGTTGGTGGCAAAACGCGAACTCATTGACCAGATGCGCGATTGGCGCATTCTGATTCCGATGATTATTTTGACCCTGTTTTTCCCATACCTGATGAATGTGGCTGCCCGCTACACCATCAATTACGTTAACCAATTTGGCGCTGAATTGATTGCCGAGCGCCTGTTGCCTTTTTTGATTCTCGTGGTTGGCTTTTTCCCGGTGACGGTCTCGCTCGTGGTTGCGCTGGAAGCCTTTGTGGGTGAAAAAGAGCGCGGCACCATCGAACCGCTGCTTTCCAGCCCGCTCGAAGACTGGCATCTCTACATTGGCAAATTGCTGGCCGGGACGATTGTGCCGCTTACGGTCAGTTATATTGGGATTGGCATTTACATGTTTGGCCTGTATTGGCAGGGCATTAAGTGGCCGGCCTGGAATTTCACCATCCAGACCCTGGCGTTGACGGTTGCCCAAACGGTGTTAATGGTGAGCGCGGCGATTGTCATTTCAACGCAATCTACCTCGGTGCGCGCTGCCAATTTGCTGGCTTCGTTTATCGTCATCCCGGTCGCCCTGCTGATTCAAGGCGAAAGCGCGCTCATGTTTTGGGGAACCAACGATGTGCTCTGGTGGGCGGTGCTTGGCGTTTCAATTATGAGCGCGCTCCTCATTCGGCTGGGGCTGGTGCATTTTAAGCGCGAAAGCCTGTTGGGGCGCGAGATTGACATGCTCAACCTGGCCTGGGTGTGGGGGACTTTCCGGCGGGCTTTTACGGGTTCGGATGAGCCTGCGGCGCTGACCCATTACCTGCGTTCCATTTGGAAGAAAACCCAAGCCCGAACCGCTCCAACCGAAAATCGCCAATCAGAAATCGACAATTCGTTGTCTCTGTCTGCCGCTTTGTGGCTCGACCTGAACAGAGTCTTGCGCTGGTATCGTATCGAAGTCCCCTTGGCCTTGCGCGGGATGCAAACTGCCATCTGGCTGACGCTGGGGTTGGGCGTGCTGGGAGCGGCGCTGACATATTTCTATGTAGATTCCCAACTTCCGACGGGGGCGGCCCTGTCTGAAGAAGCCTTAAAAGATGCCATGAAAGCCATTCGCGCGTTGCTGTTGGATGAAGGCGGAACCCGGCTCTCTGCCGGAACTCTATTCTGGCACAACTTGCGCGTCGAGTTGTTGATGATGGCGGCGGGAGTTTTCTCTTTTGGTGTTTTGGGCTTGCTGGTGTTTTTGGGCAACTTTTCACTGGTGGGCGGGGTATTGGCCGCCACCCAACTGGTTGGGCTTTCCCCGCTGATGGTTTTCCTGGCGGGCATCTTGCCGCATGGCATCGTAGAGTTGCCTTCGGTTATCCTGGCGGCTGCCGCCGTTTTATATATGGGCGTGCGCCTGGTAACGCCGTTGGAGGGCAAATCGATTGGCGAGACGATGATTTTTACCCTGGCCGAGGTGTTGAAAGTTTTCTTTGCGGTGTGCATCCCGCTCTTGCTGCTGGCCGGGCTGATTGAAGCCAACCTGACCCCGCGCATCTTGCTGGCTGTGCTGGGGCGCGCCATAGACCTGCAACCCTGAAGTGTATCGGGACCTGTCGAGATATGGCTGAACTTTTTATCCTCGGCGCATCAAATGCAGTCCCCACGCAGGAAGGGGAAAATGCCCACATTGCGATTCGCGCCGGGGCGCGGGCCGTGCTGGTGGATTGTGGCTCCAACCCGCTTCTGCGTCTCGAACGCGCCGGGCTGGATTTCAATGCCATCTCTGACCTTATCCTGACCCACTTTCACCCAGACCATGTTGGCGGCCTGCCGCTGTTCCTCATGGATATGTGGCTGCTGGGGCGCAAAGCGCCGCTTATAATTCATGGGTTGCCCTACACCCTCGACCGCGCCGAGCAGATGATGGGGCTGTTTGGCTGGCAGGAATGGCCGGGCTTTTTCCAGGTTAGTTTTCACCGCATCCTGGCGGCGGAGATGACCCCCCTGCTCGATTTTCCAGAACTAGACATTTACGCATCGCCGGTTCAGCATTTCTTGCCCAATATTGGCTTGCGGATACAGTTCAAGCGCGAGAACAAGGTCGTGGCATATTCGTGCGACACCGAACCCTGCCCGGCGGTTATCCGTTTGGCGCGCGGAGCAGACGTGTTACTGCACGAATCGAGCGGCCCGTTCAAGGGGCATTCGTCAGCATCTCAGGCCGGGGAGGTGGCGCGAAAGGCGGGCGCGAAATCGCTGCACCTGATTCATTACCCCACCGGCAAATTTACCAGCGGCGACCCGGCTGCCGAAGCCCGAACCAACTTCTCTGGCCCGGTCATCCTGGCGCGTGATATGATGCGGTTGGAGTTTTAATCTTCAAGGGTGGTATTGCTATTCTCCTGAACATCAAACACAGGTTAAGAATGGGCGCGGATTTTTTAAGAAATATTTTTGTGGCGGAACGCCTTAACATAATGCAAGGTTTATTTCGCCACCTTATCCCCTTATATTTGATGAGAATGTTGTACAATCACGAAAGTTAAAATTTTCACATCCATATCCTGCTGGGGTGAGGGTTAGGGTTAGGCGTTGTTTGTACGTTTTGATGCGTTGCGTTGTTGACCTGGCCGCGTTAAAAATCATTGATGAGGGTATAGAGCGTATGTCAAGTTCCATTCTGCAAGTCAATTACGATGAGGTCGGGCAAATTGCCCAAACCTTGCGCGCCGAGGGCGAGGAAATTGCCAGCCTGCACGCCCAAACGCGCCAGCGAATGGATTCTCTGCGCCGGGAATGGAGCGGCGTGGCAGCCCAGGCTTTCCAGCGCGAGATGAATGATAGTCTGCTGCCCGCCACCCAGCGGGTCTCCAACGCGCTGTTTGCGGCAGAACAAGCCCTGGTTGAAATTGCCAATATCATCCGGCAGGCCGATGATGAGACAGTTGGGTATTTTAAGGGCTTGGGGGAGGCGGATGGCAGCAGCAGTGGCGCGGATGGCTCGGCCAAAGGCGGGGGGGGCAGCCCGCCCCGCAACATGCAAGAACTTGCCAAGTTGATTCAAGGTGATAGTCCATCTCCTATTTGCGTTTATCAAATTGGGCCAAATGAATATTTGGTGACCATCAAGGGAACTGAACTGGCTAACCCCAACGCCAGCGCAAACTGGGGTTCAGCGGTGGAAGCCGGTCTTGGTTTGGAAACCGAATACGAGAGAGAAGTTAAAAGAGCGTTGCTCAACTTGCCAGATGGCGCAAACGTTCATCTGGCGGGGTATAGTCAGGGTGGCATTGTTGCTCAAAACCTGGCCGGGGATGGCGAATTAATTGGCAGGGTCAATATCAAATCCATCACTACCTTTGGCTCTCCGTATAGCGCGCCCGAAGTGACCGGAATAACATACCAGCGATTTGCGGCATCGGGAGACGCTGTTCCCTACCTGGAAGGGCGCGATTTGGACGCTGCTAAATTGTTAACCCCTTTTGTTGGATTTGTTCCGGCTCTTGTAGGCGCTGTTGTTTTCAGACATCCCCAAACGGTCATTTCAGGTGATATCAACCCCATCGCGGCTCATGACGCTTATAGCAATTCTAACGACCTGAAAGGCTATTCTTTGCCCTTTAACGCCACTGCCTGGAACGGCGCCCCAATTGCTACATCAAGCGGCGGCGAGCCCAATTCGCCCCTGGCGGTAATATATCAATACGGAGCAAATGGAGTGGTATCTTTTGCTAAAAATACCGCAAGCGTTTTTAATGCGGCAGGGCAATTTGCGGGCAATGCCATCCAATGGGTGGCATCTTCTACCCAAGATATGTTCAAACACGCTGGCAATTTCTTTGGCAATTTTCTGTAAATCTTAAGGAGAGATTCCATGAAAAATAGTGTTCTGTTTAGTCAGGAAGAATTGCTCTATCTGTTGCGTACTCTTCATCTGCCCGATTTGCCCGGCATGGGCGACAGGCCCTGGGGACACATTCCTCAGGAACAAGTATTATTGGTGATGGAAACTGTTGGGCGCGGCCTGGTGGCGCGTCAGTCCATTGAGTTTGGCGATTTTGGAATGAAAGTGAAAGATGACATCATCAGCATCCTGAAAACCTGCGCCGGGCCTCATCAAATGATGGTGATGAGTTATAGCCAGGGGGACGAAACAAAATCGCGCAATTTCTTTCGTGGGGATGCTTTTGATATTGAACACGACCTGCCGCACCCTTGGGTGCATCGCTTCCAGATAACAGACCGGTCCGATATGGGACTTTCGCTGCTACAATCTCTGGTCAAGAATGCATCTGATGGGCAAAGCAGCGCGGTTTTCGAGATTTCCCAGACTGAACTGGATGAAATAAGGCAGGAAGCAGCCAGCAATCCTCAAAAAGCCGCCCTGGCTTTGCAATCTAAAGGACTGACGGCCAGCGAGGCAGGCCGACTGGTAGACGCTTTTGCCAGGCCAACACTCAAGGTGCTGGCGATGGCCTTTTGGCAGCTCAACCCTGAAGCGCAGGGAGCCGTTTTCAGTCTGTTGGCTGATAACGAGTCTACCTGGCTGGTCAGAGTCGGGAGCCCAGGTGAACCGATTGCGCAGGTTATGCAGGTGAGCAGACAAAAATTACATGAATTTATTTTGCCGATATTCCAATCTTTTGAGCCTGGATGATGGTTATTAGGGTGCATCTCTCAAACTGCACCCCAACTTCGGGCAGGGGAGGGCGACCCTTCAAGGCCAAAAAAACTACTATTTTGCGCGTTTTCCCTGCCAGAAAAGGTGATTTTTATGCCTGGGCGGGTCGCCCTTACGTTTCGGCGAAGAAACGATGCGTTTTCAGAGATGCACCCAAGACACATTCGTGTTTGATTTTGGAATTCCAAAAAGGGGAGAGAGTTGACCATCTGCTCGAAAGCGCCCTGCCCGTGCCAGAGTTTGCTGAGCATTTGTTCCAGTCCCAGCAGGATGACCAGGCCCAGCAAACACATCAAGGGCAAAATATGCTTACGAGCAGTGCTTTGGATTTGTTTGATTGAATGTTTTAGCCAAAATGGCGCTCTACGAAATGAAATAATCAATAAATTCCTACCTTAATAGGTGACAATTTTCGTTACATTTGTCACTCATCCTTTTGCCGGGTTTTGGCTACTATTACATCTGAAATTTTGATGGCTGCGGGTTTTCATCCGTTTGCCCGCTTTGCGTAGCCTCCGTTCATGAATCCGTTTAGAAGGTTTGCAATCTCGTGCATGAATTAGCCGTAACCGAATCCATCCTCGAAATCGCCATCCGCCACGCCAAAGCCCAAAACG
>CAYLZI010000117.1:0-9995 GCA_964388215.1 uncultured Anaerolinea sp.
ATTGCGCAAGGCACGCCGGAGGTCGTGATGCAGGCGCAAGGCAGTTACACCGGGCTGTTCCTGGCGCAGCACATGCAACATTTTTAGGCTCTACCGTTTTTGAGTAACTACGTTGACAATGTCACATTAAACATTTGCGGCTCTCCCGTTTCTGGCGGGATGGCGGGGTAAGGGCGACCCGTCAGGGCATAACGTGATGCGTTTTCGCGGAGAATCCTGGCATAAAATGATGATTTTTTGCGCTGGGCGGGTCGCCCCTGCGGGTTTTCCCATTAAAAACGGTAGCGCCTAAAAACCAAATTTGGGCAGATTTTCCGGTGACACTCGCGTCATCCGTTCGTTGGCCGGGCTGACCAGGTAAAAGCCTCCCTTGCGATGAAGCAGCGGGATGCGCCGCCGCTGCTCCTCGAAATGAGCGCGCATCTGTTCAGAGTGATAGGCATAGTTCTCGAAGATTTCCTGCTCCAAGGCAAACAATTGGTCGTGCAATGCAACAAACTTCCGGCGGTATTCTTCCGTCACTTGCTCCAGGTTGCTGACGACCCAGCAAACCGGCTCAAACTCCCATTCATAGGCCAACCCCACAAAGCGATAGTCTGATGTAACATACGGAAAAAACGGGAACTGACGACAACTGAGGGCGCGAAAGGGGCGCTGGCAAGCCTGCGGCCCCAGGCAGGCCATTAAAACCATATCTTCTGGCGCTTCCGCCTGCAATAATTGGACATTCGGGCCTTGCAGGCATTCATCACCGCGCCATATCTGCCATAAATCTGTGTGCGTTTGCAGGTAGTCCCATTCCTGCCGGTAAACCGCAGGGACGGCACGGCAAATATCACAGCAAAAAGGTTTCCCGCCGGGGTTATGGGGAGCACATTGCTGGCCGCAATCCAGCGCAGTGACAGAAGCATCAAAACCATCATACAGCGCGCGAATGTCCGCCAGCGGGGATTTCAAATGGAATTTTGCCATGCGCGTATTGTATCTGAAATATAATCACGTTGTGAAAATCATCCCACTTTCCGATTCAGCCGTTTTGCTGCAACTTGGTATAAGCATAGACCCGACCATCAACCGGCAGGTACACCTGCTGGCAGCCGCGCTGGCCCTCAACCCGCCCCCCGGCCTGCTCGAAACCATCCCCGGATACGCTTCGCTTGCCGTTCACTATGACCCGCTCACGCTGACTCATCCCCAGGTTTGCGACTGGCTCGAATCCCGCCTTAGCCTGGCCTCCAAAACTGCCTCCCGCCCGGTTAAAATGGTCGAAGTCCCGGTCACTTACGACGGCCCCGACCTCGAATTTGTCGCTGTGCGCTGCCGCCTGACCATTGCTGAAGTCATTCGCCTGCACACGGCTAACCCTTACACCGTTTACATGATGGGTTTTACGCCCGGTTTCCCTTATCTCGGCATCTTACCCCTGGCCTTGCGCGTTCCACGCCTGAATGCGCCGCGCGCCCGGGTTCCGGCAGGCAGCGTCGGCCTGGCCGGGGCTCAGACGGGCATCTACCCGGTCGAATCGCCGGGCGGCTGGCGGCTGATCGGAAGAACATCGCTAAAATTGTTCGACGCACAGCGCGAATCGCCCTTCCTGTTCGCGCCAGGGGACGAGGTTCGGTTTATCCCCGCATAACTTCTCTAAAGTTGTTGTACCACGATAAACCACCAGAACGATATAATTAGCCGCGTGAAATACCTGACCCACCTGTTCAACCCACCCTCTGTTCCGTCAGAATATCGCCGGAACTTTATGCACCTATACTTCGACATCGCCTGGTATGGCCTGTTGGCAGGCAGCGCCGTCAACTTTCTAACCGTCTACGCCGCCCGCCTGGGCGCCAGCGGCGCGCAAATTGGGCTGCTAGGCGCGCTTACCGCCGCCGTCAACCTCGCGCTTGCCATCCCCGCCGGGCGCTGGCTCGAAAAACGCCCGGTAGATAAAGCCGTCTTTTGGACAGCCGCAGCATACCGGGTCGGTTACATCACCTGGGTCTTCCTGCCATTCATCTTTGGCGCAAACAGCCAGGCCGAAATCTGGGCGCTTATCTTCATCAACTTCCTGATGGGTATTCCACTCACCGTGGTTGGCCTGGGCTTCAACGCCCTGTTTGCCGCCGCCGTCCCCGCCGAGTGGCGCGCGCATGTTGCCGGGACGCGCAACGTGGTACTCTCTATAACATTTATTCTGACCTCGCTGGCTAGCGGCTACATTCTCGACCGGGTTGCCTTCCCGGCAGGTTATCAAATCATCTTTTTGATTGGAATTGTGGGCGGCGCGATGAGCAGCCTCCATCTCTGGTTCGTGCGGCCATTGCCCCAGGCAGAACAAGCCAATCACAAACCGGTTTCGCCGTCAAACAAGTCAGCATCCGCACCCCTGGCATTGCCCGCGTCTGAAACGCCCCCCGCTTCCCACGCAGCTCCGGTCCTAAAAAACATCCAAACCAGCCTGCGCCTCGACATTCTTTCATCACCCTTTCGCGCGATTCTGCTGGTCATGCTTGCTTTTCATCTGGCGCAATTTCTTGCCATCCCACTCTTTCCCATCGCCTTTGTGCGCTCCCTACAACTCACCGATGAACACATCGGCATTGGGACGGCCATTTTCTACTTGGCCGTACTGGCAGGTTCCACCCAACTCAACCGCCTGGTAGGCCTGGCAGGGCACAAAAACATCACCGGCTGGGGCGTGATAGGAATGGCTGTGTACCCAATCTTGCTCGCGCTTTCCTCCACCGTTTGGCATTTCTACGGCCTTTCGGCGCTGGGCGGCTTTGCCTGGGCGCTGGTCGGGGGCGCATCTGCCAACTACCTGCTCGAAAACATCCCCGAAAATGACCGTCCTGCGCACCTGGCCTGGTATACAATCATTCTCAATGCCTGCACCTTGCTCGGCTCGCTGGCTGGCCCCGCCATTGCCGAATGGGTTGGGCTTTCGGCATCGCTCATTGCGTTCGGCCTTCTGCGTGGCGTGGCCGGGTTCGCCATCCTGAAGTGGGGGTAAGCGATTTACGATTTGCGATTTTCGATTTGCGATTCTCGTGATAACATCAATTTACTATGCCAGAAAACGTTAAAGTTGTCGCCAGCAACCGCAAAGCCGGGTTCGAATATTTTTTGATGGAGCATTTCGAGGCCGGGTTGGCCTTGCAAGGCAGTGAAATCAAATCCATCCGCGCCGGGCAGGTCAGCCTGACCGAAGCCTACGTCGAAACGGATGGACGCGAAGCCTGGCTGGTGGAGGCGCACATTGCCCCTTACCGCGAGGCCAACCGCTTCAACCATGACCCCAAACGCCGCCGCCGCCTGCTGCTGCACAAAAAAGAGATTCGCCGGTTATGGAACGATGTCCGCCAAAAAGGCGTGACCATCGTCCCGCTCAAAGTCTATCTCAAAGAGGGGCGCGCCAAACTGGAAATTGCCCTTGCCAAAGGCAAAAAACTGCACGACAAACGCGATGCAATTGCCCAACGCGACCAGGCCCGTGAGCAGGCGCGAGAAATGCGCGGCGATTAGTTTTTCCAAAATCGGGAGATTTTGGACTCCAAATGGAGTTGACCATGCCTCCTTCCACCATCGGCGGTATCAACCTGCTGCCCGAAGCCCAAAAACGCGAGATTTACAGCCGCGTGATTCCACAAGAACTGCTCGACCGTTTTAACCTGCCTCCGGTTGGCTCTCATCGGTTGCAAATGCTGCTAGACTTCAAAACGAAACCTGGCGCAACGGATGTAGAGATGCGGCTGTATCATGAGACCCATTTCCCCGACCCCATTCTCTACGGCCACCTGACCGATACCATGAATGGGCAGGTGCATGTCTTGCTTTACATCTTGAACGACCCAGATTCGCCGCGTTTCAACGTTGACATCATGCCCGACGGTTCTTCTACCCGCTTTGGAACGCTAAAACGCAACCTGCAAGCCGAAACCGCTGCCATGCAGGCTGGCCTGGCCCCTGGGCAGGTGCGGCGCGGGTTGCGCTTGCTCGCCCCAGCCATTCTCTCTTTCGAGAATTTCGTCGCCAGCCTGGGACATGAGATGTACTTCGTCGAACCGCTCTACTACCACAACGCGGTCATCTTTGAGCGATACGGATTCACCTATCAGATGGGGCGGCGCCTGATGGAACGCATCGAAACTGGCTTTGCCGGCGGCGAACTGCTCAACAAACTTGATGGCTCGACGCCGTTTCGACAGCGCGAGGCTGCCCGCAGCATCCGCCTGCGCTCATGGGCTATTCACGACGGAGCTTTAGGTGAACCATTTACGAATGTCACCATGTATAAGAGAATTGGGAAATCGGCAGGGATTGCGACTTGCCCCAGCTGTACCTGGTAGGTAACGTTTTGTCCTTATGTGAGAACAAGAAAACACCCGGCTAGCTGCCGGGTGTTTCGTTTTCGCTTGATTCCAACTTTTCCATCTGGAGTTTGATAAAGATATCTACCATGTGCGGGTCAAAGTGTATGCCAGAGCCGCGCCGCAAGAAGTTCAAGGCTTCCTTGGGGGTAATCCCAGCATGGTAGGGGCGGTCAGAAGTTACCGCATCGTAGACATCCACAATTGCCATCAGGCGGCCTTCGCGGGGGATATTCTCGCCAGCCAATCCCTGGGGATAGCCCGTTCCGTCCCATTTTTCATGGTGCGAGAGAACGTAGGCTTTGGCAGCCCGTAGGTGGGGGACGCTTTCCATGATGTGCGCTCCCGCAGTGGTATGGGCGCGCATGATTTCGATTTCTTCAAGGGTTAGTTTGCCGGGTTTATTCAGCACTGCTTCGGGCATGGTAATTTTGCCAACATCATGAAGCAGTGCGCCAAATTCAAGAATAATCATATCCTCCAATGACCAGTTGAGCGCGTGCCCGAGCGCAATGGCAGATTGTTGCACCCGTTCTACATGCCCGCGCGTATAGGCATCACGCGCCTCGATGACATTTGCCAACAGGGTGATGGTCTGTAAGTGGGCCGCGTGCGAATCGAACAACTCCGCTGCGTGCCTGCGCTCAAGCCGCGACTTTACCGCGATAAGTAAATCATCTGGCTGAAACGGTTTGAAGATGTAATCATCGACCCCCAAACGCTTGGCGGTGTATACATCGTCATGTTCCGAAAGCGCGGAGAGAAAAAGGAATGGTACAACCGAACCAGAACGCAGTTTGCGCACCGCTTCGAGCAGCCCAAAACCATCCATGATGGGCATACTGATGTCTGATACGACCAGGTCGGGGCCGACTTCGTCGAAGGCTTCCAGAGCCAGTTGGCCGTTAGGGAAGGCAAAAACCTCGTACCTATCCAGTTCCAGAATGGCGCGAATCATTCGGCGCAGGGCGTCATCATCTTCGGCAAGCAAAATTCGGGTCATGGTTATGGCCCCCAGCGAGGCTGCCAGTCACAATAATCGTTATTGGTAATCTGGGTTAACCCGGTTCCATCGGCGCGCATTTTGTAAATCTCACAGCCATGGACGTTGCGAAAGCGGTCATAATAAGCGGTAAACGCAACCCACTGCCCATCGGGAGAGAAGGTTGGGCCCTGGCTGTTGCCACCGGGCAGGGTAAGTTGGCGGACGGGGGAACCATAGAGCGGAAGTAAGAAGAGTTCCCGTTCCCAGGAGCGGCCAGAGTAGGTGACGATGTAACGGCCATCCGATGACCAGTCACTGCGCCCGCGAAGCAGGGGCAGGTCTGAGACTTGCTGCAGGCCAGTGCCATCGAGGCGAACGGTCATCAATTGTGTCAAGCCGTTGACTTGAGAAGCAAACAAGACCTTTTGGCCGTCGGGTGACCAGGTAGGGTCCCATCCGTTGGAATAAAGCAGGCGCGGGCTGGTTCCGTCACGGTTCATCACCCATATCATGTTGTTTGCGCCGTCGCTTTGCGCAAAAGCAATCAGGCGGCCATCGGGTGAAACTTCGGGCGCAACGCCGGGCTGCCACAGGTTGATGAGTTCACCGGTCAGTTTGAGTTCGTAGATGTAAAAATTCGTTTTGTCCATGTTGGACGAAAACAGGACGCTTTGCCCATCTGGCGCCAGGGATGGGTAAAAATGCCGGGCTGTATCAGATGTCGTCAGCCGCCGTTGGTTGCTGCCATCAGAATCCATTATACATATTTGGTCTGATTCTGCTACACGGAAAATCTGACAAACATAGACGATTTTCCCGCCATCGGTGGCGGTTGGAATGGGCAACGGAGACGGTGTCTCGAAATGAGATTGCGAGTCGGGGATGGGTGATTCGGGGGGACGGGTGGGGAAAATGAGCGGGGGCAGGGTTGGCCGGGAGGCCGCGATTCTTTTCTGGGCCAGGAATAGCCCTCCAAATCCTACCAGGGCAAAGGCAAGGCAGGCAAAAATGACGAATATAGACGCAGCTTTACGGGACACTGGTTAGAACGTTGCCAGACTGACTGTTCCCGCTCGACAACTGCCCAATTTCGGTATCTCGGAATATCCCCTTGTGATAAAGTTTGAGAAAGGAGTCGACCAGTTTGGGGTCGAAGAAAATTCCTGAATATTGGCGGATGTATTCCAAGACCGATTCTTCGGTGCAGCCGCGGCGGTAGGGGCGGTTGGAAAGGAGGGCATCCCATACATCAACGATTGAGAAGATGCGCGCCGCAAGTGGGATTTCTTCTCCTTTAATGCCGCGCGGGTAGCCAGAGCCGTCCCAACGTTCATGGTGGCAGTAAGGGATAGCCAGCGCGGGGCGCAGATAAGAGATGGGGTAGAGCATTTGCAGCGCGTATTCAGGGTGCCGGCGCATTTCTGCCCATTCTTCAGCGGTCAACGCGCCGGGTTTTTGCAAAATCAGGTCTGAAATGCCCATTTTCCCAATGTCGTGGAGTAAGGCCCCTCGACGCAGGTGAACGATGTCATCTTCAGGGACACCCAATGCGCGCGCCATGCGCACTGCGATTTCGGTTACGCGCTGCGTATGGCCTTCGGTTTCTTTATCGCGTAAGTCAAGGACGCGCGACCAGCCTTCAATGGTTTCGTCGTAGGCTTCGGCGAGGTGTTCATGGGCGCGCCGGAGTTCCACTTCGGCGCTTTTACGCTCGGTGATGTCGCGGATGATGGAGATGATGCAGGGTTCGCGGTTGACTTCGATAATGCGGGCGGAAATGAGGCCAATCCAGCCTTCGCCCTGTCTGTCTTTGAAGACTCCTTCTATATTGTTGACCTGGTTGCGCAATTGCATGGAGAGCATAAAGCTTTGGTACTCATCCATATTTGACCAGATGTTGACCACCAGGCTGGTTTTGCCAAGCACCTCTTCGGGTTTGTATCCGGTCAGGTGCGTGAAACCTTCGTTGATTTCGATGTAACTGCCATCTGAGAAACGCGTAATAGAAATTGCGTCGGGAGAAATGCGGAAGGCTTTGGAGAATTTATCTTCAGAAAGGCGCAGGGCGTCATCTGCTTTTCGTTTCTGGTCGCGGAGTGCTTTTTGAGTGAGGGCGCGTTCTACTGCCTGCCCCAGACGGCTTAAACGGTCTTTGAGCAGGTAGTCGGCTGCGCCCTGCTTCATGGTTTCAACAGCGGCTTCTTCGCTAATTGTTCCCGTAACAACGATGAAGGGAATGTCGTACTCACGCTCTTGCAACAAGCGTAGGGCTTGCATAGCCGTAAATTGTGGCAGGCTGTAGTCGGCCAGGATAATATCTGGAAGTTTGTCAATTGCGTCGAGGTATTCTTCTTGAGTATCCACCCTGCTGCTGATACAGTCATAGCCAGAGCGCTTCATCTCATATAGAATGAGTTCAGCGTCGGATGGCCGGTCTTCCAAAACCAGGACGTTTAATAATATCCCGTTTGACATAACAAAATTTAGCCGTTTGCTGCCGGAACCTGGTTGAGCAGCAACCAGTACAAGCCGACATCACGCACTGCCTGCGTGAATTGTTCAAAGTCAATGGGCTTGACGATATAACTATTGACCCCAAGGTTATATGTTTCCAGAATGTCGCGCTCTTCGCGGGAGGATGTGAGAACAACTATGGGAATCGTGCGGGTGACATCGTTGGATTTTAGCTTGCGCAAGACTTCCTGGCCGTCAATTTTGGGCAGTTTCAGGTCCAGCAATACCAGGCGAGGCAATTGAACAGGAAGATTGCTTATATTTTGGTTGGGGCCAAAAATATATTCCAGGGCTTCGGCGCCGTCGCGCGCATGGTGAATATGGTTGGCAATTTTGAATTTGCGGAGGGCATATAAGGAAAGTTCCGCGTCATTCAAATTGTCTTCTACGAGCAAAATTTCGACGGGCATTTCTGCCATCCCCGCCTCCATAATCAATTCGGGTAGGATTTCTGAAATTATAACGGTTTCTAATAAAAATTCCAGTACAAAATTTGGCGATTGGCACACCCTTTGTGATGGGTCGTGGCCTGATTCAGGGCTGGCCGTGCTACAATATTCTTGTTCGCTCTGGGAGTGCCTGGTTGCCTGCGTAAATACCGGGGAAATCGTCCCCAATCGCAATGCAATCGTGCTAAACTATACCAGCGCGGGCGAGAATTGCGCTTTTTCTAGGTGGAAAGGCGCGATTCTCACTCGCGGGTACTATATCATCAGCGCGAATCATCATCAAAACAACTTAGGCTCTACCGTTTATAACGGGAAAAACCGCAGGGGCGACCCGCCCAGCGCGAAAAACCAGCATTTTATGCCAGAATTCTCCGCGAAAATGTTTCAGGTTATGCCCTGGCGGGTCGTCCCTACCCCTCCATCCCGCCAAAAACGGGCGAGTCACAACTTATCAGCACCGAGAAAGACAATCTATGCTCATTGATCAAGCAGAAATCTACGTCCGCTCCGGCAAGGGCGGTGACGGAATGGTACATTTTCACCGCGAAAAATACGTCCCGCGCGGCGGGCCGGATGGCGGCGACGGCGGCAAGGGCGGCGATGTCGTCCTGGAAGTCAAACCGACTCTCAACACCTTGAGTTCTTTCCGACAGAAAGAGCGCTATCTTGCGCCTGACGGCAAAAACGGCGGCCCCAACAATATGTCCGGAAAGATGGGGCCGGATTTGGTCATCCACGTCCCGCCCGGCACGGTCGTCTTCGACGCCGAAACCGGTGACTTGCTCGGCGACCTGACCGAAGCCGGCCAACGGCTGGTAGTCTGCAAGGGCGGGCGCGGCGGACGCGGCAACCAGCACTTCGCCACCGCCCGGCACCAGGTCCCGCGCACCGGTGAAAAAGGCGAACCTGCCGAGGAAAAGCGCCTGCGCTTCGAGTTGAAATTGATTGCGGATATTGGCCTGGTGGGCGTTCCCAACGCTGGCAAATCGACCCTGCTCTCGGTGTTGACCAACGCCCGGCCTAAAATCGCTCCGTATCCGTTTACCACGCTTGAACCGAACCTGGGCGTGGCCCAAATCGACGGCGACACAACCGTCGTGCTGGCCGATATCCCCGGCCTTATCGAGGGCGCCAGCCAGGGAGCGGGACTAGGATTTGAGTTCCTGCGGCATGTCCAGCGCACGCGGGTGCTGATTCACCTGCTGGACGGCCTGTCCGAAGACCCGCTGGCCGATTTCAGCCAGATTAATACCGAGATGTCGCTGTTCGACCCCAACATCGCCAAAAAGCCACAGATTGTGGCCGTCAACAAAATCGACCAGCCCGAAGCGCAGGAGCGACTGCCCCAACTGAAACGCGACCTGAAAAAACGCGGCGTGACCAAAATTTGGGAAATTTCGGCACTGGCGCGCGCTAACGTGCGCGAGTTGTTGGTGGCGGCGGCGCAAAGGCTATCTGAAACCCCGGCCATTGATGACGCTGAAGCGCCCATGCCAGTCTATAAGCCAAAGGAAGACCCGAAAGAGTTCACCATCCGGCGTGAGGGCAATGGTGATTGGCGGGTCAGCGGCACGGCCATCGAACGCGCCGCCAAAATGACCTACTTCGAGCATTCCGGTTCCCTGCGTCGTTTCCAGCGATTGATGGAAGCCCTGGGGGTCGAAGACGCCCTGCGCAAGGCCG
>CAYLZI010000118.1:0-9910 GCA_964388215.1 uncultured Anaerolinea sp.
TCTGGTAGTAGGTATCCAACTCGCCAGAAGCCGGGCCAGAGATGATGAGCGGGGTGCGGGCTTCGTCAATCAGCACATTGTCCACTTCATCTACGATGGCAAAGTAATGCCCGCGCTGCACTTTCTCATCCCGCCGGTAGACCATGTTATCGCGCAGGTAGTCGAATCCAAATTCGGCGTTGGTTCCGTAAGTAATATCGGCAATGTAGGCTTCGCGGCGGTCTACCAGTCGTAGTTGGTGCTGGTCTTCGCGCGGTGATTCTTTTTCGGGGTCATAGAGGAAGGCTTTTTTGCCGTTTTCGGTGCTGGCGGCCATTTGCAG
This sequence comes from uncultured Anaerolinea sp., assembly GCA_964388215.1. Classification (GTDB taxonomy): domain Bacteria; phylum Chloroflexota; class Anaerolineae; order Anaerolineales; family Villigracilaceae; genus UBA5195. The sequence continues at coordinate 323 of CAYLZI010000118.1, forward strand.
CACGCCAACGGACAGGCCGAGTTTGTGATAAATGCGTCCCATCCAGCGCGCATCGCGGCGGGCCAGGTAGTCGTTGACCGTAATCAGGTGAACGCCGCGCCTGGTGAGCGCATTCAAGTAGATTGGCAGGGTTGCCACGAGCGTTTTGCCCTCGCCGGTGCGCATTTCGGCAATGGTGGCATTGTGCAAGGCCGTTCCGCCAATGAGCTGCACGTCATAATGGCGCATTCCTAGCGCGCGCTTGGATGCTTCGCGCGCGGCGGCAAAGGCCTGGGGCAGGATTTCGGCCAGGGCAACTTGTTCCACCTCTCGGCGTTCCTTTTCGTCCTTGATGCCATCTAATTCGGAGGAGATTCGGGCGCGGAATTCGTCCGTTTTGCCGCGCAGGGCATCGTCTGAGAGATTTTCATATTCGGCCTCGAGCGCGTTAATCTGACGCGCAACGGCGGCATACTTTTCGACTTCGCGTTGGTGGGGGTTGCCCCCGATAAGTTTAATGAATTTAGAGAGCATATTTGGCCTTTCAGACCGGAAATTATAGCATAGCCCCACTTGCGCCGAGCCGAGTCGAAGCGTTGGAGGAATATAAGAAAACCCCGGCGCAAGGCCGGAGTGGACGAAGGTTGGCAGGTGAATTACCCCAGCCCTTGGTCGAAAAAGCGCAATGCGGCCTCGGCGAACATGGCAGAGCCAAGCGGCAGGGCGTTTTCGTCGAGATTGAAGGTCGGGCTGTGGAGTCTGTCTTCTGGTTCAATGCGCGTTCCGAGGAAAAACATGGCGCCGGGAGCGTGCTGCATAAAGTAGCCAAAGTCTTCCGCGCCCATGGTGCGTTGCGGCGGGTGGATGTTTGCTTCGCCAACCAAATCTTTTGCCACCCCATGCAGGAATTTAACCGTCTGGTCATTGTTATAACTGGGTGGGTAGCCTTTATCAATGCGCAACTCGTACTCACCACCCAGAGCGGTGACTATCCCCAGCGCCTTCTCCACCTCGGCATGGATGGTTTTTTGGACAGCCCCGCTCATATAACGGATGGTGCCGCTGATTTCCACTCGCGCCGGGATGACGTTATCGGCGTTCCCGGCGTGGATAGAGCCGATGCTCAACACCGCCGGTTCGAATGCATTGACGCGCCGCGAAACAATCCCATGCAGGGCCAAAATCAGGTGGCCGCTTAAGAAAATTGGGTCAGTCGTCACTTCGGGGTGCGCGCCATGCCCGCCGCTCGATTTTATAGCGATGTAAAACGTATCGGCCCCGGCAGATGCGGAGCCGTTATTGATTGTTACCATCCCGGCGGGGGTACTTGGGTCAACATGCAAGGCGATAACAGCATCTACGCCCTCGATTGCGCCATCTTGAATCATGCGCGGCGCGCCGCTCAGGCCCTCTTCGTCATCGTCCTCCTCGGCAGGCTGGAACAGGAAACGCACTCGACCATTGAACTGTTCGCGCGCCAGCAGGGTTGCCGCGCCGAGCGCCATTGCAACGTGCGAATCGTGTCCGCAGGCGTGCATCACGCCCGGGTTTTGCGAGGCGTATTCGAGGCCGGTCTGCTCCTCAATCGGCAGCGCATCCATATCGGCGCGGATGGCGAGCAGCGGGCTGCCGCTGCCAATTTCGGCCACCACGCCGGTTTTACCAACGCCGGCGCGAACGCGATAACCAAGCGCGGTCAGAATCTCGGCCACTTTGGAGGCTGTCCGATATTCCTGAAAAGACAGTTCCGGGTGAGCGTGAAAATCTCGCCGCCAGGCGACGAGGTGGTGCTTGATTTCTTGGGCTTTTTCGAGCATCATATCATCTCCTCGATTTCTGCGTAACGTGACAGGGTTTGCTGGGCAAAGTCTATCACATTACGGCGTAAGGCCAGCGGCTCCAGCACTTCCACAGCGCCGCCGTAGCCGAGAATGCACGCGCGGGCGGCTTCAAAACTTTCAAAGGTCAGGGTGATGGTTTGCCAGCCATCCGCTTCTTGTGGGGGTGGAGCGTTCAAAAAAGGGGAACGCTGACCGGTTAGAATTTTGGACAGAGTGGGTGAAACGCGCAATACCACCGGGATTTGTGGATGATTGGACTCGAACTCCTCACGCCAGGATTTCCAGAAGGAGGGCAGGTCAAACGCGGGAGGATACGCAAAACCTTCCGGCCTGATTCTTGCCTCCTGAACCCGCGAGATTCGCAACACCCGCAGATGGCCCTCCCGCGCCCCCACCAGGTACCAGACGCTGGCTTTGGCCACCAGCCCGTAAGGGGCGAGCACCATCTCAATATCCGTACCAAAATCCGAGCGGTAGGTAATTTCCAGTTTGCGGTCACTCCACAGGGCGGATTGTATCGTTTTCAGGTGCGGAGTCGGCTCCTCGGACTGGAACCACCAGGCAGCGTCGAGGTGAATCCTTTGGCGGGCGGCGGCTTGCTCGGCGCGGCGGCTGACCGGGAGCGCGGCGGAGAGTTTGAGCAGCGCAGTCCGCAATTCAGCGCCCACGCCCAACTGGTCGAGCGGGGCGGGGATGCTGAGCATGAACAGGGCGCGGACTTCTTCGGAATTCAGGCCGGTCAGGTTGGTGCGATAGTCTTCGACCAGGGCAATGCCGCCGCCCGGGCCGCGTTCGGTGTAGACGGGAATCCCGGCGGCGGAGAGGGCGGTCACGTCGCGGTAGATGGTGCGCTCGGTGACTTCCAACTCGGCGGCCAGGGACTGAGCGGTTTGGGTGCCGCGAGTCTGGAGGAGCATGAGGAGGGAGAGCAGACGGTCGGCGCGCATGGGGGAATGGATGTGGACAGCGAATGAAGCGGAAGAATCAGCGTATTTTGCCCAATTGTAGCATGATTACCTGACAGGAGATGTCAGGTATTGTGCGTAAAATGTAGATGTTCTTGCAAGAATGCCGCTGACGAGCGGCGCGTGATTTCAAACTGAAACTCAAGGAGTTGATGTATGGATAAGATTGATGCGCGCGTGGAAAGCCTGCCCCCGATGCGCGTGCTCAGCGCGTATGGCTATGGCCCGCAGCCGGAAGGGATTGCGGCTGAGAAGATGGCCGCTTTCCTGAAATCGAAAGGCCTGCTGGATGGATACGGAAGCAAAATCCCGCACTATGGCTTCAACAACCCGAACCCGTCGGCGGGCAGCCCAAATTATGGCTACGAAGTCTGGGCAGTTGTGCCGCCGGAGGTGGAACCGGATGGAGATATTCGGATGGTGTCGTTCAGCGGCGGCCTGTATGCGGTGACGCGCTTCGAGAATCTCGAAAACATCGGGCGCGTGTGGGGCGAACTGGTCAAATGGCGCGAGAACAGCCATTACAAAGAAGCCTTTCATCAGTGGCTGGAGCACCTGCTCAATCCGCTCGAGCCTGATGTGAGCAAGTATGTATTTGAACTGTTCCTGCCGATTAAGGAATAGCCGCTGTTGAGAAAACCCTCCGAGCTTTGAGAAACTCGGAGGGTTTGATGTTTATGCGGGTTTTCTGGCCGTTACCCGCGCGCTAAAAACGGTTTGGCGAATTTTCTCACGCGGGGTTGCGCCCAGGTCAATCGAATCCTTCAATTCCTGAATGGCTTCGTCAACCAGCCCATCGTCGAGATAAATCGGCGCCACCTGAACATCGACCAGCCCGGCAGTTTTCATCGCGGAGGTGTATTCGTTGACATCGATGGCCCCGGAGACACAGGCTGCCCAGCCGCTCAAACTGCTTTTAACAGCCTCGGGCAGCGGGCCGTCGGTGACGATGTCTGAGACGGCCACCCGCCCGCCGGGCTTCAGGACGCGGAAAATCTCGCGGAAGACCTGGGGCTTGTCGGGTGACAGGTTGATGACGCAGTTGGAGATGACGATATCGATGCTGGCATCGCCCAATGGCAGCGATTCGAGATAGCCCTGGCGGAATTCGACATTTTGCAGGCCGAGGCGCTGCGCGTTGGCTCGGGCTTTTGCGAGCATTTGGGGGGTCATATCCACGCCGAAGACGCGTCCCGTTTCGCCGACCTTTTGCGCGGCGAGGATGCAATCCAACCCTCCGCCAGAGCCGAGGTCGAGCACGGTCTGACCGGGCTGGAGTTCGGCCAGGCTGATGGGGTCGCCGCAGCCCAGGCTGAAACCGGCGATGTCATTGGGGACGGTGGTCAGCAAATCAGCGGGGTAGAGATTGTTTTGCGTGTTGCAGCAAGAATTACCGGCGGAAGGGCCGCAGCAGGAACTGTTTTGACGGGCCAGTTCCGCATAATGTTCACGCACGCCTTCATGGATGGGGTGGGGGTTTGGGACATGGGATTCTCTTTTACATAGATGAATGTCTATGAATTGATATTGAAAACGTCCCGAAGGCCTGGTTGCGGGAGCGAAAATCTGTCCCCGAAACCTTCGGGACGGTATCTAACGGTTATGGCCGAGATTGTCCAATACAACGCCGGTGATGTCGTTTTCAGGCGCGAAATTGCTCATCAACTGACCACAGCAGAACACAACCCGTTCCTGGTTCAGGCTGTAGAAGGTCTGCTTGCCTTCGTGGCGCGCATCCACCAGCCCGGCCTCGCGCAGGATGGCCAGGTGATGTGAGACCGTTGGCTGGGTGACGTTGCCCAGTTTTTCGACAATCTCGTTGACCGAAATCCACTCGCAGCAGCACAACTTCATGATTTTCTGGCGGGTGTCGTCGGCCAGGGCTTTGGCGAACAGGACGATGTCGGTTTTTTTCATATCGATAAATCTCTATGCGTATTATATTGATAATTGCCTATGTGTCAAGATGTTTATGGGTAGGGCAATCGCATTTGAGGTTTTCTCTGGCGGGGTAAACCCCTGCCTCAGTGCATGGAAGTCGGCCAAGGGCCGACTGTTAGAGCCCGCAGGGCTTCAGCCCGCCGAAATGGTGTCGCAAAATCCAAATGCGATTACCTTATGTTTATGGGTGTTTCTTGCCCTGTAAAATCATAATTTCGAACAGGGCCGGGCCCTGCTCGGTGGCGTGCAAGTCTCCCAGGTGGATGGACAAAACCATTTCGGCGTTGAAGCGAAAGTAGTAGGGGTTGGCAAACAGGCGCAGCAGGGCGCGCTTCCAGGTCGGGAAACTCGCCAGCAGGCTGACGGCTTCGATGAGTTGGGATTGACGCAGGCTGATGTGGATGCTGTCGCTGCCATCTTGCCAGTGGAAATCCACTTCTTGTGGCCAGGAGCGCCCGCCAGGGTGGGGGGCAAACTCGGCGGCGTTCATCGTTAACTTGGAGCCGTCGCCGGTCAAAATTTGGTCTCCTTTGGCGAGCATGAAAACCGGCATTCGGGTATATTCATATTCTTTTGCCCCGATTTGTTCGACGTAAATGAGCGTGTATTCGCCGATGTGGGCGCGTCCCCAGTACCAGTGGTCCATCACTTCGTTCAGGCCGATGTTGCCCCAGTTATGGTCGTGATAGCCCGTTCCGGCAACATAATGCTTGCGTCCATCATAACTCAGTGTGCCTTCGACTTGCCCATGTGGGATGGCGGGCAGCCAGGCAAAGTAGTGGTTCAGGTCGCCGAAGTATGATTTCCCTGCGCCGGGCCGCCAGGGTGGAACAAGACTGGTAAAAGTCAGGTCGGCGCAAGCGGTTTCTGTTTCGACATGCAGGAAGTAGGTTTGCAAATCACCTTTGACCCAGTTCTGGCCAACCTGAACATTGCAATTGGCAGTAGAAGCGCTGAATTGTTCGGGTGGGAAGAGGGGATAGGACGCAATCTTTTTCCCGTTTGGGCGGGTAATGGTGAGCATGACCCCAGGTTTGAGCAGGCCATTCCGCTCCAGCAGGGGCTTGGTGGCGAAAACAATCACCGCAGTTGAGCCATCGTCAAAGTGAGCGTCGAAGTACCACCATTCGAAGCAGCCGGGGCCGGTTTCGGCGCGCAGGCCGTCTTCCCAGGGTTGGACGGTCTCGGTCAGTCCCTCGCGGGCCAGGAATTCGGGGGTAACGCCAAAATAGACGGGTTTTGCCATTCAGTCCTCCTCAATCCCAGGGGGCAGCGCCGTTACTGCCAGCGCCAGAGAGCGATTTTTGGATGGGGCCGGTCAATTCGGGCAGTAAATCGGCGGCGGCGGCCAGCAGGCCGAGGTTGCCGGAGAGCATCATATCGCCAAAGGGGACGGCAAAGTAAGGATGAAGGCGGAAAGATGAAGTATGAAGCGCGTGCCGGAAGATTGAACGGCGCGGGCCGGTGACGGCTACATCCCAGCCGTTTTTTCCCAATTCGAGTGGGGTCGTGTCATAGACCAGCGCGCCGTGTCCCATGTCGTCGAACACGTCCTGGTGGGTGAGCGTGCCATCGGCCAGGCGCAGCAATAGCGATTCGAGTTTGGGCAAATCCACTTCGCCAGTGTGATGTTCGAAAACGCCTTCGATGCCCCGCTCTCCGAGCCGGAAGGCCAGGCAGTGGAAATTGCCGAGGTTGGCGACCAATTTGCGCGGGCGGGAGGCCACTTGTGGGTCGAATGTGGCGCCCAGCACGGCGGCGGGAGCGGTGTCCATCACCAGCAGCGGCGCGTCTATCCCTTGCGCCGAATCGGCGACGGCTTGCAGGCGGGTCATGATGGGCGGGATGTCGTCTGATAGATAGGCAAAGGCCGTGAGCGAATTTTCTTCGCGGATGCGCTCGTCGAGGTAGTCGAAGCGGAATTGCCGGTCGGACATGCCGGGCGGCGAATCGCCGTGGTCGAAGACGGCTGCGCAGACGGCGTCCAGGTCGGTCAGCGAGACGCCGAAGCGGGCGAAGGTTTCGGAGAGCAGGGGGAAGTCGAAGTCTTTCAGATGTAGACGATGGACGGTGGACGGCAGACGATGAGATTCATCTTCGGAAATGACTCGAATCCCCATTTTCTCGACCTTTTCCAGTTCGTCATCGATGGTTTTGGCGGCTTCGGGCGTGGCAAACGTCGGAAGTCCGGCTTTGGCGTGGTCGCGGGCGGCCCAGGCTGAGGGGCCGCCCCCCATCATTTTACCGGTGAGAAGCAGCGAGGCGTTCAGCCGGGTGGCTTCGCGGATTCGGTTGTGAATCATCATGGTTGGGGATGGAATCACCAGCTTGAATCCATTCTCTATATCCAGCCGGGAATCATAGAGAAAGACATCTTGCGTGCCGGTGCCAACATCTACCGTAAGAATTTTCATCGGGGCAATCCTGTGAGGTGAGATTAAAACTATCTTACCAGATTGCCGCGCTCATCTCCAATAGGCAAATCTCGAATCGGGCTGGTAAAATAGATTCAACTTCACCGAGACTGTCCTATGAAAGAATTCATTTATTCCCGTAATGCTGTTTATGAAACCCTGCGCGCCCGGCGGCGGCAGGTTTTTTCGCTGCTGCTGGCCGAGGGCATTCAGCAGACCGAGAAACTGACCCAGATTACGAAACTGGCTGCCGAGGGTAAGTGCAAAATCGAAAAAGCGCCGCGCGCCCGGTTAGATAAAATCCATCAGAACCATCAGGGCGTGGTGTTGGAGGTCTCTGGCTACCCCTACGCCGACCTGACCGACATCTTCGAGCAGGCTGAAAAACGCGCCGAGCCGCTTTTTGTGCTGCTGCTCGATACGCTCAACGACCCGCAAAATTTCGGCTCGCTCTTGCGCACTGCGGAAGCGGTTGGCGCGCATGGCGTCGTCATTCCCCTGGCGCGGACGGTGGAGGTAACCCCGGCGGTGGTCAACGCTTCTTCTGGAGCCAGCGAACACCTGTTAGTGGCCCAGGCCAATCTGCATCAGGCCATCAGTGAATTAAAAAATGCCGGGGCCTGGGTGGTCGGCCTGGATGGCGGCGAACAGGCTACAGACGCGGAGCGAGTCCGGCTGGATGGCGCGCTGGGGCTGGTGGTCGGTTCGGAGGGCGAGGGGATGCGACCGCTGACGCGCAAATCCTGCGATATCCTGATGAAACTGCCGATGCGCGGCCAAATCGAATCGCTCAATGCGGCGGTGGCCGGGTCGGTGGCGTTGTACCTGGCTTTGATGGCGAGGAAAAAGAAGTAGGGGCGACCCTTCGAGGCCAGAAAAAGCTACTATTTTGCGCGTTTTCCCTGCCAGAAAAGGCGATTTTTATGCCAACGCGGGTCGCCCTTGCGTTTTGGCAAAGAAAAGATGCGTTTTAAGAGATGCACCCAAGCGACTTTATCCGCAGATGATATTTTCTGGTCTGGGCGGGTTGCCCTTATAGGGCAGAAGAGAAATGTAAAGGAGAATAACATGGCCGAAGCGACATTCCATTTTCCCAAAGGTTTCCTGTGGGGCTGCGCAACCGCCTCGCACCAGGTGGAGGGCAATAACACGAACAATAACTGGCACTATTGGGAAGAACAGGGACGCACCAAACATAAATCGGGGCTGGCTTGCGATTGGTGGGGCGGACGCTGGAAGGAAGACATGGACCGCGCCGCCGAAACCGGCCAGAACACGCACCGCCTGTCTATCGAGTGGAGCCGCATCCAACCGGCCCCCGACCGCTGGGACGAAGACGCGCTGGAACGCTACCGCGCCATGCTGCGCGGCATGAACGAGCGCGGAATCATGCCGATGGTCACGCTGCATCATTTCAGCGACCCGCTCTGGTTGTTCGAGCAAGACTCGTGGGAAAACGAAACGGTCGTGCCGCTGTTCGAGAAATACGTCCGCAAAGTGGTTTCAGCGCTCAAGGAATATACCAGCCTGTGGTGTACCATCAATGAGCCGAACGTCTATGCCTTGAGCGGTTATGTGGCGGGCGATTTCCCAACCTGCAAGGCCGGACACAAGGGGATGAATATGGCGATGAAGGTCATCGCCAACATGCTTCGCGGACATGCCGCCGCTTACAAGGCCATTCACGAACTCCAGCGCGAGGCGCGGGTGGGCTACGCCCTGCATTACCGCCCGATGGTGGCGGCGCGTTCCTGGCTGCCGCTCGATGCGCTCATGCGCAACATCCAGTATAACGGCGTCAATATGGCCTTTCCCAGCGCCATTAGCACCGGCGTGATGAAATCACCGCTTGGCAATGCGCGCATTCCCGAAGTGAAAGGGTTGCAGGATTACCTGGGACTCAACTACTACTCGGTGGATACCGTCAAATTCGACCTGTTCAACGCCAAAGAGTTGTTCGGCAAACGCTATTACCCCGCTGATTCCGATTTTTCGGCGACGAAATTCATTGCCAATCTTCCGCGCGGAATCTTTGACAGCATCAAATGGGCGGTCAAGACCTATCCCAACCTGCCCATCCTCATCACCGAAAACGGCGTAGAAGACCCTGACGACCGGATGCGCCCGCGCTACCTGGCCCAGCACCTCCAGCAGGTCTGGCGCGCTGTCAACTTTAACTGGCCGGTCAAGGGCTACTACCACTGGTCGCTGGTGGATAACTTCGAGTGGGAACGCGGCTGGACGCAGCGCTTTGGCCTGTGGGGGCTGGATGTGGAAACCCAGGCCCGCATCCGCCGCCCCAGCGTGGATTTGTACGCCCAAATTTGCAGGGAAAACGGCATTTCGAGCGAGATGGCCAAAAAATACGCGCCGGAAGTGGTAGAGAAGATGTTTCCGGGGTGATTCGGTGTTCAGTCATCAGAGAACAGTGAACAGTGAACAGTGAAC
>CAYLZI010000119.1:0-9840 GCA_964388215.1 uncultured Anaerolinea sp.
ACCCGGTTCTGCCGTTTTTTACCCCATCCAAAAATGTCACTTGAAATTGCACTAGCTAAAGACCAATCCTGGATGGTGTACATTTCGGGGGTTTGGGTAATCCACGGGTCAAGCACCAACCCGGTCTCCGTCCATGCCGTGCCTGCGGGATAAATCACCACCGCCTGGTGGCCGCCCCATAGCGACTCAACTGGGCCATAATCCCAATCATCCAGCCAGGCGCTTATGCAAGGGTCGGGGTCAAATTTTATCTCGGTGAGCAATTGCAGCACCCTGGCCTGGTAACTGCCGCAAACATACTCTTCATATTCTTTGTACCATAACGAGAGCAGGTTGTTTTTATTGCCCGAATCGGTCAGCCCCTTGGGAATTTGGGCATAATACCGGCCTAATATCTGGTTTAGTTTTGCTTCGGCAGAAAGGGGGACGCAGGCAGCCGGGGTGGGGCTGGTTGTGGGCGAGGCCTGCGTTGTGGGTGTTTCAGAAGCGACTGGGGCTTCGCAAACCCACTGGTAGTTATAAAAAACACTCCCGCTCACCCCGCCGCAATCTCCATGCGCGGTGGTGGTGAGAATTTCGCCGGTGTTCCGCCCGGCAGGAACTACCCAATTCCCAGAATTGGACACCGTGCCATCTGGCTCTTTGGAAACGATGATTTTCTTCCGCTTTGCCAAGATGCGATTCGTTCCCGCCGTGATGGAGGTATTCACCCCGGCGGTCAGGGATGTGCAAGCCGGGCTGCCTTCCAGGTTCCAGGCGGCAGAACTTCAAAAGACAGGCTCTCGCCGGGGGTGAGCGGGCTTGGGGGTTGTGTCCAGGCATGGGTGGTCTGAAAGGTTGGGTTGCTGCACCCCATATTCCCGCCATGCTGGTAGGATGCCTCGATGGTATTGCCATTCCTGGCAACCAAGACGCCCTCCCTGCCCCGTCTGTCAGCGCTTCCTGGTCACTGACCAACTTCCTGCGCGCTTCCCATAACAAGAAGGGTCAGGAAACCTATTCCAAAGAGAAGTATATAAAGCCTTCTCATGGAACCGCCTTCTGATATGCTGTAAGAACTGTGCTTGGGGGCGAACGCTCGTGAAATTATCTGGCCCGCACGATTTCATCTAATTTGTAGAGAGCTGTCCCTTCGGCCTGGGCCTGGGCTTCGAGGGCGGGAGTAAAGCCTGAACGCGAGAACAAAGCATAGCGCATTTGATGGATTTCTCCTGTAAATGCTTGCGCTTTTTGCTTGAGTTGCTCAAGAATGTTCGTCCCAATCGGGTTTAGCGACCATTTGCATTCGCCAACCAGGGCCTGCCCTTCGGCGCGGCTGAGCGCCAATACGTCTATTTCGGCTTCCCGCTCCCACCAGGCACCAATCCGTTCGGGTAAGAAAGGCAATTGTCCCTGGCGGGCCAGCCAGGCGATGTGTTGGCGGCTGGCTTCCTCGAATGCCCCGGCCACGAAGTGTTCCAGGTCGGGCCGGATGCGCTGTTCAAGGACGGCATCGGCTAATCCCAGGGAGAGGGAACCCTGGTTGGGGTGTACATAGCGAAACCAAAAGCGCAGGAAGTGGTCATCAATCTGGTATAGGCCGCGCTTGCTCTTTTCGGGCTGGTACTCACTGGCAGGAACGCGACGCGTTACCAGCCGCATCTGTTGGAGCAGGTCAAGGTAGCGGGCGACGGTATTCACTGTCCCCACGCCCGATGCTTGGGCAATCTCATTCAGGCGGGTATTCCCCTGGGCAATTGCGCGCAGGATGGAGAAATAATTGCGCGGCTCGCGCAGTTCCTCCATTAATAACAGGCGCGGCTCGTTGAACAGCTCACCGCCTTGGGCATCTAAAATGCGTTTACGGATGTTGATGAAAATATCCTGGCTATCGTCGAAGGCGCGCAGGTAGTAAGGCATACCGCCGAGCAGCGCCCAGGCCAAGAATTGCTCTTCAGGCGCATAGTTTGGGAAAAATTGCGCGGCGGAGGGCAGGTCGAGCGGTTCAAGCAGGGTGCTGTGGGTACGCCGTCCATAGAGTGGTGCCTGGTAGCCAAGCACTTCGGTTTCCATCATCCCGATATAGGAACCGCACAAAACCAGCTTGACGCGCGTTTGTTTTAGACGCTCATCCCAAACCTTTTGCAGGATGGACGCGATGGCTTTGTTGCCGCCCATCAGATAGGTGAATTCATCCAGGATGATAAGCGGGCGACCTGGCAAATCGGCCAGGGCGCTGAAAGCGGCATCCCAAGACGGGAAGGTGAATCCATCTGGCGTTTCGGGGTGGGTGAAAGCCCAGATTTGTTGTGAAAATGTAGCCAGTTGTTCCGAGTCGGTGTCGAGAGTGGCAATGAAAAAGAGATGGGGCTTTTCTTCGCAGAAGGCGCGCAGCAATTCAGTCTTTCCCACCCGGCGGCGACCATATAAAACATACAATTCCGCCCGCTCTGAGGCATATAGACGGGCAAAAAGTTCCAGTTCGGCTTTGCGGTTGATGAACATCGGCGCGCTCCTATAATACAAAACAGGGTTATTATAATCCTGTTTTGTATTCCTGCGCTGAAAACATTTCGGCGGTAACTATTTTGACAATGTCACATTAAACATTTGTTCTGCTAAAACGCCCTCACCCCTGCCCCTCTCCCGGTGGGAGAAACTCGAGTCAATTTACTGATTACGCATTGCGAAATTCTCTGGCATCTGCGCCGCCACCACCTCGCCGCGCGCGGTGACAGATCCTCCGGCATAGACGGCGGCTTCAACGGTGACTTTACGGCCTTTTATCTCTTTTACGCGCCCACGAATCAGCAACTCGCCGTTTAGCGGGGTCGGCTTGAGATAGTCCACATGCAGCGAGGCGGTTACAAAGCGAAAGGGTGGCTGAGTATCCATCTCGCGCCCCTCGGCGCGATACATCGCAGCGGCGGCGGTCCCGGTGCAATGGCAGTCAATCAGCGATGCAATGAGTCCGCCGTAGACGTAGCCCGGTATGGCGCTGTGAAACTGCTCTGGCGTGAAGCGCGTTACCGTTTCCTCGCCATCCCAAAAGGTTTTAATCTGGTGGCCATGTTCGTTCAGCCGCCCGCAGCCGTAACAGTGGGCCACGTTTTCGGGGTAGTAATCTTGGAACGATTTTGGGGGCATTTGCTCTCCTTGAGAGCGCAAGATAACATCTTGCGCCACGCTACCGGTAAGATTCCATGAACGCGGTCAGATATTGCCAGACACGTCCCACCGATTGGATGTGCAGCCGTTCGCTGGGCGAGTGAGGGTTTTGGATGGTTGCGCCGAGCGAAATCATATCCATTCCACCAAAAATGCCGCCAATCACGCCACATTCCAGCCCGGCGTGAATCATCTCCACCTTTGGGGTTTTGCCGAATGTCTGGGTGTAAATTTCGACGCTGCGTTTGACCAGTTGAGAATCCTGGTCGGGTTGCCAGCCAGAATAGGCATCGCCGCTGACTACTTCGGCCCCGGCCAGGCTGCCAATGGCGGTGATGCGCGCAGTCAGTTCGGCCAGGCGCGACATTACCGTGCTGCGCTGGCTGGTGACGACCTTAAGCGCGCCCTCGGAAATCTCAACCGTCGCAAGGTTGTTCGATGTTTCGACAAAACCCGGCACGCTGGCCGACATTTCCGCCACGCCGTGCGGCAGGGCAGTAAGCAGTTGGATGGCGCGGGCAGTATCGGCGGCGGTGACAAATTGCTCGGCGCTGGCAAGGGTCAGGGACAGGATGATGCCTGGGTCGCTGGCAGCGTATTCGCTGCGCAACACAGACTGAAGATTGTGCAATTCGTGCTCAACCCGCTCGAAGCGCGCCGGGTCAAAGGTGATAACCGCCTCCGCGCCGCGTGAGATGGCGTTGTGGGCTGTGCCGCCTTTCGTATTCGCTAATCGCAAAGCGGTCACGCGATTCAGATGCGCCAGGGCGCGCGCCAGCAATTTATTCGCGCTGGCGCGGTGTTTGTGAATATCTACGCCCGAATGCCCGCCTTGTAAGCCCTCCACTTTGAGCAGGTAAGCCTGTTGGGATGTAAGCGGCGCAAAGGTGAGCGGTAAAAAGATGCGGGTGGTCTGCCCGCCCGCGCAGCCGATAATAAACGTGCCTTCTTCTTCAGAATCGAGATTGAGCAGTACTTTCCCAGTGATGAATCCCGGTTTCAGCAGGTTCGCCCCGCCGATACCAACCTCCTCTTCGACGGTGAAAAGCAGTTCAAGCGGAGGATGCCCAGTCGATTCATCCTCCACCAACGCCAGTGCCAGCGCAATGGCGATGCCGTTATCGGCTCCCAGAGTGGTGCGGTCGGCGCGCAGCCACTCGCCCTCCACAATACACCGGATGGGGTCGCGGGTGAAGTCGTGCGGCGAATCGGGTGTTTTTTCGCAAACCATGTCCATGTGGCCTTGCAAGACGATGATTGGCGCGCTCTCAAAACCTGCTGTGGACGGAACGCGGATGACCAGATTCCCGGCTTCGTCCACGTTCCAGGGCGCAGAATTCCGCTCAGCCCAGCCGCTCAGCCAGCCGCGCAACTCTGCTTCTCGCTTCGTCCCACGCGGAATGGCCGAAATTTGTTCAAACAGGTTCAAGACTTTTTGGGTAGGATTCATGAGTTTGCCTCGCTACTGTTGGGATGCCAGATAGTATACCGCCTCTTTGCGCCAATGATTTCATCCCATCTGCTCGATTTTGTGTTAAAAATTAAGTAACTACTTTGACAATGTCACATCTTCGCGTAAGTATTTCCCTCACCCCTGGCCCTCTACCACTGCGTGGCACACATCCCAAAGGGAGAGGGGACAACGCCCAGATTCAATGGATTTTCTCCCTCTCCCACCAGGAGAGGGCCGGGGTGAGGGCGTTTTATCAGAACAAATGTTTAATCTGACATTGTCAAGGTAATCACCAGTACATCAGGATTGACCTGCGCGTCCATTTAGATTATTATCAAAGCATTAGACAATTATCTAAAAAGAGAGACGCTGTGAGCAATATCATCCAAACTTACATCCGCCGCGTAGGAGCCTTCAGCCGCAATGCTCGACTGTATCTCGTCAGCGCAATATTAACCGGCGCGGCCTTGGGCGTATACCGACTATTATTCAATTTCTATGTACTGAGCCTGGGATACAACGAAAGCCTGCTCGGGCAACTCATCACAGTTACCAGCGTCACCGCCCTGGTAACAGCCGTCCCGATGGGCTACCTGGCTGACCGGCTGGGGCATAAAAATGCGCTGCTGCTGGGCGGCCTGGGCGTGAGCGCGGCAATTGGCGGGATGATACTCTTCCCCACTTCGGCGATGTTTTACCTGATGAATATCATGCTAGGACTGGCGCAAAGCCTTTCAATGGTGACGATGGCGCCCTTCTTGCTGGAAAACTCCGGCGAAGAAGAGCGCACCTATCTGTTTAGCCTGGGCTCTGGGCTGCAAATGGCCGCCGCTTTTGTGGGCAACTCCATCGGCGGATACCTGCCGACCTGGATTGGACATGCACAGGGAGTTTCGGCCACCAGCAGCGCGGCCTATGCCGGTGCGCTACTCATCATTACGATTGGTTCGGTGCTGGGGCTGGCGCCACTATTCTGGCTGCGGACTCCCATCATCAAGAAAGCCGACAAAACCTTTTTCGACCCGTTTGCATACGCGCGCAAACACCCGGTCATGCTTGCCAAACTGGTCATTCCCATGCTGGTCGTTTCGATTGGCGCGGGATTGTTTATGCCATTTATGAACGTCTTCTTTCGTGTGCAATATGGGCAACCCGACCCGGTGATTGGAACCGTGCTGGCCTGGGGCGCGCTGGCAATGGGCATTGGGCTGTTGATTGCCCCACCGCTGGCTGACCGCTACGGCAAAGCACACCTGGTCATCATCACCCAGGCCATTTCCCTCCCCTTCCTGGTGCTGCTTGGCTTCGCGCCCGTTTTTTGGATGTCCACGCTGGCGCACTATGCCCGCCTGACTTTGATGAATATGTCTGGCCCGGTGTACCAGACCTTTGTGATGGAGCATGTTGAACCTGAATCGCGCGTCACGGTTGCCAGCCTGGTTTCGATGGCGAATAGTTTCGGGTGGGCTTTTAGCCCCACAATCAGCGGCTGGATGCAGGTCAACTATGGCTTTGGGCCAGTTTATACTTCTGTCATTGCGCTCTACTCGTTGGCGGTATTCATGTACTGGAAATTTTTCTGGAACGCCCGTACCGAAGCAGAATTGCGGCTGGCTCCGGCTCATGGAGAATGACGATATAATTTTCGCGCGTTCATCGAAAATTCTTATCTGTTTTCTAGAAATTTGCGGTATAATCCCCCTTCGCTGTATGTGATACAGCATGGGCTTGTAATCGGGGCGTGGCGCAGCCCGGCTAGCGCGCTTGCATGGGGTGCAAGAGGTCGAAGGTTCAAATCCTTTCGCCCCGACTAATAAAAAACCGTCGAAGGACGGTTTTTTATTGTCTGACAGCCAACCAGATAAAGAGCAGCAAAAGCGGTGGGTATGGCATTCTCAAGAAAGCAAGTTTCTCCCTCACCCCCGCCCCTCTCCCACCGGGAGAGGGGAAATTCCCTTCTCCCGGCGGGGGAAGGGCCAGGGAAAGTGCCCCGAAGGGGTATGAGGGCGAATGCCATACGAAAGCGAAAACGTCAAGCATTCTTGAGAACGCCATGAAGCGGCGGGATTAGGCTGGAACCAGCATCTCGCTTGTTTCAATCACTTCAGCCTGCAACTTGCCCGCCGAAAGTTCGCGCAATTCGGATTGAAAACCGCCCAACGCCTCGACCGAAAATCGCAGGGTCAGAGTCACATCAGCAGCGAAGTCCTCGCCCAGCACCGCCCCGCTGTGACGCGCTGTCATTAAACGAATACGTTCCAGCCAATTATAGGGGATGGCGAGCAAGGCAAGGTGTACCTGAATCCGCCGGGCGCGGGGGACAATATTGACCACCCTCTGCGTCGCCTCGGTATATGCCTTCACCAGGCCGCCCGTTCCAAGCAGGGTGCCGCCAAAATAACGGGTGACGACTACCGCCAGGTCTCCCAAGCCCGAGCCGCGCAGAACCGTCAGAGCCGGGCGTCCCGCTGTTCCCTGCGGTTCGCCATCATCCGAACAATATTCAATCACATTTTTCCCGCCACCGATGATGTAGGCAGGAACATTGTGCGCGGCATCGGCAAACTCGGCGCGAATAGATTTGATGAAAACGCGGGCTTCTTCGGTGCTGGCAACCGGAGCGAGCGTGGCAATAAAGCGCGAGTTGACAACTATCAGTTCTCGGCGGGTTTGTTCAAGTGGCAACAAATAAGTAGTCATTGCATCAATTATACAAGGAAGGCAACCGGGCAGGCGGGCGCATGATACAATAATTCACGTTCTGAAAGCCTAAACAGAGGAGAATTTTATGCAAATCGTAACCGACAGCGGAACGGATGTTTACCTCGACGCGCAGGCGCGCGACGCGCTGAATATCCATACAGTGCCATTGGTGGTAACGCTGGATGGCAAATCGTACCGCGAAGGGGTCAATATCACCCCGGAGGAGTTTTACCCGTTGCTGGAGGCTTCGGGCAAACTGCCGACCACCTCGCAACCTTCCGCCGGAGATTTCGCGGAAGTGTACCGGAAACTTGCAGCCGACGACCCCGATATTTTATCCATCCACATCACTGCCGGGCTGAGCGGCACGTTCAACTCGGCCAAAGCCGGGGCCGAGTTGGTACCCGAAGCCAGGGTGACGCATGTCAACACAAAAACGCTTTCAGCAGCGGCGGGTTGGCAGGTGGTGGCGGCGGCGCGGGCCGCAATGGATGGTTGGGCGGCGGAAAAAATCCTGCCGATGCTCCAACGTATTAGCGATGCCAGCGAAAGCATCTACACCCTGGATGAGTTGAAATACCTGATTCACGGCGGGCGCATCAGCCACATGAAGGGACTGATTGCCTCGCTGCTCAACATCAAACCAATGATTGGGGTGGAGAAGGTTAACGGAACTTACATTCAAAAGGGCCAGGCGCGCACGTTTAAGGGGGCGCTGCGCGGGTTGGTGGATGTCATGACACACCAACACGCCCACGGCACCGAATTAATCGCCCAGGTGCTTCATTCATTCAACCCTGAAGGCGGCGAAATGCTGCGCGAGCTGGTTGCGGAGCGATTCAAATGCGAGTGGCTGCCCATCGGCCCGATGTCGCTGGTGCTGGGCGCGCATACCGGGCGCAGCATGGTCGGCGTAGCCTACGCGCCCAAGTCGGCGCTGGCGGGCGTGCCGCTGCCATAACCACTTTTTGCAATAAAAAACGAGGCGTGGGGTATTAACTCACGTCTCGTTTTTTTGTTGCTGACCATTGGTCACTGGAGACCGCTCACTGATTACTGACAACTGCTTTATCCGTAATCTCCAGCGCCTTATCCAGCACATCGAAGCCTTCTTTCAACTGCGCTTCGGTGATAATCAGTGGGGGGATAATCAGCGCGGTGTGCCAGTGCGCGTACAGGAACAGGCCATGCTCGACGCAATATTTACGGAAAGCAACCATTTCCGGGCTGGAACTGTTCCAGGGGGCCATTGGCTCTTTCGTCGCCCGATTCCGCACCAGTTCGAGGATACCGAACAGGCCAATCGAGCGGACTTCTCCCACCGAGGGGTGCGATTCGCCCAAATCGGTCAGCAATTTGTGGAGGACAGGCCCCATCGCCGCGGCGTGTTCCACAATCCGGTCGTCCTTCATGACCTGGATGTTGGCAACCGCCGCTGCCAGCGATATCGGGTGCGAGGTATAAGTCAACCCTGATTCAAAAACACGCTCGTCGAAGGCTGCCGCAATCTCCGGCTTCATCGCCACCGCGCCGAGCGGGGCATACGCCGAAGTCAGGCCCTTCGCCATTGTCACAATGTCCGGGACGACGTTCCAATGCTCGATGGCGAACCATTTGCCGGTGCGGCCAAAACCGGCCATCACTTCATCCGCAATCATCACAATGCCATATTTGTCGCACAGCGCGCGCGCGCCCTGCATGTAGCCTTCGGGCGGGATGATGATGCCGTTCGTGCCGGTCACGCTCTCCATCAAAATCGCCGCAATCGTCTCCGGCCCTTCGTACAGGATGATTTCTTCGAGGTGGTTCAGGTAATCCTGGGCGAAATCGGCCTCGGAAATATTCGGGTTGGCGCGATGGAAGGTGGAGCGGTAGCGATACGGGTCGAGGAAATGCACCACGCCCGGCATCAGGTTCGGTTCCCAGGCATGGCGGCGCGGGTCGCCGGTGGCGGCCATTGCGCCGGCCGTCGCGCCGTGATAGGAACGGTAGCGGGTAAGAATCTTGTGCCGCCCGGTGTAACCGCGCGCCAGTTTGATGGCGTTTTCGTTGGCATCCGCGCCGCCCAGGGTGAATAAGACCTTCGAGAGTTGTCCGCCGGGGGTAATTTCGGCCACCGCTTTCGAGGCGAGCGCTCGAATTTTAGTAGTCATCCCCGGCGCGGCGTAGGGCAGTTCGGCGGCCTGCTCCTGCATGGCGCGGATGACGCGCGGATTGCCATGCCCGATGTTGACGCACATCGTCATCGAATTGAAGTCGAGATAACGCTTATCGTCCACGTCCCAAAAGTAGACGCCTTCGGCGCGCTTGACGGCAATCGGGTTGACCCTGGCCTGCGCCGACCAGGTATAAAAGACGTGTTCACGCGAGAGGGGCAAAATTTCAGAATCGGGAAGGTCAAACATGAAGGCTCCTGGGTGAATTGCGAAGTGCGAATTAGGAATTGGTGATCGTTCCAGAATTGGTAACAATGGAAAAGTGGGCAATAGCTGACGCAAAGGGAAGTAATGTTTTGCGGGTTTATGCAATCAAGCAGG
>CAYLZI010000120.1:0-9648 GCA_964388215.1 uncultured Anaerolinea sp.
TTGGGCATTCAGGACAACTTGCAGGAGCAAATCGCCAAACTCCTCGCGCATTTTGCCTGGGTCATCCGCGTCCATCGCCGCCAGGGTTTCGTAACTTTCCTCTATCAAATGCTTGCGCAGTGTCTGGTGAGTCTGCTCGCGGTCCCAGGGACAGCCATCGGGCGCGCGCAGATGAGCGATGATTTCCTGAAAAGCCTCGAAGGATGTCCCGGTGGGTAGCGGCGGCAGGTAGAGCGCATCCCAGCCTTCACCGCGCGCCACGCCCAGAGTAACTTCTGTCACTTCGCCAGCGGGCAAACGCACCAACCGAATCGCATGGTCGGGGGGATAGACGGCGCGCAAGACGCGGGCCACCTGTTCGAGTTGGGATTCGGTCTCGATAGCGGTGATAAGCGCCGGCGCGTCGGTCGAAAACGGCGGCACGTGACGGGATGAGAATATCTTTCCATCCACAATCGATAGCGATTGAATCGAATCCAATTCCAACAGGCGCGAGAGTGTGGAAAAATTTTCCGCAGAGAGCATGTCAACTCCGTAAAACGATAATGCGTAATGCGTAATCCGTAAGAAAACTTACGTATTACGCATTACGCACTAGAAAAGCAACCCAAGGGGGTTTAACTTAACGTTTGGTGTAGGTGGGAGCCTTACGGGCGCGCTTAAGGCCAGGTTTCTTGCTTTCCTTGATGCGAGCATCTCGGGTCAGCAGGCCAGCCTTGCGCATGGCAGAATTCCATTCAGCATTCATCTTGACCAGCGCGCGCGCCAGCCCAAGCGTAACCGCATCGGTCTGCCCGGTCACACCACCGCCATTGACGAGGACGGTGATGTCATAGGCATTGGTCTCCTGCCCAATCGCAGAAAGAGGGGAGATAATCGAGTGCATATCACCAGGGCGGGTGAAAAAAGCCGAAGCTTCTTTGTCGTTGACGATGAATTTGCCCGAACCAGCCGAAACGCGCACGCGGGCGGTGCTTTCCTTGCGGCGTCCAATTCCTTCAAAATACTGCGCCATACGTGTCTTACTCCTTATTTCTCAACCTGAGCGCCGTGCGGGTGTTCAGCCCCGCCGTACACCTTCAAACGCTTAATAACCTGGCGGCTGAACTTGTTCTTGGGCAACATGCCCCAAACAGCATCGCGGATGACGCGATCGGGGTGTTTTTTCAACTGGTCACGCAAAGTGACCGATTTCAGCCCGCCGGGGTAGCCGGAATGCTTATGATACATTTTTTCGTTTTCTTTGCTGCCGGTATAGGTGATGTGTGATGCATTAATTACGACCACGTAATCGCCCATCGGAACACCGGGGGTAAAGGTTGGTTTATGCTTGCCAAGCAGAAGTGTGGCAATCTGAGCCGTCAGGCGACCCAAATTCTGACCGGCGGCATCCACCACCACCCAGTCATTCTGGATTTCACTGGCTTTGGGGTAATACGATTTATACACGGTTGTCTCTCCACTTACAGACATTTTGACAAAGTCCCACGTTCTTTGTGGGGAAGTCCCACGTTCTTTGTGGGGAAGTCCCACGTTCTTTGTGGGGAAGTCCCACGTTCTTTGTGGGAATAACCAGATTATTCGGGATAAGTTACCTCGACGAGCGTCAGGCCTTGCGCGGGGGCAAGACCAGCCGGAACGACCCGCGGCCTGCCTTCCAGTAAATCGGCAATTGCCTGTGCTGGAAGTTTTCCCTGCCCGGCTGCCACCTGGATGTAAACCATGCGGCGCACCATGCGATACAGAAAGGCATCCGCCTGGACTTCAAGCGTCCACTCATCGCCCTGCTGCTGCCACTCAGCCTTCATCACGGTGCGCTCGGTGCTTCTTCCGGGCCGGGGCGGGGTGCCGAAAGCGGCAAAATCGTGTTTGCCGATGAGAAGTTGCGCGGCGGCATGCAAAGCTTCTGCTTGTGGGAAAGGCCATAACCGCCATGCGTAGCGCTCCCGTAAAGGGTTCCGCACAGGTTGGCAGTACAGACGATAGTGGTAACAGCGTGAGAGTGCGTCGAATCGCGGGTGAAAATCGTCGGGGACGATTTTTGCGCCGCGAACAGCTACATCTGGGGGCAGGTGGCTGTTAATCGCCTTGACCAATTCATCGAGCGGATGATTCCAGTCCAGGTCAAAGGCAGCCACTTGGCCCGATGCATGAACACCGGTATCGGTGCGTCCTGCCAACAAGATAGAGCGTCCCGGCCAATTCAGACAGCGCAACGCATCTTCGAGTTCGCTTTGCGCTGTCCGGCTTTTCGCCTGCCGCTGACTGCCCGATAATTCTGAGCCGTCGTAAGCAAGAATAATCTGGTAACGTGCCACGTTCAATAATCAGTAATCAGTTACCAGTATTCAGTTATCAGGAATAAGCGTTCGCGTTGATTGCTCACTGACTACTGCTCACTGTTTACTGATTACTCTTCTACGAGTTCAAGCATCACCATTTCAGCGGCGTCACCCTGGCGCAAGCCCAATTTGAGCATACGAGTGTAGCCGCCGTTGCGGGATGCAAAGCGGGGGGCGATATCGTCAAACAATTTCTTGACGACTTCATTGCCACCTCCCAATTTAGAGGCCACCAAACGACGCGCATGGACTTTGGCTACATCTTCCACTTGCGCTGAACGGCGCGCAATAGTGATAATATGTTCCGCTTCGCCACGCACGGCTTCCGCTTTGGCGCGGGTGGTGGTGATACGTTCATGCGTAAACAATTGTTTGATTAAGTTGCGCCGCAAGGCGATACGCGCGCCCTTGCTGCGCCCAAGTTTGTATCCTGCTACCTGATGTCGCATTTTCAATTACTCCGCGTTAATCGGTTGGTCTTTCATGAAGCCTTTTTCGACCATTTTCAGCCGCAATTCATCCAGACTCTTCTCGCCAAAATTACGGATGGACATAACAGCCTGGTCACCCTTTTCCAAAAGGTCAATGACATCACCTACTGTCGTAATCCCAGTGCGCTTGAGGGAATTGAAGACTCGCACAGAAAGGTCGAGCGCTTCCACTGGGGTTTCAGCCACTTCGCTGCTCAAGCGCGTGCTAGAAACTTCCTTCTCCATTGTAATGGTGAGGGTCTCTTCGCTCACGCCAGCAATGAAACGCAGGTGTTCAATCAGCGTTTTTGCGGCAGTACTGAGGGCCCGCTCGGGCGAGACGGTACCGTCTGTCCAAATTTCGAGCGTTAAGCGGTCATAGTTGGTGCTTTGCCCAACGCGGGCATTGCTCACTTCCCAATTGACGCGCTTAACCGGGCTAAAAATGGCATCCACGGGCAATTCGCCGATGGGTAGATGCCCGGCGCGGTCATTAGCGGGGGAGTAGCCCCGACCACGTTCAACGGTAAATTCCATATCCAGGCGGGTTCCTGGGCTGTCTACAGTGAACAGGTACAGGTCAGGGTTAATAACATCAACTTCTGACGGGGCGATAATATCCGCCGCCGTGACCATTCCCTCGCCTCGCACTTCGAGATGCATCCGGGTAGATTCTACGCCGTTTAATTTCAGGCGCAACTGCTTGATTTGCAACATGACCTGAATAACATCTTCGCGCACGCCGGGAATATCGCTAAACTCATGTAAGACATCCGATATTCGCACCGATGTTACCGCTGTCCCTTCCAGGGAAGAGAGCAGGACGCGCCGCAAGGCATTGCCAACTGTAACGCCATAACCGCGTTCAAGCGGGCTGACAACAAATTTTCCGTAATTTCGAGCTTCGGCCTCGCGCTCGATTTTTGGCATAACCATGTTCGATAAGCCGGTCACGGTTCACCTCTCCCTATGTTGAAAAACAGGCATGATAAAGTCCCATGCTCTTTGTGGGATTGTCTCAAAGACATACCGGGAGCCATTAGCGCGAGTAGAATTCGACGATGAGTTGCTCTTCCAAATTACCGTCGATCTCTGCGCGCTCCGGCAAGCGTTGAACAGTACCGGTCAAATTCTTTAAATCACGGTTAAGCCAGGCCGGGAACGTGCGCTTTTCGGCAATGTCCTTCAATTCCTTGAAATAAGTGCCGTCACGAGAGCCTTCGCGCACCTGAATAACATCGCTACTATCCAACAACATGGATGGAACGTCTGTGCGGCGGCCATTGACTGTAAAGTGACCATGCGTTACCAGCAAACGAGCCTGGGCGCGGCTAGCGGCAAAGCCTAATCGAAAAACAACATTATCGAGACGCGATTCGAGAATTTGAAGCAGGTTCAAGCCCGTCAGACCACGTCTCTTCAAGGCCACTTCATAGTAACGTCGGAACTGCCGTTCCATTGTTCCATAAACGCGGCGCGCCTTCTGCTTGGCGCGCAACTGGCGCGCAAAGTCAGACGCGCGACCGGTTGCGCTACGGGAGCGTCCACCGGATTTTCCATGCTGACCAGGGGCAAAGCTACGACGCTCGAATGAACACTTCGCAGTAAAGCAGCGTTCGCCCTTCAAAAACAGTTTTTCACCTTCACGCCGGCATAGTTTACAAGCCGGTCCAAGATATTTCGCCATGTTTACTACCTCTCCAAACCTTACACGCGGCGCTTCTTAGGGGGGCGGCAGCCGTTATGCGGCACCGGGGTCTTATCAGAAATCGAGCGAACCTTGATTCCCATAGACTGGACTGCGCGAATGGCAGATTCACGACCAGGGCCAGGCCCTTTCACAATCAAATCTGCTTCCTGCAAACCCATCTGTTGCGCGGCTTTAATGGCCTGTTCAGCGGCCAATCGGGCGGCAAAAGGCGTGCTCTTGCGCGAGCCTTTGAAACCCGCCGAACCGGCGCTGCCCCAAGTGACCGTATTGCCCGCGGCATCGGTCACTGTCACAATCGTATTGTTGAACGATGCAAAAACATGCACCTGGCCCGAAGATAACGAGCGCTTGGCTTTCTTTGCGCCGGTGGAACGGCGCGCCTGGCGTACACTCTGTGCCATAATTTTCTACTTCCTCCAGGATTACTTCTTCGCGCCACGGCGGCGTCCGCGCCCGGCTACGGTCTTCTTCGGCCCCTTGCGGGTGCGCGCATTGGTGCGGGTGCGCTGTCCATGAACCGGCAGGTTGCGACGATGGCGCATTCCACGATAACAACCGATTTCAATCAGCCGCTTGATATTTAACTGCTGTTCGCGGCGCAAGTCACCTTCAACCACGAAGTTTTTGGAAATATATTCGCGCAGAGCGGAAACTTCAGCCTCCGATAAATCCTTAATACGGATGTCGGGATTAATCTTGGTATCCGCCAAAATCTGACGCGAACGGGTCAGTCCAATCCCATACAGGTAGGACAAACCAATCTCGACGCGTTTATTGCGAGGGAGGTCAATGCCTTCAATGCGTGCCATAATTTTCTACCCTTGTCGCTGCTTGTGCTTGGGGTTTTCGCAGATGATAAAGAGCCTGCCACTGCGCTTAACAATTTTGCATTTCGCGCAACGTTTGCGAATGGATGGTGAAACTTTCATAAGTGCCTTTCTCCTTCAGTGGGCACACTATTGCGCCCGAACAGCCGAAGTTACGATTATACTCGTTTCGTTATATTCCGTCCAGAATTTGGGTGTCGCAGTCCGTTACAGGACAGTCAGGATGAGGGGTTCTCCTTCGGTTACGGCAACACTGTGTTCAAAGTGCGCCGTCAATGAGCCGTCTGCTGACACCACTGTCCATTTATCTTTCAAAATTCGTGTCTTGTGCGTGCCTACCAATACCATTGGTTCAAGCGCGATGACCATGCCAGAGCGTAAAAGCACGCCGGTACCAGCCTTCCCATAGTTTGGGACCTGCGGCCCTTCATGCATTTGACGCCCAACGCCATGGCCGGTATATTCGCGCACAACATAAAAACCATGGCTCTCCACATATTGCTGTATTGCCTCTGAAATATCGCCGGTTCGACTACCAGGCCGCATTACAGAAATTCCAGCCTGTAAAGCCTGTTCGGTCACTTCCAAAAGTTTCCTGGCCTTGGGAGCAATCTCCCCAACTCCGGCAGAAAATGCCGAATCGGCCACATATCCTTCAAAGACCGTGCCACAATCAACCGAGACAATCTCTCCTTCTTTGAGTTTTCGGCTCGCTGTCGGAATTCCATGCACCAATTCTTCGTTGATGCTGACGGTAATGGAATTTGGGAACGGCGGATACCCATAACCCTTGAATGGCGATACAGCACCGTGTTTGTTCAGCACTTCCTCGGCAGCCGCGTCGAGGTCTGCTGTAGAAACACCGGGTTGTAACATTTCACGGACGGTCGCCAACACCAACGCATTAATATGACCGGCTTCACGCATAATTGCGATTTCGGCAGGGGTTTTCAGGTTGATTTGACGAGCCCAATCCATAAATACATGTTTTCCTAACACAGTTATTAATGTTTCAAAGCGGACATTAGCTGCGCTGAAACTTCATCAATTGGCGCAAAACCGTTAATCTCAGCCAAAACGTCTCGTTCTTTATAGTAATTGATTAACGGAGCAGTCTGGTTCTGGTAAACATCAATGCGATGGACAACCGTCTCGGCTTTGTCATCGTCGCGCTGGTACAACTCGCCGCCATCTATATCGCAGACACCTGTCGTTTTCGGAGGGTTAAAACGCTCATGATAAACCCGCCCACAGACACGACAAGTCCACCGCCCTGCAAGTCGCTCAATCAAAACGTCAACAGGCGCGGTAATGAACGGGACAAGATTGACTTTACCATTGAACTCTTTAAGCATGGCACAAAGCGCATCCGCCTGGGCTGGGGTGCGGGGAAAACCATCCAGAATGGACCCATTGGCGCAATCCGAGCGTAAAAAACGTTCCCGAATCATGGCGATGGTCAAATCATCCGGCACAAGTTCACCTTTGCTAATGTATGTTTTAGCCAACCGACCCAACTCGGTATCATTCTTGATGTTCTCTCGGAAGATGTCTCCCGAGGAGATATGCGGCAAGTCAAATTTCTCTGCCAGCACCTTTGCTTGCGTTCCCTTTCCCGCCCCAGGGGGGCCAAGCAGAACGATGTATGTGGGCATCTGTTCTCACCTTTTATACTGGTTTAGCGAACCAAGATTGAATCCTGATAGCCGTGCAGTTTCAGTTCAGCATCAATGGTGGCAAAGGTTTCACGAACTACACCAACTACAATGAGCAGGCCAGATGATGAAACAAGGAATAAGCCTGCGTTTGAAGAAGCCGAGCCAATGTTGAACGACTGTAAAATCAGGCTCAACAGGAAAGGCAGAATCGCAATCAGTCCGAGAAAAAACGCCCCTGGCAGGGTAATACGGCGTTGCACTTTTGTAAGATATTTTTGGGTGGGTGTCCCTCGGTTAACGCCGGGGATTTGCGCACCGACCCGTTTCAGATTCTCGCCATAGTTCTGCTGGGTAAAGAGAACGTCGGTGTAGAAGAAGGTAAAGGCCACAACCATTACAAAATAGGTGATCCAGTATGTAGCTGAGTTGCCGCCAAATGTCGTTTGAACACTCACGGCGAAGTTGTAATAGGAAGCAGTCGGGTCTGTTGCAAAGTAGCTGGCCAATATGGCGGGAAATTGTAACAGGGCGCTGGCAAAGATGAGCGGAATCATGCCTGCCATGTTCACCATAAGCGGCAGGGAGGCTTTAACCGGCATGGACATGCGGTTACCCACCCGGCGGCCTGGGTACATAACTGGAACATGGCGTCGCCCTTGCTGGACATAGACAATGGCAAAAATCGTCGCAACAATGATAACCACCATCAAGACCAGCATGATCCAGCGATATTGCTCATCAGCAAGAATACCGCCCAGGTTGGTGGGCATCTGCGACACAATACCAGCGAAAATGATAAGGGACAGTCCCTGTCCGCGAATACCGTATTCAGAAATCAGTTCACCAAGCCAGATGGCAAACATGGTACCAGCCATCATGGCAAGAAGCGCCGCCGCCGAAGGCAAAATCTGACTGCCGGAAAAACCGAAATCGAGAATATTGCCAATTTGGTACTGTAAGCCAATCGAGTTGAAAATATTAATCTGCCCAATGGCTGAAAGCGCAGACATCGGCACAACAAGGTAATACGTCCACTTTTGCATCCACTTGCGGCCCTCGGTAGGGTTTTCCTGCATCCGTTTTTGCAGCGAGGGAATGATAGGAACCAGCAATTGGATGATAATCTGGGCAGTAATATAGGGATACACACCCATAGACAGGAGTGAAAAGCGCGAAACGGTGCCGCCTGAAAGCAGGTCGAGGAAATTAAAGAAATTTCCACCGGACTGGCTGAGTTGGGCGCGCAATGCTTCGAGCGCGGCGACGTTAATTCCTGGGACGGGGACATTCGACGCAAGGCGGTAAAGAACCAGCAACAACAGAGTCACCAGCAACATGCGGCGAATGTCTTCCGATTTCCACAGGTAACGCCAGGCTGACCAGGTATTCTTCATTATGTCAGGTCTCCTGAAAAAGTCCCACGTTCTTTGTGGGAAGGATTAGCCTTCAATCAGTTCAACGGAACCACCGGCGGCTTCGATTTTGCTTTTGGCGCCAGCTGAAACGCGGTGCGCGCGCACCTTAAGCGGGACATTAATCTCGCCGCGCCCCAAAATAACAATCGGGTTGCGAGGGTTCCGCAGCAAATTGACACCGGCCAGCGATTCAGGGGTCACATCCGCGCCATCCTTGAATGCAGATAACTGGTCGAGATTGACTTCATTAAATTCCACCTGGAAAGGCGGAGTAAAACCTTCACCGCGCATGAAGGGCAAGCGACGGAAAAAGGGCAGGTTGCCGCCTTGACGGTACAGATTTCCTTCCTCGCCAGAGCGCGCTCCCGCGCCTTTGGTACCACGACCGGCGGTTTTACCCTGCCCAGCCGAAATACCACGCCCCACGCGCTTGCGTTCTTTCTTCGCGCCCGGGTTAGGGGTCAAATCGTGGAGTTTCATCTATCGCTCCTACTCTTCAATCTTCACAAGATGAACGACTGCGTTGAGCATCCCGCGCAAAGCGGGAGTATCGGCATGCTCAACCGTCTGATTCATGCGACGCAGCCCAAGCGCCTTCACCGTGCGTTTCTGGGGTTCAGGAAAACCAATCGGGCTTTTCACCAGCGTCACACGCAAGGTTTTATTCTCGGTTTTATTAGGCATGCTTCCTCCGTTCCCAAAACGGCATCAGCTCTTCGACAGGCTTGCCTCGACGGGCTGCTTCCTGGGCAGGGGATTTGAGAGCGTCCAGCGCCTGGAAGGTCGCCATCACGCCATTCAACACATTCGCCGACCCCAAAGACTTGGTCAAAATATCTCGGACGCCAGCCGCCTCAAGCACCGCGCGCACGCCACCAGCAGCGATAACGCCCGTACCAGGAGAAGCAGGCTTGAGCAAAACTTTAGCGCCGGCCACACGCCCAATGACTTCATGGGGAATGGTCGTCCCAAATGTAAATACTGAGCGCATATCTTTGCGGGCGCGTTCGGTAGCCTTGCGCATGGCATCCGGCA
Organism: uncultured Anaerolinea sp.; assembly: GCA_964388215.1. Classification (GTDB taxonomy): domain Bacteria; phylum Chloroflexota; class Anaerolineae; order Anaerolineales; family Villigracilaceae; genus UBA5195. Next base: position 9,459 of record CAYLZI010000120.1, read on the forward strand.
CGGCATTCGCCTTGCCTACGCCCATGCCAACCTTACCGTGTCCATCGCCAATGACGACGGTAACACGGAACTGGAAGCGGCGGCCACCTTTGACAACTTTAGCGACGCGGGCAATCTCAATGACGCGCTCGTCGAGCTGTTCCTGTGATTCCATTTCCTGCATTTCATATTCCGACATAGCGTTCTCCAA
>CAYLZI010000121.1:0-9584 GCA_964388215.1 uncultured Anaerolinea sp.
CGTTTTCATAACCCGATTATACCACTATCCTGCTTACTCATTTGTCTTTGCGCTAAAATACAAAAAATGCCTCAGGCCGGTCTCGCGCCCCTCAATGGGGATAAGCCGCATCTAAAATACAAAAAATGCCTCAGGCCGGTCTATAAGCCGCATTCTGTCCAGCAACAAGGCGAACCTTGCGCCTGGGCGGTCATCTTTCTTGGCGGCGTGTCGCCACGCCGCTCTAGCAGCCTACCCGGGACTGACCTCCTGAACAGGAGGCGCATAGGGAAACGAGCGCATTTCCCGTTGGTCCTCGGACCACTTCGTCCCTGCTTGACCTTGCTCCCGGCGGGGGTTACCAGGCCGCCCGTATTACTACGGACACCGGTGGTCTCTTACACCACCTTTTCACTATCACCCCGCCCGTCCCCCTCTCCTTGTGGGAGAGGGTTGGGGTGAGGGGCTACCTGTTTTCTGTGGCCCTGTCCGGCAGGTTGGCCCCCAAGAATGAGGGATCGCCCCGCCCCGGGTATTATCCGACGCCGTGCTCTATGGAGTGCGGACTTTCCTCGACTGCGAACTCGCGCAGCCGCGACCGCCCGACCAGCCTGAGGCGCATGTATCATACCATAAACGAGCAGCCTTCTCGATAGCCCAAAAATGATGATATGATTTCGTCTATGAGTGAACCTGTCTTTTTTGTCCGCGATGTTCCGATTTACGGTGACGCAATTCTCGCGCCGATGGATGGTTATTCCGATTGGCCGTTTCGCTCGTTGTGCCGGTCGTTGGGGTCAGCCATGAGTTACACCGAGTTTGTCAAAGCGGAGCACATCGTCCGCTCGTTTCGGCGCGTCAGGGCCAAGTTGACTTACGAGGAGCGCGAGCGCCCGGTGGTGTTCCAAATCTACGGTGACAGCCCAGATGAATTGCTTGAGGCCGCGCTGATTGCGCAGGATTTAGGCCCCGATATTATCGATATTAATATGGGTTGCCCGGCCAAAAGCGTGGCTCACCGCGGCTGCGGCGTGGGGCTGATGCGTTCGCCGCAAAAAGTGGGCCAAATTTTCCAGAAATTAACTTCCCATCTGCGCATCCCCGTCACCGGCAAAATGCGCCTGGGCTGGGATGACTGCCTGAACTATCACGAAATTGCCAAAATCGCGGAGGACAACGGCGCGGCGCTGATTGCCCTTCACGGGCGCACCAAACAGCAGGGTTATGGCGGCCAGGCCGATTGGAATGCGATTGCCGAGGTCAAATCACTCGTTAAAATCCCGGTGATTGGGAACGGGGATGTCAAACGGGTGGAGGATATCCAGCGCATGAAAGATGTCACCGGCTGTGACGCGGCCATGATTGGGCGCGGCGCGATTGCCAACCCCTGGGTTTTCTCGCGCCTGAACCGGGAGCAGGTCTCGCCCGAACAAACCCGCGCCACGATGCGCCGTCACCTGGAGAAAAACATCGCCTTCTATGGCGAGGAAGACGGCGAGCGCTTGTTTCGCAAACATGCTATGCAATATCTCAACCTGGGAAGGCTCGACCGCGAGGCGCGTAAAGCCATCCTGCGCAAGCACCCGGCGGGCGAGTTTGCCGGGATTTTAGAGAAAATTCACGAGCGGCTGGAGCAGACGGAATAAATTCCGTCACACATTAGCCGCGCGCGATGTAAATCACCGCCACGACCATGCCAATCGAAACGACCAGCCAGCGCAGGGTGGCGGGTTTTACCGACCCGGCCAATTTGCCGCCCAGCCAGCCGCCCAGCAGCGCGCAGGCGGCCATCACCAGCACCACTTCCCATACCACCAGCCCCGAAAAAACGAAAAAGACCGCTGCCGCCACGTTAACGCTAAAGGCGACGCCCTGCTTGAGAGCGTTCAATTTCGTCAGCGATTCATCCATCGTCAGGCCGAGCGCGGCCAGCACGATGACGCTCAGCCCGGCCCCGAAATAACCGCCATAGATGGCCGCCAGGCCAATCGGGAGGGTGCTCCACAACGCGGAGACTTTGCCGCCGCTGTGCTGCGCGGCGCGCCGCGCCAGCCACTTGCGCACCGGGTCTTGCACCGCCAGCAGGAGCGAGGCCAGCAGGATGAGATAGGGGACAATCTGGCGAAAGATTTTTTCGCCGGTGTAGAGCAGCAAAATCCCACCCAGCAAGCCGCCGACTATGCTGGCCGGCAGGATGTACCACAGGCGGTGAGATTGTTCCTTCGTATCTTTCCACTGCGCCAGCGTGCCGCCCAGGTAGCCGGGCAGCAGCGCTACCGTGTTGGTGACGTTTGACATAACCGCCGGGACGCCGACCGCAATTAGCACCGGGAAGGTTATCAGCGTGCCGCCGCCCGCCAGGGCGTTGATGGCCCCGGCTGCCAGCGCCGCCAGGCCAATGAATACGAAATCGAGACCTTCGAGCATGTTGTTTTCGTCCTTGTTTAGAATATCGAAAATCAAAATTCTGGTCACTGTTTACTGATGACTGCTCACTGTAATCACGGACAAAAGGGAACCGGACGCGGCTGGGCGGGGAAGCCAAATGCTTCGCTGATGGGGACGCCGTCCCATTCGGGGGGGAGCGGCAGTTTGAGCGCCCAGGCTGCGGTGGCAGCGGTATCGGTCGTCTGGACCTGTGAGGCCAGTTCGCCGGGGCGGATGCCGGGGCCGGAGAGTATCCAGGGAATGGTCATATCGAGCGGGTTGCGCGAGCCGTGCGCCTCGTCATGCCCTCCGTGGTCGGATGTGATAATTATCATGGTTTCGTCTCGGATACTGCGCTCGTCGAGGGCCGCCAGCAGTTTGCCGAGGGCCTCGTCGCCGCGCCGCGCCACGCTGAGTTGTTGCCATGAGAGCCAGCCGTGTTCATGCCCCATAAAGTCGATGGTGGGGAAATGGACGAACATCAGGCCGAAATTCGCCGGGAAATTTTCCAAAATCCAATCGGTGATAACCAGGTCACGGTCGTTGATGTATTTGTAGACATCCAGGCTTTCGGGTTCTGTGAGTTGGATGAGTTTCTGTTTGCCCACTACCATCACGGTTTGCAAACCGGCGGCGCGGGCCAGGTCGAAAATATCTATGCCCTGGGCGTAGCCTTGCGTTGGGTCATAGTCGTTCCAATCCACGCTGTGCTTTTGGGGACACATTCCCATCAGCATGGAAGCGTGCCCGGGCAGGGTGGCGCTGGGGAAGGTGGTTTGGGCAGTGAGCGAGTATGCTCCAGTTTGCATCAGCATCTGGAGGTTGGGCATGGGAGCCAGGTCTATTACCTCCGGGCGCATTCCGTCGTAACTGATAATCAACACCCGCTGGATGAGCGGCTTGGGCGTTGGGCTGGGGGTAGGTGAACGAGTCGGTTTGGGGGTTTGCGTGGCTGTTGGCTCGCGCGTTTGCGTGGGCAGCGGGGTCTCCGTCGGCGGCGGAACTGCCGCAATAACGGGAGACAGGCACGAGGCCAGGAAGAGCGAGAAAATGATGAGGCTGAGAACTTGCCCGGGGCGGGGGGAGAATCTCACCATAGCAACGAGTCAAGCCTTTTCCCGCTTCATTTCTTTCTTAAATTCGCGCCATTTCTTCCAAAAGCGCCAGAGCGGCAGACCGAACAGCAGCAGGAATAACAAGAGGAAGATGAGCAGCTCGCCCCAGCCAATTGCAATGACGGGGCGGCAGGCCAGGGCTGGCAGGGAGGCCAGGAGCAACGCCAATCGGAAGGTATTCATCGTGCCGCTATTGTACTTCAGTTGACATGCATGGAATCCGAAGCCGGGAGACTTTTTCAGGGGGAGAATAATGACGAATTACCATTTACGAATTACGAATTACCCCTCCCGGCAGGCTGTATAATTGAAACACTTAACGGTAAAACTTTTGCGAGGTGCTTATGGCAATTGACCGCTTTGGCAGGAATATCCATTATTTGCGTATTTCCCTGACCGACCACTGCAATTTACGCTGTATCTACTGTATGCCTGAAGACCAGATCTTCCGGCCCAACGCAGAATTGCTGCAAGACGGCGAAATTATGCGGCTGGTGCGCCTGTTTGCTCGCCTGGGGTTCGATAAAATCCGTTTAACTGGTGGAGAGCCAACCGTGCGGGCGCATGTCGTTGAACTGGTGCGCGGCATTGCGTCCACGCCCGGTATCCGCTCACTTTCGATGACGACCAACGGGATTCTGCTCTCGAAACTGGCCAAGCCGCTCAAGGAGGCCGGGCTGCAACGGGTGAATGTTTCGATAGACACCCTCGACCCCGATAAGTTCCGCCGCTTAACGCGCTGGGGAAAACTGGAGCAGGTTTGGGAGGGCATTTTGGCTGCCGAAGAAGCCGGGCTGACGCCGGTCAAACTGAATGGGGTGGTGGTGAAGGGTCACAACGAAGACGACGTGATTGACCTGGCCGCGCTGACCCTCGACCGCCCCTGGCAAATGCGCTTTATTGAGATGATGCCCTTTGCCGGTGTCACCGATGTTCAAACCGGCCAGATGATTACTGCCGGAGATATTCAGAAGAAAATCGAATCTGAGTTTGGGCCGCTCGAAGCCAGCGGAAAATACGACGGCGAAGCGCGCATCTACCGCATTCGCGGCGCGAAGGGCGAGTTGGGTTTTATCTCATCGGTAACGGTTCCATTTTGCTCGGCCTGCACCCGCGCCCGTCTCACCGCCGATGGCGTGCTGCGAATGTGCCTGCTGCGCGAAAAGGAACTCGACCTGTTGACCCCCATGCGCAATGGCGCAAGTGATGAAGAACTGCGCCACATCATATTAGATGGCGTTTGGAACAAGCCCTGGGGGCACGGGCTGGAGGAAGGCATCATCCCGCTCAACCGAGCAATGAACCAGATTGGCGGGTAAACCCTTTTGCGCCTTCTCTCTCGCGCTCGTCACTTCAAAATCTTGAACACATCTCCCTCTGTCGTCCCTTGCACTTCGGGGAAGCAGGCCAGCCAGGCGTGAGCCGGAAGAACGCGGTATTCGCCTGGCAGCGAGGGGATGATGGTATAGGTTAGCACATACGTCCCGGCGGGCAGGGTTTCGGCGCTCCACTGGATTCGTTCGCGGTAGATTTGCGGGCGGTTGAAATACCACCAGCCCCAACCTGCTGCGAATGGGTTATTCTCATCGTACTGAATGTCCACCGATTGGCTTTCCTCGCCCTGCTGGCTGGTTTTGAGCGAGGGGTCGAGAATCTCGGCCCCGGCGGGGACATAATCTTCCACCAGGAAGTAATAGACATCGTTGGGAATCGTCACGGTCACGCGCACGGTGATGCGGCCCGATTCATCCTCGCGCATCTGGTAGGAATCCACCGGCTGGCAGTCGGTTCCGTTACATTGCAGATACTCTCGGCTGACGGCGATGCCCTGATTGATGGCGGGCGCCGTTTCGACAGGCCGCAACACCGACAGCATGGCGCGATAATACAACCGCCCCACCCCGGCCTGACGGTTGATGGTGAGTTGGTTCGCGCCATTCAGCATCATCTGGCTCAAGGGGGTAACAGTGGTAACGGTTGTCAGGTTTTGGGGGCCGGAGGCCTGTCCCTGAGCAATGTCTGCGCCGTTCAAACCGGCTGAAAACCCAAAATCGGCGCGAAATTCGCCGGTGGCGACCATGAAGCGGTTCAGCGCCAGGAGTACCCAGGCATTTTCGTAATCGGAAGCCCACCATCCCTTTGGCCCTCGTTGCGAGGCCAGGTAACGCACCGCGTCTGCTGCCAGTGGGCTGGCCGGGTCGCGCTCAGTCAGGGTGTAGACGACAATTGCGGTGGTATAGAGTGGCGAGCCAGGCGTCATCCAACCGCCCTGTTTACTCTCCCAGTGAACGCCGGTCGCCGAGCGAATGGCCGCCGCTTCCAGGTCTGAAACCAGGGCCTTGATGCGCTCATCCGCCGGGTTGTAGCGTGAGAGCGTCGCCGCAAGCATGGCTTTGGCCCAAGGGTCGAGCCGTTCGCGTTCGCTGTACAATTCGTCAGCGATATAGCCAAAGTTGTTCAGGCTGCCAGTCTCTTGCAAGACAAAGGCATAGAACGCGGCGCGGTTTGCCCCAAAGGAATCGGTCAGGCCAACGTCGCTGGTGAACGGTTCGGCAGTGCTAAACAGGTAATCGCGCCCGCGTTGGATGGCTTCCAGCAGGGTCGCTTCATCGCCAGCCAGGCCGCTTTGTCTCACTTTCTCCAGCCCATACACAATGTAAGCCGTCAGGTAAACATCGCTTCGGTCGCTGCCGAGCGCCCAGGGCCAGCCGCCATCTTCAAATTGCGCGGCCAGCAGGCGCGCGGTCTCGGCGCGGATGTCGCGTTCCAGGCGCGCGCGCAGGGTTGGGTCTTCGATGCCGACGCTTTGCAGGGTGAGATAGGTGATGGTGTTGGGCAGCAGGTACGAGAGAATCTGTTCGGTGCTCCAGGCTGGGTCGGGCAAGGTTCGGGATTCGAGCGCAGTCAATATAGCAGAAGCCAGTGAAGGCGAGAGTTCGAGGGTCAGTTCCCCGCCCAGCGGCTGGAACGTGCGCGGGAGGGCGAGTATCTCGGTCAGCGTGGAATTAGAATCCGCCAAAATACCTGAAGTGCTGAAGGTTTGTGGGGCGGCATAGCGCAAAACCGGGATTTTCCCATCATTTGGGCGGGCAGCATCTTGGAAATTGGCGGATTTGACGGCGAAAACAGCGTCGAGCGTCTCGACATCTTGCACCGTGCCGCGCCAGGCCACCCGGATTCTTCCACTGGCCGGGATGGTGACGGCTTGCTCGGCTTTGACGTTTTCATCTAACCGGAAGCCGCTCGCCGTTAAACTGACGGTGGCCTGCTGCTCTTGGGCGGTATTGTTATTGACAATCGCCGCCAGTTCGGCCTGGTCGCCCACCACCAGGAAGCGCGGCGTCTGCGGGCGAATTAGCAGGTCTTTGGTGGTCACGACCCGCACGCGGGCCTGCCCAACTTTTGTGTCCTTCGTCAATCCGCGCGATTCGACCTGCCAGGTGGTGAGACTATCGGGCAGGGTCAGCGTGATTTGGGCCTTGCCCTGGGCGTCGGTGATGATGTCGGCCTTCCAGTAGGCGGTATCGGGGAAGTCCTCGCGGATGGTCAGGATGTCCTCGCCGCCACCCCCGCCCATGCCGCCGCCCATATCCAACAAGCGGCGGGTGGAGATGGCATTCGTCAGCCCGGTGCGCACGCCCAACGGCTGGATTTTGTAATAGGCCGGAACAATGTCTTCAGAGTTGGGGTCGGCCAGGGCCAGCGCGGCCAGGTCGACCACCGCCAGCGAAAACTCGCCCTGAGCGGGCTGGCCCTCCTGGTCGGTGACGGTCAGGTCGAGGGTCAGCACGTCGCCGGGTTTGGCTTTTTCGGGTGATGCCTTCAGGGCAACGTTGAGCGTCAGGGCGGCGGGGTCAACCGGCAGGTTGATGTAACCCTGCCTGAAACTCGCGCCCGGCCCCAGCAGGGTGGCTGAGACGTAGATGTTGGGTGCTTCGGCCTCGCTGATGGACAGGCGCAAGCGGTAGCCCTCCGCCGGGACAGAGACCACCTGGGCGGTTTTGAATGTGCCGCGCTCGGTGGTCAATAATGCCTGGGCAGGTTGCTCGAACGGGTTGGGGATGAACACTTCGGCAGTTTGGCCGGGTTTGTATTCGGCCTGGTCTGCCGTCAGGCGCAGTTGGTCGTAGGGCAGGTTGGGCCAGGCGGCGTTTTGTGCCCCTCCCACCCATAACAGTAGTTGGGTTTTGGCGTTGCCGCTGGTCACTTCCAGGGCGTAAGTGCCAGATTCGGCGGGCGTGAAGGCCACTTCGCCGCGCCCCTCCGCGCCGGTGGTGACGGCTTTGCTCTCGACTGGGGTAAAAATGGGGGTGAAGTTGTACCCATAACCGATCTCTTCGCGCTCCCAGCGCACTTTCTTAAATTCGGCCTGGGCGGCGCGGGAGGTGGGATTCTGCTTCCAATCCACCGTCAACAGGTCGAAGTTCATGGGCGAGCCGGCCTGCCCAAACCAGACTTGCGGGCGAATGCCGATATAAAACGAATCAGGGTGGAGGGTGAGCGTGGCGCGGGCGCTGACGGGGAATCCGCCGCTTTCGGTGACGGTCACTTCGAGGGTTAGTTCGGCGGTATCTGTCACTTCGATAGTTTCGAGAGGAATGACAAACTTGCCGTTGGCGTCGGTGCGCCCCTCGCCGCTTTGAGAAACGTAGCCAAAATTCTCGCCCAATGAGAGCCAGTTTCCTTCGTAGATGCCTGTGCTAAAAGGGGGAATGGCGAAATAACCCCGGCGGCTGTAGAGAGACCACTTGAAGGGCAAGTCGGCGGCGGGCGCGCCAAAGAAGTATTCGGCGCGCACCAGGCCAGTCAGCGGCTCACCGCTAGAGGCGGGGTTGGGCTGCATTTGCACGCTCAGGTTAATTTCTGGCTTGCGGTAGTCGGCTACTTTGAAGTAGATGCTGCCACCCTCCACCCACTGGTTCGCGCCCAGGTCTATGGAGATGCTATACCCGCCAGGAATGGCATTTTGGGGCAGGGCAAATTGTCCGTTAAAAGTTCCATACTCCGAAACTGGCTCATTACGCTCTTCCACCGGGCCATTGGGGTCGCTCAGGCGCAAAACCACACTGCTGATGCCGCTTGCGTTGTAGCGCCCATCGTATTGGCTGCGCAAAATGCCGCGCAGCGAGACCACGTCACTGGGGCGGTAAACAGGCCGGTCGGTGTAAAGATAGGTCATCGGGCGGGGGCCGTTGGGGTCGAAGCGCAAGCCGAAATCCCAGAGGCTGACGCCCAGGTTCCAGTTGGGCGAGCCGACCCCAAACTGCTCCTCGCCGGGCTTGCCGACCACCACCATCCGCGCCGAACTCCCAGAAGGAATTGCCCCGCGCCACAAGCCGTCGGCATCGGTTTCGCCGTTGGCAATCCGCCCGCCTTTTTCGTCGTAAACGCGCACGGTGGCAAAACTGACCGGTTGCTGGTTGCGCAAATCAACTGCCCAGGCCAGCACCTCAGTGGCGCTGGCTTTGACCGTTACATTAATGTCGCTGGTGACCAGCAGGCGTTGATTTCTGTAGCGGGATGAAATGTCGGGTGAATCGATTTGCACCAGGTACAAGCCGGGCGAAAGCCTTCCCTCGCTCAACGTAAACTCGACCGGCTGGTTCAGGTTGCGCGGCAGGTTCGGGCGCGCTGTCCAGGTTTCGTAGTCGGATGGGACGAAGTTTTGCCTGAAGTTGTAATCGCTGTCGAGGCGCAGGAACTCATCGAGGGTGAGCGCGCCGCGCGAGATGATGATGGTCTGCACGTTGACCGCCCGCGCGCTCAAGACCGGGTCGCTGGGGCGGGTAAATAATTCCTGGCTGTAAGAGCCATAATCGAGCGAGGGCTGGGCATCTGGCTCGCGGAAGGTAAACTGGACATCTTGCCCCAGGGTTTGGCCCCATTTGTCGGCTAGCATGGCGGGCAGGGTCAGGGTATAGGTTTGCCCTGGCTCGAAGCCGCCGTAGACGTTGATGGCGGTTCCATCAACAACCGCTCCAAACGATTCATTGCGGGGTGAAAGGACGAGCAGTTCAGACAGGTTGGTCCCTTTGGGAATTTTGAGCGGCGCGCCAAAATACA
>CAYLZI010000122.1:0-9363 GCA_964388215.1 uncultured Anaerolinea sp.
GCTCCATCGAGTATATTCACAAAGAAATTGTCCTGATGCGCGACCAGGGCGTGGCTGTCTTGTTGATTTCTGCCGAGTTGGATGAAATCATGAGCCTTGCAGACCGCATTGCGGTCATGTATCACGGCCAAATTGTGACAACTGTCAACACTGCCGAAGTCACCCGCGAACAACTCGGCCTGTGGATGGCCGGGTCAAAGGCAGGACAGGCTTAAGCCTGTCCTGCCATAACCAAAGGGGATAAAAATTATCCTTTTTCGGGGTAAAATCGTGCCCTATTTGAGAGGAGAGTAGAACATGAGGAAAAGCCCCCACTTAATTTTAATACTTATCACCGCCGCATTCATCTTCTCGGCCTGCAATTTACCCAGAGCACAAAGCGAAACGCCTGACCCTAACGCCTTCTTGACTGTCGCAGCGCAAACGGTGCAGGCGCAATTTACCCTGGATGCGTTGCTCACACCCCAGGCCACGTTTACCCCTCTGCCAAGCGAGACCCCTGCGCCACCCACCGAGACCAGCACCCCGTCCAGCACTGCCAGCCCAACGCCGATTTGCGACCAGGCCCAATTCATCACCGATGTCACTGCGCCAGATGGCACGGTCTTCCAGCCAGGTGAGACGTTTACCAAAACCTGGCGGCTTAAAAACACCGGCGTTTGCACCTGGACAAGCGGCTACCAGTTGGTTTTTGACAGCGGCGATTCGATGAACGGCCCCGTTACCCAGGCATTGGCTGGCTCTGTGGCGCCCGGCCAAACAGTGGATATTTCCGTTACACTCAAATCGCCCGCCGCAGCTGGTTCCTATCGCGGGTATTGGAAACTACGCAATGCGGCTGGCGTATTACTGCCAGTAGCAAATGGATTTCAGGGAGCGGCCTTTTTTGTTGATATCAAAGTAGCGCCGCCTACCGCAACTCCTTCTGTGACCCCTCTGCCGTCTCCAACACCAACGTTTGGGCCAATCATCATTCTCACCATTCCACCCGTTATCACCATTCCGCCCATCATCATTCTTCCATCCCCAACGCCGTAAATGAATTGTTCCTGCCAAACAAAGCGGAGGCCATGCACAAGAGCGGGTCTCCGCTTTGTGATTAAAAATCCATGCCCGCAAAGGTGTGTATAATTATTGCGCTTACGAAAGGATAAAAAATGAAACAAAACTTTGCTAAGATGTTTTCCCTGCTCGTGGCTTGCGCGCTCTTTATCAGTGCCTGCGGCGCGCCCACCCCCGCAGAGCCAACCCCCGATGCGGCAGCAATTGCCACTGCCGCCGTCCAAACCGCCGAAGCGCGCTTTACCCAGCAAGCCTTAATTGACCTGGCAACCCAGGTTGCATCTGTCCCCACCGCCGCCGCCACCCTTGAACCAGAACAAATCTTGCCCACAGCCACGGCTGGGACGGGCGCAAGCCCATCGTATGAGTACACACCTGGCTGTGTTTATGCCACTTATGTCATGGATGTCACCATTGTTGATGGAATGGTCATCTTGCCCGGCAAAACTTTTACCAAAACCTGGCGCATCAAAAATGGCGGCAGTTGCAAATGGGATGCCAATTTTGCAATGGTACAAGTCGGCGGAGATAAAATGGGGGAACAAATCCGTTTTCCATTAACGAGAGTTGTCTACCCGGGGCAGGAAGTGGATGTTTCGGTTACGCTCACCTCACCGACAGCCAACGGCATATACACCAGCCAGTGGCGGTTGGCCGTGCCTGGCGGGGGAAGCGCTGGGATGGGGCAACTCGATTCTAACCTTACCGTTTCCATCCAGGTTGCCGATAAACCCAAAAATGTTTTTGACGTGACAAAAGTCATCTATGGGCCAGTCGTTCGTACTCCCAAAAAGGGTTGCGATGCCAACGGGGCCCGATATACTTTTTCCGCGACCATAACGGTCAATGGGCCTGGCGAACTTGTCTATGAATGGGACCGCCAGCCTGATGATGGGGTATTCGAGGGCGGCAGGCTGAGGTTTACAGAGGCAGGTTCTAAACAGGTCTTTTTTACCTGGACAATGACGCTTGACCACGACAAAAATTGGGAGCGATGGGTATCACTTCGCACCACCTACGAAGGCGCAGACATCTCATTCGATAGAATCCGATTCACCTACACATGTGACGAATAAGCATTTTGGCGAGGAAATTGCGCAATGAAGACAACCATGTTGTTCACGCTTTTTTTGACGATGGCTTTGCTTGCTAGCGCATGTAACATGCCGTCTGTCCAAACCCCGGCGCAAAACGGTCCCAACACTATATTCACTGCCGCCGCGCAAACGGTAGAAGCGCAATTAACTCAAAACGCCCTGTTGGTTGCGGCCACGCCCGCCCCCGCCACGCCGCTCCCAACTGCCACCAATGCCCCAATTCCCACTGTAGATAGCCAGGCGACTCTCGCCCCCGCTTCAGAAACCGCTACGCCTACCAGCAACAACTCTACTCTATGCGATTCTGCTCGTTTTATGGCCGATGTGACCGTGCCAGACGGAACCCGATACAGCCCAGGGGCAATATTTACCAAGACCTGGCGACTTAAAAATACCGGTTCCTGCACCTGGAACACCTCTTATGCGCTGGTTTTTGATTCAGGCGAAGCGATGGGTGGGGCTGCAAGCCTGTCCCTGCCCGAAGCAGTGGCCCCGGGGCAAGAAATTGACATTTCCATCTCGCTGACAGCGCCCGCTAAGGCCGGGAAATATCGTGGATATTGGCGTCTGCGCAATGCAGCGGGCGAGATGCTGCCCATCGAAAAGGGATACAACAGCAAGTCGTTTTTTGTAGAAATCGAGGTAAAACCGGGCGCTTCAGATAGTGGAGCAACCCAATTCGCCGTCACCAGCGTATCATTCAACATCGAACACAGCGGGACCTGCGCGGCAGGAAAATACACCGTTACAGCCACAATCACTGCCAACAAAAGCGGATTGGTAACCTATACCTGGATACGCAGCGACGGCGCAAGCGGCCCGGCCAACAACGGTTCGCTTGAGTTTGATAAAGCAGGCAGCCAGCCTGTCAAATTTGAATGGACAACCGGCGCAAGCGGCCTGTGGGTTGATTTATACATTGACGAACCCAATCAACAGCAATTTGGCAGGGCGCTGCTCAATTGCCCATAAGTAAGGTCAGGCAAACCCGCAGGAGGGGTAACTCGTCAGAGTATGCGATTTTGCAAAGAATTCTGGCGCAAAATGGGGCTTGAAACAGGAACTTTACAACCACAAATGGCGTCTTTTAACGTGCATCGCATTGTTATTGATGTTGGCAGCCTCTGCAAAAACGGCAGTACGAATTGCCAATTTGCCCTGCAAATCATACGAGGTCAAAATGCGTTTAGTAAAAATCTTCTCCCTTACGCTGTTTAGTATTTTGGGACTTTCAGCCTGTACGCTGCCCTCTGGCACGCCCAACGCATCCTCCACGCTCCAGGCGGTTTACACCGCGCAGGCAGCCACGGTGGAAGCAATTTATACCCAGGGCGCGTTCACAGCAACCCCTACGCCCCTGGCGCTGCCAACCTTCCAGTTCCCTACCCTGCCCCCGCAGACGCCATCCCAAACAGTTGCTCCGCTGACCGCCACAGCCAGCCCGGTTGCCAGGCGTTGTGACCAGGCCGCGTTTATAAAAGATGTGACCGTGCCAGATGGAACTGTGTTTGCCCCTGCAGCGCAGTTTACAAAAACCTGGCGATTGCAAAACACAGGCGACTGCGCGTGGACGACATCTTATGCGCTTATATTCTCCAGTGGGAGCAGCATGGGCGGCCCTACAGCAATCAACCTTCCCGGCTCAGTGGCGCCTGGTCAGTATGTAGATGTTTCTGTCAACCTGGTAGCGCCCCTAACCGAGGGCGCATACACCGGGTATTGGGCCTTGCGCAATGCCGCCGGGGTGATGTTTGGGCTGGGCAAAAATGCCCAAAAGCCGTTTTTTGTTTCTATCAAGGTAGCCGGGAGTATGACAACCGTGTTCGACCTGGTTGCCGAATATTGCCATGCCGACTGGCGCTCTGGCGCGGGTGATTTGGGCTGCCCCGGCAACGTGGGCGGCAAAAATGGCTATGCCATTGAAGTTAGCAAACCCAAACTCGAAAACGGGCAAACATTCAACGGCATGGGCATCCTGACCGTGCCGCAGCGGGTAAACAACGGTTATTTATCGGGCTACTACCAGCCTTTCAAAATTCTAAAAGGCGACCGCTTCCGCGCCATTGTCAACTGCGAGTACCAGGCTGCCGGGTGCAATGTCATTTTCCGCCTCGATTACAAAATTGCAAACGACAAAATCAAGACCTTTTGGAGTTTCAATGAAATCTATGACGGCCTGTACTATACAGTTGACCTCGACCTGAGCCCGCTGGCAGGGGAACATGTAACCTTTATTTTGACGGTTCTGGCAAATGGCAACGCAGATGCCGATAAGCCGATTTGGGTTGCGCCGCGCATTGCGCGCTCGTCCAACCTGGTCACGGCTTCGGCAACCCCTACCCGCACCCCAACCATTACGGCCACACTAACCGGCCTGCCGCCTTCGGTTACGCCCACATTAACCAACCTGCCGCCCACGGCCAGGCCTACCATGACGCCTACCATGACAGAAACACCCATGGCAGATACGGCAACCCCCACCGTGACCCCAACTGAAACCGCCACGCCAACAGGAACCGCCACGCAAACAGAAACACCAATGCCATAAGTGATTAAGTTATAATCACAGACACAGCAGCCCGCTGATTGAGGCAGGCCGCAAATTTTGGAGGTCACATGAACCGTTTCCGAAAATCAATCCAGGCGCTCTTCATCCTTGTCATCTTTGCCACCCTCACCGGCTGTACCCTGGGGCAAACGGCAGAGCCTACGCCAACCGCAGTAGATGTGAACGCAATCATGACATCTGCGGCAGCGACGGCCTTTTCCCAATTAACAGAAATTGCGGAGGTAGCAACCGCAACTCTCGCTCCAACGGCAACCCCAACATTAGAGGCAACGCCCGCAACCACAGGCGATAGCGCGACATCCGCCCCCCCGCCGCTGGTGATTGGCGCAACCGATACCCCCGCCCTTCCCGGCCTGCCAACCGCCATTCCTAGTTTTACCCCGGCCCCAGTCATTGGCGGCGTAGCAACATCTTCCGCGCAGGTTTGCAAAAACTCAGTTTTTGTGGCCGATGTGACCATTCCCGATGGCACAGTGATGAAACCAGGTCAGAAATTTACAAAAATCTGGAGTATCCAGAATACTGGTTTCTGCGCCTGGGATGAAGGCTTTGGGATTGTCTTTTGGGCTGGTCATTCCATGTTTGGTCAAAACGATTTCTTCTCTGGTAACGAAAAGGTGCAGCCAGGCGGCATTGTTGATATGGCAATTGAAATGCGCGCGCCCTGGGAAGCAGGGGACCATATTGGACATTGGGTAATGATAGATGACATTGGACAGACCTTCGGCACCGACCTGGTTGTCTACATCAAAGTTGTGCCTTAATTTAACAAGAAGCGAGCCAAAAGCCGCTGGAAAACTCCAGCGGCTTTTGGCTCGCTTCTTGTTCGCTCGTATAATTGAAATATGCCAAACACAATACCTGCCATTCCTCCGCTTTTTCTTGAACGGATGTCTCGTTTCCTCGGCGAGGAGTACCCCGCTTTTGCCGAATCGCTCTCTGCTGCGCCAAAATCGGGGCTGCGTGTGAATACGCTGAAACTTTCGGCGGAGGAATTCGAGAAGATTTCGCCGTTTGCGTTGCGAGGATGCATACCCTGGTGCCCCTCGGCGTTTGCGTTAGCAGGCGAGGATAAGCCAGGAAAGCACCCCTATCACCTGGCCGGGTTATATTACCTGCAAGACCCTTCGGCAATGGCCCCGGCAGAATTGCTATTTTCGATTCCGATGCGCGCCGGGGAGCGGGTTCTTGACCTTTCGGCTGCGCCTGGCGGTAAGACAACCCACCTGGCAGCGTTGATGCGCGGAGAGGGGCTGTTGGTGGCAAATGAAATCAAAAATAAACGAGTGGGGCACCTGGCTCAGAATGTGGAGCGCTGGGGCGCGGGCAATGTGGTGGTCACAAACGAATCTCCAGAGCGGCTGGCCGACCATTTCGGGGCGTTCTTCGACCGGGTGCTGGTAGATGCGCCCTGTTCGGGCGAGGGCATGTTCCGCAAGGATATGAGCGCGCGCCTCGATTGGTCGCCGGGCATGGTGGCAGGTTGCGCCCTGCGACAGGGCAATATTTTGCGGGTTGCGGCCAAACTGGTAAAGCCGGGCGGATATTTGTTGTATTCGACCTGCACTTTTGCGCCCGAAGAAGATGAAGCCGTGATTGCGCAATTGTTGGATGAGTCTCCTGACTTTGGGGTGATGAATTTGCCTCTGTTCGATGGGTTTGCAAGAGGAAGGCCAGAGTGGTTGGAAGGAACGAAGAAAGAAAAAAGAGAATTACAAGGCGCGGCGCGCCTGTTTCCGCACCGGTTGGAGGGTGAGGGGCATTTCGTTTGTCTGTTGCATAAAGCGAATGAAGCGGCAGGCGATGCGGGGGGGCGGATGCCGAAGCGAAAAAGCGCGCGGAAAACGGAATCGCCCGATTTGCGGTTTTGGCGGGAGTTTGCCAGGGATGCGTTAACTGTTGATTTGGCGGAAGAACGCTTGCGCGTGTTGGGTGAGCGGTTGTATTATGTCCCAGAAGAGAACCCCGATTTCTCTCCCCTGCGCGTTATCCACCCTGGAGTCTGGCTGGGTTCCCTTAAAAAAGGACGCTTTGAACCGGCGCATCCGCTGGCGTTGTTTCTGAAGCCGGGCGAGGCGAAAAATTTCATCCATTGTCGTGCCGATTCGAGCGAACTGGCGGCTTACTTGCGTGGTGAAAGCCTGGAAGTGGATGCGGGCGGTTGGGTGGCGGTCTGCGTGGAGGGTTGGCCCCTGGGTTGGGGTAAGGGTGTGCAAGGCACGCTGAAAAATCACTTTCCGCGTGGGTGGATGTAGTTGCGGTGGCGTTATTTTGTTCGGTAATTCTCACCCGCGCCGGGTGTATAATAGCGTCGTTGGAACGAATGGAACAATTGATGCTGAAATAAGGGGTGTTGTTTATGGCAAAAACAGCCAGTATCCGAGTAGAAGCGAATACGGATGGCAGTATCGCCGCCGGTAATATGCATTTTGCTGTCAATACGCATTATGGGACGCTTATTTACAACCAGTCTGCCCCCCAGGCCAGGCTGCGCCAGGCTGCGCCCCAGCCACCGCGCGCGCCGGGTGAATTTCTCAACCGAGCGGCAGAGTTGGCAAAAATTGATGATTGGATAGCATCTAATGATATTGCATTAATCCATGCGCCAGATGGGATGGGTAAGACGGCTTTGCTGCGTCAGGCCATCATGGGCGAGGCGGCCAGGGCTATGCTAGGCGGGGTCATCTTGCTCGAACCGCCTGGCTTTGAAGGCCAGGCGATTGGCGCAGATGATGTTTTGCAACAGTTATTCGATGCTCTCTATGAGTCGAACCCGCCGCTGAAAGTTGACGCAGTGACGGCGCGCGCGTATCTCTCGAAAACGCGCCCGCTGGTGGTGTTGGATGAGGTTCCCTTGCCGCCGATGTTGCAGCGCGCCCTGCCAGACCTGATTCCGAATGGCGTTTTCTTGTTAAGCGCTGATTTCCCGGTTGGGGGCGATTTCCAGCGCCTGCATCTTGGCCCGCTGCCGAGGGATGAATCGGTTCGTCTGCTGGCAGAACGCGCCGGGGTTGCGCCGACTGAAACGCTCAAGTATATCTGTGGGCTGTTGGAGGATATTTCGCTGGCTGTCATTGTCATCGGCAATTGGATGCGCGAAACAGGCGTGACCCCCGAAGAAACGTTGGATGCGCTGGGGAATATCCCGGTGGGCGGAATGGACCCATTCGCTATTGCGCTCGACCGGGCCTATTTGCTGGTTTTCAACAAACTTGGCGATGCAGAGCGCAAAATTCTTTCGGCGGCAGCGCTTACGCCAGGCGTTTCGATGTCTCGGCAATGGATTAGCGTAGTTTTAGGCGCAAATGTGGATGCGCCCCTGGCGCATTTAGGGTCGCTGGGGTTGCTGTATTCCAGCAGCCTGCGTCTGCGCCTGCCAACCGGCTTGCGGCTGACGGCCCACCGCCACTCGCAGTTGAACGAGGCGGCTGTGTTTCCAAAACTGGCTGCCTATCTGCTAGAGGGCGCGAGCCGGGGAAATGAGTTTATTGCAGATGAGCTGGGAAACTTCTTGGGCGCGTTAGATTGGGCTGTTCGGGCGGGCCGCTCTGCCGAGGTGATTGCGCTGGCAAAGGCGCTCGTCCCCTTCTTGTGCTTGCGCGGTTTGTGGGATGTTTGGGGGAAAGTGTTAGACTTGGCCCTGCACGAGGCCATGCGTTTGGGAGACCGCGCCACTGAAGCCTGGGCGCTGCACGAGAGCGGAGCCAGGCTGGTTGGGCTGAAGAATATTTCACAGGCTGCCGAATTATTCCGGCGCGCACTCAAATTGCGCCAGAAATTGGGCGATAGTACCGCAGCCGCCTATACCCGCCGCAACCTGGATGTCTTGTTTCCGGCAACTAGGCCGCTGCCCCGCCCGGCTGTCCGCTTTCCGCTGCGATGGAAACTCTTCCTGGCCCTGGTCGGATTCTTGCTTGCAGCGGCTATCTTGGCCTGGGTATTCTTGCGCCCGGCGGCTTTGCTGCCGCTGATTGGGTAGGTTCGTTAAGATTCCTGGCGCATCCAGCGTTTTACGGCTTCTGTCGGGTGCTGGTGGTTTTTCATGCAGGCCAGCAAATCATCTGGCGAGTCGGCCATGCAAACCATGCGGCGGTGTTCGGGAAAGATAAATCCCTCCTTTTCGGCATGGTCTATGGCGGCCATAAGCGGTTGGAAGTATTGGCGTGTGTTGAGCAGGCCAATCGGCTTTTCGTGGATGCCGATTTGCCCCCAGGTGACGGTTTCAAATAATTCATCAAACGTGCCAAACCCGCCAGGCAGGGCAATGTAGCCATTTGCCAGTTCATACATGCGGGCCTTGCGTTCGTGGATGGTGGGGGTGACCTCCAACCGGGTGAGGCCGAAATGCGCCAGGGCTGGGGTATTCATGCTTTCGACGATGACTCCAATTACCTGGCCGCCTGCCTCCAGCGCGCCATCGGCAACCGCGCCCATAATGCCGGTTTTGCCGCCGCCGAAGATTAAACGGATGCCGTTTTGGGCCAGGGCTTGGCCCATAAACCGGCCAGCCTGCTTGTATTCAGGATGGATATCGTCTGCCGAACCGCAGTAAACGCAAATAGAATCCATAGATGCCTCATAATAACTCATGTTACGCAGCCTTGAGGGCTTGAAGTTCGTCAAAAGCCACACGAA
>CAYLZI010000123.1:0-9323 GCA_964388215.1 uncultured Anaerolinea sp.
ATCTCGCTTGCGCCATCGAAAAAACAGAACATTTGTCTAATCTGACATTGTCAAACTAATAATGGCGTTCTTCTTTTCGTCAAATTCGGCGGGCTGAAGCCCTGCCTCATAACAAAAAAGCCCTTCGGGCTGCCAGGCAAGTCGGCTTCAGCCGACTTCCATGTCTTGAGGCAGGGACTGCGCAGCGTCCCGCATCTCATCTCGCCGATTTGCGCCAGAAAACTATATAGTGTGAGTAGCAATGTCACATTCGAAAAATCGCCTTCTGTTCCCTCACCCCCAGCCCCTCTCCCACCGGGCGAGGGGGGAGAATTCTGATAAAAATAACATTGCCCCTCTCCCTTTGGGAAAGGGTTAGGGGGAGGGCGCAAAGTTATGCGAAAATGTGACATTGTCAAGGTAGATACCTCTATCCTATTGAAAACCCATGCGTATACTCGTATACTGAAAGCGTATCCAGCCTATCCCTGGAGAGAAAGGACGCATTATGCACCGTCATCCCATCACTTGCATTATCCCCCCGCACATGCTCAAGGAAATTATCCACAATGGCAGCCAGTCTCAGCGCGAATTTGCCATGCTGACAATGGCCGCATCAGAACAGTTTCGCGGCCAGCGCCAGGCCACGCGCGATTTCGCCAGCGTGCTTTCGTTTGCGGTTGCCCCTGGCAAAGAACGCATCATTTACGATGCGCAAGAAGGCTCTAAACTGCCCGGCGTGCCGGCGCGCCGCGAGGGTGACCCGGCGACACCCGACCTGGCAGTGAACGAAGCCTATGACGGCTCTGGCCTGACCTATGACCTGTTTTCAGAAATTTATGGGCGCAACTCCATTGATGGCAAGGGCTTGCGGCTCGATTCAACCGTCCACTACATGAAAGGCTATGACAACGCCTTTTGGAACGGCCAGCAAATGGTGTATGGCGATGGCGATGAAGACCTGCCCGAAGCGCAACGATTATTCAACCGCTTTACCATCGCCATAGACATCATCGCCCACGAACTGACGCACGGCGTGACTGAATATGAAGCCAAACTGGCCTATTATGGGCAATCGGGCGCATTGAACGAATCGATGTCGGATGTGTTTGGGTCACTGGTCAAGCAATATCAGCGCAATCAGAGCGCCGCCGAAGCCGATTGGATTATCGGCCAGGGGCTGTTTACATCCAACGTCCAGGGCGTCGGAATCCGCTCGATGAAGGCCCCCGGCACAGCCTACAATGACCCGGTCTTGGGAAAAGACCCCCAGCCTGGCCACATGGATAATTATGTCAACACCGTTGAAGATAACGGCGGTGTTCACATCAATTCAGGCATCCCCAATCGTGCTTTTTATGTCACGGCGCTTGAAATTGGCGGCTACGCCTGGGAAAAGGCCGGTAACATCTGGTACATTGCCCTGCGCGATAAACTGACCGCTACATCCAATTTTCAACAGGCCGCCGATTTAACTTTCCAGGTGGCTGGGCAGTTGTATGGGTCTGGCGGCGTGGAGCAGTTGGCTGCGCAAAAAGGTTGGGCGGCAGTCGGAATCGTCACAGGACAAACGGTTCCCACGCCTCCCTCCACTCCTACGCCCACTCCCACTCCAGGTGATGGCTGCCTGACAGCAGTTTTCCGTTCATTAGGATTGATGCGAAAATGAGCGACTTGCGCATTGAATATGAGCGCACCGGCGGATTTGCCGGGCTGAAACTTTCTATCCGTTTCGACTTAGACGACTTGCCCAAAGAGCAGGAAGAACAACTGCGCGACCTGCTCGATGCGTTGGATTTTTTTGACCTGCCTGCCCAAATCTTGCCCGCGCGCCCCGGTATAGACCAGTTTACCCACAAAATCGAGGTGGAAGGCAAAAAAGGGAAGCATACCGTCTTGACAACCGACAGCGCCGCGCCTGAAAAACTGCGTGAACTGATAGATTTGCTGAACATCATGGCGCGAACACGCCGCAAAAAGGATTGACCAATATCGCAAAAGTCCGTTCGATGCGGACTTTTTGTTTTTGTTGAAAAATCCATCGCAAGTCGTATAATATGCTTGAATTAGGGTATTATTACTCCAAATTTGTGATGCGACATAACTGTCGCGCCACCAAAGTTTTGTGCTTGAAGCACAGTTTGCCCGTTTTCCTGCCAGAAAAGGCGATTTTATGCCCAGGCGGGGCCGCCCCAGCGTTTCTTCGCAGAAACGCTGGGTTTTCAGAGATGCACCCACGCGATAAGACAGGAGGCGCGCATGAACCCAAGCGCCGATCTCGAACTGACAATCTACCGACAAGACCAACAATACGCAGTAGATTTTCATTATTCTGACAGCAACCCAGCCCATCAGACGGAGGTGCGCCTGGGGGCAGGCCAGGCGGCTTATGCCAGTTTCGACCGGCTCGCACTGCAAGAACGCTTGCAGGCCGGAGAAATCAAAGAATATGGTCAGGTGTTAACGCAATCTTTGTTTGCTTCTGAACCTTTGCGCGCGGCCTTTGCCCAGGCGCGGACGGCCACCGAACAAGCCAGAGCCGTTTTGCGTTTGCGGTTGAATATTCACCCAACCGCGCTTGATTTGCACAACCTGCGTTGGGAAACGCTGCTCGACCCATATAGCGGCGTCACCCTCTCTACGGACCAGAATGTTCATTTCTCCCGTTATCTTTCGGGCAGCGACTGGCGCTCCATTAAACCGCGCGCAAAGGGTTTGCTGAAGGCGCTGGCGGTCATCGCCGCGCCAGGCGGCCTGGATGCCTATAAACTCGCCAGCGTGGATAAATCTGCCGAAACAGCAACCATCACATCCAGCCTGGGGGAGGTTGGGGTGCATGTCCTCGAGCGGGCATCGCTCAAAGAGATGCTATCCGCCTTATCTTCTGAAGATTACGATATCCTTTATCTGGTGGCGCATGGCACATTTGTAAAAGACGAGTCTCTGCTATGGCTTGAAGATGAAAAAGGCGGTATTGCGCGGGTGCAGGGGAATGAACTGGTTAACCGCATCCGCGAGTTGGAAAAACGCCCGCGGCTGGCTGTGCTGGCTTCGTGCCAAAGCGCAGGCAGGGGCGAGGGCGATGTGTTGGCTTCGTTGGGACCGCGCCTGGCTGAGGCGGGCATCCCGGCAGTATTGGCAATGCAGACCAATATCTTAATGGAGACGGTGGCGAAGTTCATGCCGCTTTTTTTTACAGAATTGCAAAAGGATGGGCAAATTGACCGCGCCTTGTGCGTGGCGCGCGGCCTGGTGCGCGAACAACCCGATTGGTGGGGACCCTGCTTGTTTACGCGGCTCAAAAGTGGACGGCTGTGGTACACCCCTGGCTTTGGCGGCCCGCGCGGCGAGTTTGAAAAGTGGCCTTCCCTGTTGCGTGGAATCCAATCTGGGCGTTGCACGCCAATTTTGGGGCCAGGCCTGCTGGATGCGCTGATGGGAACGCAGCGCGACTTGACCCAGCAGTGGGCCGATGAGTTGGAGTACCCGCTTTCGGCGCATGAACGAGAATCGCTGCCGCAGGTGGCGCAGTATCGGGCAGTAGACCAATCGCGGTTCACTGCCGAGGATGAGTGGTTGGCGCATATCCGCGCTGCAATTCGCAAGCGCGTCAGCCTGCCCGCCAGCCTGGGAGATGATGCCGCCCCGGTGGAGACGATGCTTGAGTCGGCCCGCGCGCAACTTTTGCCGCGTGATGAGTTTGAGCCGCATAAAATCCTGGCGCAAATGCCGGCTAAGGTCTACATCACGGCCAATGTGGATGAATTGCTGGAGGCTGCCCTGCGCGCCGCCGGGAGGCAGCCGACGACGATGGTCTGCCCCTGGCGCGAATTTAGCGAGGAAACCGACCCTTCCATGTACAGCCGTGATGATGACTTTGACCCCACGCCTGAGCGTCCGCTGGTTTATCACCTGTTTGGCCTGCTCAGCCAACCCGAATCGCTGGTGTTAACCGAAGATGATACTTTTGCCTTCTTAATTGGCATTACCCGCCACATCAAGAATATTCCTGCCCAGGTAGGACGCGCGTTAACCGATTCTGCGCTGCTCTTCCTCGGATTTCAAACCGATGAGTGGAGTTTTCGCGTTTTGTTGCAGGCCCTGCTTGCCAAAGAAGGCAATAACCTGCTTAAACGGCATGCCCATATCGCCGCGCAAATCGAGCCGGAGGAGGGCCGGTTGCTCAACCCGGGGCGCGCCCGTCGCTATCTCGAAACGTACTTTGCGCGTGGGTCGGATATCGAAATCAACATTTACTGGGGCACGGCGCGTGAGTTTATGAAAGAACTATCGCCGCGCTTATCACCGCACAAGGCATGAGGAGGGAAGGGATGAACATGAAAAATCCCTATGTTGGCCCGCGTTCTTTTGAGTTTAACGAGAAAATGTATGGCCGTGACCGCGAGCGCCGCCAATTGACCGACCGTCTGATTGCAGAACGAATCGTCCTGCTGCATTCCCCTTCTGGGGCGGGTAAGACCTCGCTGGTGCGGGCCGGGTTGATTCCACAGTTGAAAGGGGAAGGTTTTTTTGTTTACCAGGTTATTCGCGTCAACCTGGAAAAATCGGCAGAGTTGGTGAAAATTACCGACACACTAAAAAACAGCCAGCAGTTTGACCGTTACACTTTCAGCACCCTGCTCTCGCTCGAAGAACAATATCCAGACGAAACCCATATTGAGCTAGACCGTCTGGCGCGCATGTCGCTGGATGATTATCTTAAGTTTCGTTCGCTCGAAGACAAACGCGATGGGCCAGAGTTCTTGATTTTTGACCAGTTCGAGGAAGTGCTGACCATTGACCCAACCGACCGGGCTGCCAAAACCGCCTTTTTTACCAAAGTGGGCGCCGCGCTAAAAAACCGCGACCGTTGGGCTTTGTTCGTGATGCGCACCGATTATGTTGCCGCGCTGGAACCATACGCGCGCAGCGTGCCGACGTATTTCTCCAACACCTTCCACCTAGAATTGCTGGGCGAGAAGGCCGCGCTGGAGGCCATCCAAAAACCGGCGCATGATGTGGAGGGCGAGTTTACTGATGCCGCTGCTGCCAAACTGGTGAACGACCTGCGCCAGGTGCAGGTGCAACAGTTGGATGGCACCACCAAATCGCAGCCGGGGTTGTATATCGAGCCAGTGCAATTGCAGGTGGTCTGTTATCGTTTGTGGGAAACCAAAGCCGCAGATGATAACCAGGTGGACGAAGCCGACCTGGCAGGCGTTGTGGATGTCAACCAATCGCTGGCCGAATATTATGCATTAAGCGTTTCCAAAGTGGCGCAAGTCACCGGCGTTTCCGAGCGTAGTATCCGCGATTGGTTCGACCGTAGGTTGATTACTCCCGAAGGCATCCGTTCACAGGTACGGATGGGCGCTGAAGCGAGCGACGGACTGGATAATGATGCTGTTCGTCAGTTAGAAAACACCCACATCATCCGCGCTGAAAAACGCGCCGGGCAAACCTGGTATGAACTGGCCCATGACCGCCTGATTCAACCCGTGCAGGATGACAACTGGCGCTGGTTCGAGTCTAATCTCAGCCTGTTCCAGCGTCAGGCGGTTTTGTGGCAGGAGCAGGGGCGCAGCGAAGGCTTGCTCTTGCGCGGGGACGAACTTGAAACAGCCGAGCAGCAATCTGAGACCTTGTTTTTAACGCCCGAAGAATCCGCCTTTCTGCAAGCCTGCCGCAGTCTGCGCGCCCGCGAAAAGCGCGACCGAGTACAGCGCCGGATGATTCTGGCCGGGGCGGTGATTTCTTTTGTCTTTTTCATCGCAGCGCTGTTTTTTGGTCTTGATGCTGCCAGCGCCAACGAAGAATTGCGCTATGCCAAAGAAACTGCCGATGCTGCCGCTTATAACGCCCAAATTGCCAGCACGCAAGCCATCGAACAACAGGGAGTTGCCCAGGCGGCCAGCACCCTGGCAATTGCCCAGCAGGCCACTGCCCAGGCGGCCAGCACGCAGGCAATTATTCAACGCAGCGCGGCCTATGCTGCCAGCACCCAGGCTGTTGAGCAGCAGGTGATTGCATACGCTGCCGCAACTCAGGTGGCGGTTGAAAAAGCCAACGCCGAGTCTGCCAAAGCCAAAGCAGATGAACAAGCTCTCATCGCGCAATCCAGCGAGTTGGTGGCGCAATCCATTCTGGCATCTAATAAAAACCAGCAAGAAATAGCGGTCTTGTTAGCCATTCAATCCCTCCGCGCCGATGATAACTTCCGCGCGCGCGCGCAGTTGCTAAATTTCGTCATTGGCAGCCTGGCCGTGCTTCAAACACCCAATTCCGGTTTTATCACTCACGTCGGTTTGAGCGCCGATGGCGCGCGCCTGATAACCAAGAATATTTTCAACTGCAAAGAAGATACTCAGGAAATTTGCAGCGACAGTATGCTTAAGTTCTGGAGTGTTTCGCGTTTGAATGAGAAAATTGTTCGGCTTAGCCAGGCTCAAACCGTCCAACAAGGCACGTTAGATGCCCTTGCCATCAGCCCCGATGGCAATACCGTTGCATCATCTTTTTGCAACCCGGTTGAGGGCAACCCATATCGCTGCGAAGAAGAGAACATCATCTTGTGGGATGTTCAAACCCAAACCCCTACCGGTACGGCTGTCTCCATTAAGCGGGATTCGGCCAACCGCGAAATCTCGAACAACGAAAACGTTTTACTGGCCTACAGCCCCAACGGGCAGATTTTGGCGGTTGGGCTTAATAAAAACACAATCATTTTGTTGGATGCCACATCCCTGGCTGAAATTGCGCAACTGACCGAACAGTATGAATCCTTCCAACTTGCCTTCAGCCCCGATAGCCAGAAACTAGCCTTTGGCTACAGCGGCAAAGTGATGGTGATAGATGTCAACACAGGCGAGAAGACCGAAATTATGGCGGGAGGAACCTCTAACCCGGTGCTTAGCGTGGCGTTCAGCCCCGATGGCCGCTACTTTGCATCGGGCAACCGTGATGGCACCATTACCATCTGGAATTCAGATATCAGCGCGAAAGCCGGCAGCCAGGTGCTGAAAAATGAAAAAGGCAGGGTGCGCAGCATGGCTTTTAGCCCCGATGGTAAAATCTTGGCGGCGGGCTACACCGATTTCGGACTTGTGCTGTGGGATGTAAATTCCAGCCAGGCGCTGGCGCGCCCGCTTTACAAACACACCAATACCATCTTCGACCTGATATTTTTCCCCGATGGCGCAACCCTTGCTAGTGTAGGTAATGAAGTCATTCTGTGGACGGTTAACCCAGAACTGTGGATTGAAACTGCCTGTCGGATTGCCCGGCGCAACTTTACCCAAGATGAGTGGCAGCAATATTTTTATGGGCAAGACTACCAGGTCACCTGCCCACAGTATCCGCCAGGAAGGTAATCTTCAAAAAATAAGGGCTTTACCGTTTTTAACGGGAAAACTTGCAGGGGCGCCCTTCCAGGTATAATTCGCCCACGGAGACCAAACCCTGATGAGCCTGAATGAACTGATTCCTACCATGCTGCCCGCCATAGAAGCCGAATTGCAGCGCCAGGTGGCGCGACTCGACCAACCGCGCACCAAACCCTTCCACGAAATGCTAACCTATCACATGGGCTGGACAGGCGAAGACGCCGGGCCAGAAGCGGCTGGCAAGCGTATCCGCCCGTTACTGGTATTGCTTACAGCAGCCAGCACTGGTCAGCCGTCAAGCAACGTCGAGACATGGGAATCTGCCCTACCAGCCGCCGCCGCTGTCGAACTGGTGCATAACTTCTCGCTGGTACATGACGACGTGCAAGATAACTCTGACAAGCGGCGTGGGCGCGCCACTGTCTGGGTCAAATGGGGCGCGCCTATGGCAATTAACGTTGGCGACGCGCTTTTTGTCCAGTCGAATCAGGCTATTATAGACCTGGCGAAGCATTACCCGGCAGAAACAGTCATCCGCGCTGCGAAAATTTTGCACGACACCTGCCTTGACCTGACGCGCGGGCAATACCTGGATATGTCTTACGAAGGCCGCCGAGATTTACAAGTGGACGACTACTGGCCGATGGTAAGCGGTAAAACCGCCGCGCTGCTGGCGGCATGTACATCAATTGGCGCCCTCTTGGGCGGGGCCGATGAAGCAACTATTGAAGCATACCGCTCCTTTGGTCACTATCTGGGGCTGGCCTTCCAGGCGCAAGATGACCTGCTTGGTATTTGGGGCAATGAAACCCAGACGGGCAAATCGGCGGCCTCCGATTTGGTTGAAGGCAAAAATTCGCTGCCGGTGCTGGCCGGGCTGGGCAAAAAAGGGAAGTTTGCCCAGCGTTGGGCACAGGGGCCGATTAAGCCGGAAGAAGTGCAAGAAATAGCCGACTTGCTGGCAAGCGAATCGGCGTATGGCTATACTTACGAGGCCGCCAAACAGATGACCGACCTGGCCCTCAACAACCTGCGCGCCGCCGACCCGCAAGGCGCGGCCGGAGCGGCCTTGTACGAATTGGCCGAGAAACTGCTCAACCGCCAGGCTTGACACGCCCCGCCGGGCTGGCTATAATCTCACTTCGCAGCAACAAGCGGGTGTAGTTCAGTGGTAGAACGCTTGCTTCCCAAGCAAGATATCACGGGTTCGAGTCCCGTCACCCGCTCAAAAACTTCGAGTTCTTCAACTCGGAGTTTTTGTTTATCCCTTCGCAAGATTTCGCAACCCGGATTCGTCCAAAATCGGCACGCCCAGCGCCAGGGCTTTCTCGTGTTTCGAGCCGGGGTTTTCGCCCAGCACGAGGTAGCTGGTCTTTTTGCTGACGCTGTCCGTCACCTTGCCGCCATGCTGTTCGATGAATTCCTTGACGCCCTCGCGCGATAGCGTGGGAAGCGTGCCGGTCACGACAAACGTTAATCCAACCAAAGACTGATCACTGACCACTGATGACTGTCCACTGCTCACCGGCCAGACTCCCGCCGCTTTCAACTTCTCGAGCAGGGCCAGGTTGGCGGGGCGGCTGAACCAATCGACAATCGCGGCGGCGGTGTTGGGTCCGAATCCTTCGATGGCTTGCAAATCGTCGGCTGTGGCGCGCGAGAGGGCTTCCAAATCGGGGAAGTGGCGCGCCAGGTCCCCGGCGGCGACTTCGCCCACGCCATGAATGCCAAGGGCAGTAATCAGCCGGTTTAACGGCTGCCCGGCTGAAGCGCGGATGGCCGCCAGCAGGTTATCCGCTTTTTTATCGGCGAATCCTTCCATCGCCAGCAATTGCTCCTTTGCCAGGAAATATAAATCTGCTACATCTTTCACCAGCCCCGCGCCAATCAATTGCTCCACAATCTTAATTCCCAGCCCGCTGATGTCCATCGCGCCGCGCGAGACGAAATGCTCCAGGTTGC
>CAYLZI010000124.1:0-9317 GCA_964388215.1 uncultured Anaerolinea sp.
TTCAAGAATGCCTTTGGCAGCTACCAGTCGGCCTTCTACATTCAAAACACAACCGAAAACACGGCAAATGTGGACGTTCGTTTTTACGATAACGCGGGCGTACTTTCGTGCATCAAAAGCTTCACTATGGCCGCTTACGCCACCCTGGGCTTCTGGATGCCAACGGTGAGTTGCGCAGCGCCGTAAGAATTGGTGGGTTCTACCGTTTTAGCGTGAAAACCCGCAGGAGTGACCCTGCCACCTCATCAAAAGCGGGAGAGCCAGATTTATCAGCAAGTAATAAGAAGGACGAGCTAAAAGGCTCGTCCTTCTTATCTTCCGATAAACACGACCCAAATCACGAATTACTTTTTCATCTGTTTCCCATCTCCGCCATGCTTTAACATAATAATCTCAGCCATGATGCTGACGGCGATTTCTTCGGGGGTTTCGGCATTCAGTTCGAGCCCCATCGGGGAGTGAATGCGAGCAATGGCCTCTTCACTGACGCCTTTTTCTTTCAGCCCATTGACGGTTGTTGCCCAGCGCCGCCGCGAGCCAATCACACCAACATAACGGGCTTTGCTCTCTAGCAAGGGTGGAAGTCCCAGCACGTCAACGTTTGAGCCGCGTGTGGTCAAAATCAGGTAGGTGGAACGGTTGAGTTTCAAATGGGCCGGTAAATCTTGCATTGGAACAGGAAAGAATTCGTCGGCATCTGGGTTCATTTCAGGGGTGCAAAATTCTACCCGGTCATCTGAAACGGCGACCCAAAAGCCCAGCCATTTAGCGAGATGGGCAACGGCTTTGCCGACATGCCCACCGCCAATGACGACAATTTTATCCTTCGGCAAAATTGGCTCCACAAATACCTCCACTTGCCCCCCGCATACGCCTGGGTCGCCGCGCGCCGGGTCGGTCATCGAATAGTTGAGTTTGGTTGGCTTACCCTCAGACATTGCAATCCAGGCTTCATCTAGAATGCGATGTTCCAGCTCGCCGCCGCCAACTGTGCCAATGAAATGCCCGTCTTCGTAGACCAGCATTTTGCTGCCAGTGTGGCGCGGGGTTGAGCCGCGCGCCTCGGTGATGGTGCAGAGCGCGACGCTTTCGCCGCGTTCTATTGCTTCAGAAATCAGTTTGTAAAGGGTATCGTTCATATTGGTCTCGCTGAGTAAAAATAATGATTTACAAGAGGCTTATTTTACGGTGCAGTTAGCGTATCTGTGGAGATTTTTGCCGAAATGCGCGCGTTTTTTTCGTGTTCAAGCGCCATGTCCTGAAAAGCCGGGTCTGTTTTGGCGTGTAGCCATTCGGCTGTGGCTTTGTGATAAAGGGCGCGGCTGCGGTTGGGAATCAGGCTGTAGGCAACGTCACGCAAATACGAATTTTTGAAGACGTACTCTTGTTCTTGCGAAAAGCGCGAGCCGCTGCGCGGGAAGGCCAGCTCGGCGCGCACCAACTGGCGCAACCCATCTTGAATGAACCGGTCAATAACGGCTTCGGGCGCGTTAAAGGTCGTGTTTGCGCCGGGCAGGGTAGTGGTGCGGGCTTCGGCCATCACTGCGCCTACCCAGAATACGCGTCCCACCACCGAGGCCAGCAGCGCCACTGTCCGCGCTTCACGAGAGAGGTTGTCGAGGCGGGCTTGCAGTGTAGCGCGCAGCGATTCTGGAACTTGCGCCAGGGTGCGGGCGTGAATGTCTTGGGCAGATGCGCCCTCAGCCAGCGCGCCGGCCTTAACCAGGCTTTTAACAATTTCTTCAAGAAAATAGGGATTCCCCTCGGCGCGGATGGTAATTTCACGCAAGATGGAATCGGGCAGGGCATTCAGGTTAGGGTAGGCCTGTTTAACCATTTCTGGAGAGAACTCCAGCGGGTTGAGCATCATCACCCGCGCCTGGTTGTGCCATTGCGGTTGGGTTTTAATAAATTCAGGCCGCGCCGCGCCAACCAGCAGCATTTGCATAGGCGGGATTTCAGCAGTAAGCAGATAGGTCAGCAGTTGCAGCGATTCCCGGTCGGCCCATTGCAGGTCATCTATCATCACAGTCAATTTTTTTTGTTTGCTCATCTGCTGCAGCATTTCTTGCATCAAGTAGATAATGCGCTGCGATTGTTCAGGGCTGGAGGTGGGTTGCCCGGCCAGCCCAATCATTTCATCCAACACCTGATTGGCTTCCACCTTTAAGCCTGGTTGTTCGTTCCGCCAGACCGATTCTGTGCTCCGCTGCCATTTTTCGGCGGTCACCGGGGACGAATCTCCTCCTTTTAGACCGAACCGGTTGCGGAGCAGCACGCGCCACAGGTGAAATGGGATTTTCGAAGCCTGCGCCAGCCCACGAGTCGCAAGGATGAGTACATCGTCATCGAGCGATTCGAGGTGATTGCTGAACTCCATCAGGATGCGCGATTTCCCAATCCCCACGTCGCCTACCAGCAGCGCCATCAGTGGCTTGTCGGTTTCGGTCATGCGGTTGTAGGTGAGTTTCAGTTTTTCGATTTCACCGTCGCGCCCAATCATGTTGATGACCAGACTATCAGGGTTCTGGTAACGAATGCGGCCCGGATTTCCCACCCGCCCCTCGACGCTGTACGGCTGGACGAGTTCGGATTTGCCCTTGATGTGGGTCGGCTCTAGCGCGTTGACCCTGAAACTGCCTCGTACCATCCGCAGCGTGTTCTCTCCGATGACGACTGCGCCCGGTTCGGCAATTTGTTCTAAACGGGCGGCGACGTTGACGGTGTCACCGATGACAGTGTACTCGTTGCGGCTGCCCACATACCCTGCAAAGACCGGGCCGCTGTTAATGCCCACCCTCAGTTTGAGATGTTCCGCGCCGGGAATTTTGGTCGCTTTGCAAAATTCATCCAGCGCCCGCGCCAGTTCCAGCCCGGCAAAGACGGCTTCTGCCGCATCGTTATCGCCTGCGAAGGGCGCGCCCCACACGGCCATAATGCCATCGCCCAGGTGTTTGTCTATATAGCCGTTGTGCAGTTCGATGACTTTATCGAGGCTGAACCAGATGCCCTTAACCAGGTCTGAGACGGTTTCATAGTCGAGTTGCTCTGCCAAGGCTGTAAAGCCCTGCACGTCGGCGAACAGGACTGTGGCAATGCGGCGTTCTTCAGGGTAGCGGTTGAGCGCGTCGTTAGGCATATCTGGTGCGATTGTAACCTGTATGCTGGAATTATTTTTGGCACTCCCGCTTCTGGCGGGATGGCGAGGTGGGGGCGACCCGTTAGGGCATAACGTGATGCGTTTTCGCGGAGAATCCTGGCATAAAACGATGATTTTTCACGCTGGGCGGGTCGCCCCTGCGGTTTTCCCATTAAAAACAGTAGAGCCTTATTTTTCTAGCAACCCCAGCAGGGTGGGCAGCAATTGTTTTTTGCGTGATACTACGCCTGGGGCATCGCGCGTACCGTCGGTCAGTTTGGGGTAGGGCAGCTCGTCGAGAATGGGGTGCGGGTTGGCGATGATGAGTCGGCTGGAGTTGCGCACCACATCGGTAATGAGCAGCATGGAAAAATCGAGCGCGTGCGTTTCGCGGTACTGTTCCAACGCCGATTGCAGGCTTTCGAGATGTTCGTTGATGGTCATCAGGTCGGTTACTTCGGCTTGCGCGACGGCGAACTTGAACCCGCCTGCCTCGTAGGGTTTGATATCTGTGCCGACAATTTCTTTGGGGTTACGGTTAGATAGTCCGGCCCCGGCGGAAAGCACTTGTTGCCCATACGACTGGATGGTTTCGCCTGCCAACGGCCCGTTGCCCACGAAAGCCCAGCGCGCCAACCGGCTGGCGATTTGCCTGTCGCGCTCGGTGACGGTGGGGGAGGTCAGAATCAGCGTATCGGCCAGCAGGCCAGCCAGCAGTAACCCGGCCAGCGGGGCAGGCATCAGCAGCCCGGCTTCAGCCGTCAGTTCAGAGACCAGGGTCGAGGTTGAGCCGACAATATCCACCGTAAAGCGGATGGGTTGGTGGGTATGTGGGTTTCCCAGCCGATGATGGTCGAGGATTTCGAGCAATTCGGCTTCTTCGAGCGCGGCGATGGCCTGGCGGGGCTCGTTGTGGTCAACCAGGACAATTTTCAGGCGCGGCGGGTTAAGCACCCCGCGCTGGTGACAGACTCCCTGATAATGGCCGTTCTCATCTACTACGAAGAAGTCATTGTACTCCTCGCGTAAGATGCGGTTGAGCATATCGCGGATGCGGGCGTTGACCGGGAATTTCGGCACGCCAGTATCCGCGGCTTCGCGGCAGGGGGCCGACATGATGTCGGCGATGCGCTGGTCGCTGGTATCGAGGCGCGGGCCAATGACCTGGCGAAAGAAGTTGAACAGGCTGAATCCGTCAATGATGCCATAAGGTTTCCCATCTTCAGCGACGAGCGGAGCAATGCCGCCGGTGCGGCTGGCAAGCGACCAGGCTTCAGTCAGCGGGGCGCCGGGGGGCAGGGTATCTAACTGGCGGGTGACCGATTCAAAGCGCGGCGAAGCGTCGGTGAGCAGGGTGGGCGGTTCCAGCCCCAGTTTTTTCAAAATCCAGGCTGTTTGCTGGTTGATGGCCCCGGCCCGGGCGGCGACGGTATCTAATCCATCGCGCTGACGCAGCAGCCAGGCGTAGCCCATGGCTGAAGCGATAGAATCGGTATCCGGGTTGACGTGTCCGATGACGTAAACACGGTCGCTCATGTGTTTTTATCCTTGTGTTTTTGAAAGTAGGGCTCTACCGTTTTTAACGTGACGTATGAGTGGGGGCGAACCGCCCAGAGCATAAAACGATGCTTTTTGGCAAGATATCCAGGCGTAAATGGGCGATTTCTCGCGCGCGACGGTTCGCCCTTACTTACGGGTTTCACACCAAAAACGGTAGAACCGAAAGTAGGTAAGCGCAGGTTATCCTGGCTAATAGTAGCACAAAGGGCAATTCCTTTCCATACTTTGATATAATCTTTGCGCTCAAAGGGAACCTAAAGGCAACCCGCCTTTAGGTTTTTGTATCATACCCGCGTGGGTATCGTTATTTAACCAGCCTGCCCGGTTGGAAAGGAGAATTCATGACCCTTGAAATGTGGATTGCCCTGGGGGTTTTGGCCTTCGCAATCGTTTTCTTCGTAACAGAGTGGCTGCGGGTGGATGTGGTGGCCTTGATTGTGGTGATTACGTTGATGCTGACCGGCCTGCTCACGCCAACCCAGGCAATTGCCGGTTTCTCGAATACGATTGTGCTGACGATTGCTGCCCTGTTCATCATCGGCGGCGCGGTTTTGCAGACCGGGCTGGCGGGTATCATCGGTAACCAGGTACTAAAAATCGCTGGGGCTAACCCAACGCGTCTGCTGGTGATGGTGATGCTGACCGTTTCACTGATGTCGGCTTTTATGAGCAGCACGGGGACAGTAGCGGTGTTGCTCCCAGCGGTGATTAGCATGGCCGCCAGCGCGCGCATCAGTCCATCGAAACTGCTCATCCCGCTGGCCTATGCTTCGCTGCTGGGCGGGGCGCTGACGCTGATTGGCACGCCGCCTAACCTGATTGTGAGTGATTTGCTGCGCGAAAACGGCTATGCCCCGTTTCAATTTTTCGATTTTACCCTGCTGGGTGGGCTGCTTTTGTCTAGCGGCGTGATTTTTATGGCGGTGGCGGGCCGCCGCATGTTGCCAGAACGCGCAGTGGCGCGTGAATTGGCGCGTATCGAAGCCCCTAAAGAAATCGTCCGCCGCTATGCCTTGCCAGAAAACCTGTTTTGGCTGCGCGTGCGGCAAAGTTCGGGCCTGGTTGGTAAAACGGTGGCAGAAAGCGATTTCGGCAAACGGTTTAATGTCAATATCATTGACTTGAAACGCAAGCCTGAAAGCCGCACGATGGTGCAGGTGGGCGAGGCGAAACTGGTTTGGCAAGATGAAAAAGCGCGCGGAGCAAAGCCAACCATTGAGACGATATTCCAGGCGGATGATTTGGTGCTGGCGCAGGGCGCGCCTGGTGACGTTGCTCACCTTGCGGCTTCGTGGAACCTGGGGCTTCAGGTGGCCCAGCCAGAAGCCGAAAAGTCACTGATGAACCAGGAAGTTGGCCTGGCCGAAGTCTTGCTGCCGCCCGATTCGACCTTGATTGGTCAAACGCTGGTCGCGCTGCAATTTGGCAGCGCATACCGTTTAAGCGTTCTTGGGATTCGCCGCCCAGGCACGGATGAAACGCTGAATTTGAAGACAACCCCTTTGCGCTTTGGCGATATCTTGCTGGTGCAGGGTCCCTGGGAAAACATTCTCTCGTTGCGCAAAAAACAGCGCGATTTTGTGGTGATGGGCGAGCCTGAAGCCATGCTCGGCCCTTCTCAACGACACAAAGCCCCGCTGGCGGCGCTTATTTTGGCTGCCATGCTGGTCGTCATGATTGGCGATTTCATGCCGCTGACGACAGCCTCTATGCTGGCTGGGCTGTTGATGATTTTGACCGGCTGCCTGACCATTGACGAAGCCTACGGCTACATTGACTGGAAGAGCATCGTCTTGATTGCCGGAATGCTGCCGATGAGCACCGTGCTTGAAAAGGTGGGACTGGTGAGCATCGTTGCCCAAAATATGACCGACATTCTTGGCGCGTATGGCCCAATCGCCGTGCTGGCCGGGTTATTTTTAGGGACGGCGCTGTTTACGCAGGTGCTTTCTAATACCGCTACTGCTGTGCTGCTGGCGCCGTTGGCGGTGGCTTCCGCGCAAAACTTAGGCGTCCAACCGCAGGCATTTCTGATGGCGGTTGGAATAGCGGCATCTATGGCGTTTGCTTCGCCGGTGGCTTCCCCAGTGAATACGCTGGTGATGGGCGCGGGCAATTATCGCTTCAGTGACTATGCCAAAGTTGGCATTCCGTTAATTTTGATTACCGCGCTGATAGCGATAGCGATTTTGCCGCTGCTGTGGCCGTTTTGATGATGTCGCGCAGTAAAATAGGCGCAAAAAAAACGTAACTGCTCAGGCTGTGGCTTTTCTGCCTGTTTCGGCGGGCTGACCCCCTGGCGGGGGCAAGCGCCCTGCCTCAGCGTTCGGGCTCAAAAATGAGTCGGCTTCAGCCGACTTCCATGCGATGAGGCAGGGACTGCGTAGCGTCCCGCCGGATTATGCAAAAAGGCTTCTGGGCTGAGCAGTTACAAAAAAACAGCCCCCGCCCAAGCGGAGGCTGT
Source organism: uncultured Anaerolinea sp. (assembly GCA_964388215.1). GTDB lineage: Bacteria > Chloroflexota > Anaerolineae > Anaerolineales > Villigracilaceae > UBA5195. The sequence goes on from CAYLZI010000124.1 coordinate 7,164, forward strand.
TTTGCTTCTCGTTTTGCTTACGGCACGACTGCGCCAGCTCCCTGGTTCAGGTAATAGGTGCCGGTTTGCAGCAGGCTGGGGTCGTTGGCAGCCTGGGCGGCTTTCATTTGCGCCTGCCGCGAAAGATTAATGACTTCAGCCAGCAGTTTCAGGCCATATTCGGGATTGTGGAAACCCATCGAATTTTCAGCCATGGCGGCGTAGTCCCAGTAGAAAGTGGCCTGACGGTGCAACGCGCGGGCTTCATCGAGCAAGGCTGGGTCGCTGTTTGGGTTGGCTACAGCGGCTTTGATGGCGTTGACGGCATCAACCTGGGCATCTTCACTGGCAATCTTGGTGAGGGAGAATTGCTGTTGGATAATGCCAACTCGTTCAACAACATAGGCTGTGTCGCTATGGCACTGTCCGCAGGCGCGTTCGGGTTGCAGCAATGGGCTGCGGATGTTGTGGTCTGAAAATTTGGCCGCGCCATCGCGCATGTAGGGCATGTGGCAATCGGCGCAGGCGACCCCGGCGTTATAGTGGGTGGAGTCGGCGGTGTAGAACTCGTATTCTGGGTGCTGGGCTTTCAGCATTGGGGTTTCGGTGTCGGGGTAGGCCCAGTCTTTGAATCCAATCTCGTTGAAATAGTCATGCATCTCTTCGGCTTTTACGCCGTTATCCCAGGGCAAAGTAAGGGCGCGGGAGCCGGGCGCGAAGTAGTATTCCACATGACAGTTGGCGCAAACCACGGTGCGCATTTCCTGGCGGCTTAAGGTGCGCCAGTCTTTGCCGATTGCTTTGAGGCCTTCATCGAGGGCGGGGTTGGTTACAATCAGGCGCATGGTTTCGGCTTCGTGGCAGTTGGCGCAGCCAACGGTGTGATTGATTTCATCTTTCCAGGCTGAAAATGGGGTTTTGCCAATTTCTTCCAGGCTCATTTCGGCCCACAGGCGGGGCATATCAGCGCTTTTGCACGAGTAGCAGGTGGCGGTTGCTTTGTCGTGGTCGGGAAGGCGGCGGGTGGCTCTTACTTCTTCAAGGGCGTATTCATGCCCACGATCTTCGTCATAATGAACGCTAAAGCCCATGCCAGCATACAAGATTTTCAGGCGCGGGTTAACTTCCAGATGGTCCCAGCCTGACCCGGCATAAGCGGTACGAGTTTTGTAGTTTTCGCTGGTTTTTAGGAAGGTGGCATATTGATTAGGGAAGTTGACCCCCCACAGCTCAGAATTTGGCTCCATGACGCCGACCGGAGAAATCTGCTGAATGGCGCGTGATTCGACAGGCCGGTTTTGTATGTAAACCAGCGTGCCTATCAGGGCGGCGGCCAACAGAACAATTACGCCGACAAGGATGAACAGGGTATATTTTTTCATAAAAATCTCCTAAACACAGTTATTTGGATGGATACAGGCTGGAATCTTGCAGAGGCGAGATACTGATACCGCGCGGCCCGTGCGCAACGTTGCGGTGGCATTCCCAACAATAGCGGTTGTCATTCATAGGTGACATCATAACAACGTCAATGCTTGCTTCGTGACATCGCGTGCAGTTGTCTTGAATGATTGCTTTCGATTCAGGTTTAGCGCGGATGGCATCGGGGATTTGGCCGGTACTGAATGCGTAGGCGTCGTGCATACCGGTTTGTCCCTTAACTACCCAATAATTGACCACGTTGTCATGCGGCAGGTGGCAGTCTGCGCACTTTGCCTTGTTTCCATGAGCGGAATGAAGCCAGTTTTCATAAGCGGCATCCATCACATGGCAATTCGCGCAAGTTTCAGGCGCGCTTCCCATCATTTCCACCGCGTTGCTGACGTAGGCAAATGTTCCTAGTGACGCAACAACTGCGATAGCAGCAACGACAAATAATAACTTTTGCATTGTTCACCTTTATCCTTATTTTCTATAAGAGAACCTGGTAAGCAGTTTATACAGGATTTGACCGAGGGTGACATCGTCCGATTGGACTAATTATTAGAGATTGATTAATTATTCCTGAAAGGTGATTAAACGAGCCTCGGACATAAATATCAGGTGGCCTTGATGAACGCTTTCAAACCGACCTGCAAATTCAAATCATGTAAGTAACAATAGAGAATGGCCAGTTGATAAGCTAGTACATCTTGGCCTAAATAGCTATGCAGAAAGTGCTCTGCCTTTGTAAGT
>CAYLZI010000125.1:0-9265 GCA_964388215.1 uncultured Anaerolinea sp.
TTCGAGTCCGGCATCGGGCAAGACCAGGAGAAACTCCTCGCCGCCGAAGCGGCAGCAGATGTCGGTGGGGCGGATGCGCTCACGCAGCAACCCTGCCAGGGATTGCAGGAGCAGGTCGCCAGCCAGGTGGGTGTGGGTGTCGTTGAAGCTCTTGAAGTGGTCAATATCCAGCATGATGACGCAAAATTTCTTAGTTCGGGCCTGGGCATCGGCGAGCATTTTAGCGAGTTGCTCATCAAGATACCGGCGATTGTGCAGGCTGGTCAGTGGGTCGCGCAGGACCAGTTCGCTCAACTTTTCTTGGAGCGATTCGACTTGCGCCAGTTGGATTTGTAATTCCTGATTGGCGCTTTCGAGTGAGTTTTGCGCCTGGCGGCGGCTCTCAATTTCTTTCTGCGCTTTAAGATACAGGCGGCTGTTTTCGATGGCGATGGCGGACTGGATGGCAATCAACTCGAGCAGGCGGATGTGCTCTGGGGTGTATGAATTTGCCGAATGGGTTTGCATCGAGATAACGCCAATGACATCTCCGTGAATCAGCATCGGAACGCCGACGTAGCAGCGGGTGGGCTTGCCGCCCAGGCGGATAATCTGATATTTTTGTTGAACTTCAGGGGAAAAAACGTCTGTCAGGAGTAGGGTCTTTTTGCCCAGAATGACTTCGCCGCTCAGGCCAGGTGCGGCGCGGATGTCGCGCACAGCGACCTGTTTGAATTTTCCATTGTCCCAAAAGAGGGGGTGGCTCAAAATATGCGTTTCTTTATCCAGAAGCGCGATGTAAAACACATTCATCGGAAGCAGGCGATGGCATTTTTCAAACAGGTTGCGCAGCACATGCCCCATTTTGATGTCGCTCGCAAGCGCCAGGCCGATGTCATGCAAAATTGAGAGTTCGTTGGCGCGCTGGCGCGTTTCGTCGAATAAACTGGCGTTGCGCAAGGCAATCGCTGCCTGCAAGGCAATTGTTTCTAGCAGTTCAATGCGTTGTGGCGAAAAGGCATCTGTTTGGTAACTCTGGACGGAAAGCACGCCGATAATTTTCTCTCCCGTGAGCAAAGGGATACCCAAATAAGAACGAACATGTTTTGCGCTTGTATGCAAAACGGAATAATTGCGCCGCGCTGCCTGGGCATCCACATCGGGAAGGTAGAGCGTTTTACGCGTCTTGATGACTTGCGCTGCCAGGCCGCCCTCGCGTTTGTGAATTTTGCGGATTTTATTGAGCCGCGCAATGCCCTGGTCGTAAAATTGCAGAAAGTTGAATGATTCGGCGCGTTCATCGTACAGCGACACGCTGAATACGTCCGTGAGCGGTTCAACTTGCTGGCATTGGAGTCTCAGGGTTGTCAGTACGCTGTCTAATTCCAGTTGGTTGGTAATTGCCCTGCCGATGATATTAAGGGCTGACATTTGGTCGGCGCGTTCATTGGCTTGCGCCTCAGCGCGTTTGCGCTCGGCCAGTTCGCGTTGGGCGGTTTCATACAATTGGATATTCTGAATGGAGACAGCGACGCTCGCTGCAATGGTCTCTAATAGCCGGATGTCGTTCGGGCTGAAGGCGTGTTCTTGCTCGAAATCTTGCATACTAATCATGCCAATCACTTGCTCGCGGGCAATCATTGGCACGCCTATCCAACTTTTGGGAATGCCATAGGCATCTGCCATGCTAAAATCGGCGCCTAGTTTCCTGGCTCGCTCAACCAGGTTTTCGTCAAGCAGCAGCGGCGCGCGCTGGCGCAAAATGCGCGAGGTCAGGCCTATCCCCATTTGCATCGGTGGCGCATTAACTAACTCGCCGCGAATGTTCCAGTAAGGGGTGAGAATCAAGTTGTTGGGGGCGTCGTAAAGCGCAATCAGTACCGAGCGGTGATTGAAGGCCTCCGAGATTTTCCCCCCCGTCAGGGTCAGCAGGCTCGCCATATCGAGCGTCGAGGCCGCCGATACCGTAATGGCGTTGACCATTTCCAATTCTTTCAGGCGCTGAATCAGTTCCTGGTTTTGTGTGCGTTGTTGGTTGCTGGTTGCGCCGCCTGCGGCAGAAGCCGAGAAGAAAAATGGTAAACTAACCTGCATATTGATAAATTATATCTATTCTGAGAGCTATTCAAGCCGGGGCTGTCAAATTTGTTTGCGCAGGAAATTACAAAATTGAAATTCCCCGCGCTGGCAGAAAAGTATGAGAAATCCTACCCTCGTTGAAAATTATGTCCACTTTCTACAACAAGGCGAAGGTGCGCCAGTCATATTAATTCACGGGCTGGCCGCCTCGCTTTTTGATTGGGCCGACCTGCTGCCCGCCCTGGTTTTCAATGGCTACGCCGGCTACGCGCTCGACCTGCTCGGTCACGGGGAAAGTTACAAACCAGCCAATCTCGGCGACTACCACATCGAAAAGGTGTTCGGCCATTTCTGCTTCTGGCTGGAACGCTTGGGGATTTCTGCCCCGCTGATTCTGGTCGGCCATTCCCTGGGCGGCTACCTGGCGATGGAGTATGCGCTGCGCTGCCCGGAGCGTGTTCGCGCCCTCGTGCTGGGGAGTCCCTTCTACAGCCTCCAGCAACTGCCGCCGCTGCTGCGCATCCGTTACAAAGGGCCGCTCATCAACACTGAGATGGTAGCGCGCGCGCCCGAATGGGCTATTCGGCTGGCAATAGACTTTGCCAGTTTCTCTATTCGCAACGGCTACCTGTTGTCCGAAAAAGTGCGCAAACAGACCGCCCTCGATTACAAACGCGCCCACCCCGGCATCTTCAACATCCCCGCCACCATCCGCGATATGCTGCCGCTGGCGCGCCAAATCAGCGTTCCAAGCCTGGTGCTTTGGGGCAGCCGCGACCAGACCCTGACCCCTGGCTCCTTCCCCAAATTGGCTGCCAGCCTGCTCAATGCCCGGACGGCGACCATCAAAGCCGGCCACGTCCCGCACCAATCCCACCCGGAGGAGTTCAACCGGCAGGTCTTGAGGTTTTTGCAGACCATTGACCAGAGACGATAGACAGAAAAACCGGCTTCCGAATCTGGAAGCCGGTTTTTCTCTACCCGAAATTTCAAAAATGAACGCGGATAAACGCTGACCCTTGCCCTGAAAGAGGGGTAAGGAATGGGCTAATTTACCAGCCCAAACTTTTTGGCCGCCGCGAGCATTTCGGGTTCGGCGGTGTTGTTGATACGATGCAAAATGCCCGAGACCATTTCCAAAGAGAGCGTACCGCGTGCGTATTCGGTCAGCGCGGAGAGTATTTGGGCATAAGATTCTGACCGGGCAGGCAATTGTTCGACCCGTATCTTTCCATCTTCAAAGTAAAGGGCGCAGTTTTCCTTGTTTGCCACTTCACGGAATACATCGCCAAACGCGCTAGAAACCATGCCTCCGCCCATTTTTGTGATTGATTCGTGCAAAACATGAACCATATGGCTGAAGTAATCTAACAAGAGTTTTGCTTCCAGCGAGTTAAAGATGAGCGTGTAATGAGCATGGATGATGCTCTTATCAAGCGTTTGGGCAGCGGTAGAATCAGGCTGCCACTGCATGTCACAGGTAATATCTGCGCCGGTGTATTCGCGCAGTTCGTTGAAATTGGCCTGCCCTCGCAGCCAGCCAGAAATTTCTGCGCTGTCGGCGCGATACTGCGCAATATATTTTTCGATGTTTCTGGAGTAAGGGGAATGTAATTCTGCAAGAAGCGATTGAGCATCTTGCTTTGAGATTCCTAACACATCCCCAATTGGCATCCCCACTGCGTTCGATGCGCCTGTAAAGAGCAGCCGCGACAGATTGTAGTTGGCAAAAACAACCCGGCCGGCGTCATCAATGAATATCATCACCTTTTGGATATCTAGCGGTCTGACTGGTAGATGAACAGGTTTTTGCTCTGGCTCCGCGCTAACAGTCAGCAGCCGATGATTTAGCAATATGCCATACGCCATCAGCGCATAAGCAGCCAGGTTGCCCACATCAACGATGGTGGTCAGCCAGGTCAGGGTGCCTTGGGGAGTATATAAGTCATTCCAATCGGCGTAAATGAACAAAATGTCAGAGACAGAAAGGGTGGCCAAACCAGCGGCAATCATAGCCCAGGGAGCGGAAAATTTCCCTCCTGTGAGAGAAATTGCCAACAGCAGCGCGGCAAACAAAACCAGCAAGTCGGCGACGGGATAAAAAACGTTCAATAACAATGTCAGCGGGTCTGAAAAGTCTCCGACTGTAACAATTGGCTCGACCACCAATAACACAACAGCGACAAAAATTACAGAAAAAATGCCCAGCAAGGCCTGTGTTGTTCTTGAGTTCCATTGGATTTTAAGCGCGCGGTAACGCAGGGTAGTCGAAATCAGCACCATAACATAGCCCGGAACCCAGAAGGCATCTGCAATGGATGGGTAAGGCGTTTCAGTCAATGTGTAAGATAAAAACGCCCAGAGCAGCTCCGCCATTGCCCAAAGCCCGATGCCGATGCTTAGAAAAGCCCATTGTCTGCGGCCAGGGTCATCATTTTTTAGAACCGCCCATGCCGCAATTCCCAGCCAGGTTGCCAGCAGCGCATAGCCAGCCGTGAGCAGGTTGACCGCAGTTTCAACGGGGCCAGGCTTTCCCAGGTAGGTGAAATAAACTGCTGTCATACCACCCAGCGTGAGCAGGCTGAAGACCTGAAATAACGAGACTTGCCAATTGTTTTTCATGTTTCCCTTGACATCGTTTCTTATCCAAAGTCAGGAGGCTTTGGACTTCAGTTTTTCTCGGACGCTTGCGAGTTTATCGGCCATGCGCTGGGGCCTATCGGTGCGGGTGCCGAGTTTGATGTTGGAGTGGATGCGCGGCGCGCCCATCTCGTGTAACTTCTCATGACAGCGGCGGATGGCGGCAAAAACAGCATCCCACTCGCCCTCGATGTTTGTCCCGTTGGCGTGCATCTCATGGTTCAGGCCGCTTTCAGCCACAATGCGCTCACAGGCGGCCACATATTTTGAGAGCGAAACGCCAACCCCTATCGGGACAATCGTAAAGTCAACAATCACATTCATCGCACTGCTCATTGATTACTGTTCACTGAATACTGGTTACTGCTCACGCTGTGCCAAACTGCCGGTCGCCCGCATCACCCAGGCCAGGGACGATGTACCCCTTTTCGTTCAGGTGGTCGTCAATCGCGGCGAGATGAATCGGCACATCGGGATGTTCCTTCTGCATTCGGGCAATGCCCTCCGGCGCGCCAATGAGCCCAACAAATTTGATTTTCTTGACCCCCCAGCGTTTCAGCACATCGACAGTTGCGGCAGCCGAGCCGCCGGTCGCCAGCATTGGGTCCAGAATCAGGCAAACAGACACAGTCGGTTCAGTTGGCAGTTTGTTGTAATATTCCACCGGGCGCAGGGTTTGTTCGTCGCGGTACAGGCCAATGTGCCAGACCTCGGCCTGGGGCATCAGCTCCCAAATCCCCTCCACCATGCCCAGCCCGGCCCGCAAAATGGGCACCAGGCCAATTTTTTCCCGCAACTCGTAGGCAGTCATCGCCTTGAGCGGGGTTTCGATTTCGCGCGGCACAATTGCCAGGTCGGCAGTTGCCTCGTAAACCATCAGCGCAGCGATTTCTTGCACCAATTCGCGGAATTTCTTAGGGTCGGTGTTTTTATCGCGCAAGCGGCTGAGCTTGTGCAGCACCAGCGGGTGTTTGGATGCGAATATGTTTGACATGGGGTCTCCTGAAAAACAAGTTACTTTATTATATCTTCAAGATGATGTTTGTCCCATGACTTGTATGCCGCTTTTCATTACACTGGTAGTGAAAAGGAAAACGCGATGAAACTGACCGGCCTGCACATCTTGCTGACCTATCAATGCACCTTCGAGTGCGACCATTGCTTTGCGTGGGGCAGCCCGCGCCAGCGCGGCGTATTGACCATCGAACAAATTCACGAGACGATGCGCCAGGCGCATGAAATTGAAAGCATGGAATGGGTCTTTTTCGAGGGCGGCGAGCCGTTTCTATATTACCCGGTGCTGCTGCGCGGCGCGCAAATTGCCACTGCGGCGGGCTTCCGCGTTGGGATCGTCTCCAACGCCTACTGGGCCACCACGCCCGAGGATGCGCAGGCCTGGCTGAAACCGTTCGCTAACTTGATTGAGGAACTTACCATTAGCAGCGACCTGTATCACTATAACGAATCAGACAGCCAACATGCCCGCAACGCCACCGCAGCCGCCGAACAACTTGGCATCCACATTGGGCGCATTTGCGTCGCCCAGCCGGAACAAACCAACGCGCCCAATTCAGTGGGGCAACTTCCTCAGGGTGAATCGGCGGTTATGTATCGGGGGCGGGCGGTTAGCAAACTCGTCTCCCGCGCCAGCCAGCATCCCTGGGAGGGGTTTACCGCCTGCCCGCATGAAGATTTGCGCGAGCCTGGCCGCGTTCATTTAGACCCATTGGGGAATTTACACATCTGCCAGGGAATTTCGATTGGGAACATTTTTCAGCGTCCCCTGCGCGAAATTTGTGACGCCTACAACCCAGATGCGCACCCCATTTGTGGGCCGCTTCTGGCTGGGGGGCCTATTGCTTTGGCTGAAACACACGCGCTGCCCCACGCCGCCGCCTATGCCGATGCCTGTCACCTGTGCTATGAAGCCCGCTTGCAACTGCGCGAGCGATTCCCCGAAGTCCTGTGTCCTGACCAAATGTACGGTGAATAAACCGGTATTTGGCAGGGTTTAAGCAGTTCTGGATGCCAACTGCCCGCACCCGGCCTGGATGTCAATTCCGCGCCGGATTCGGATGGTGCAGGGGATGCCGTTTTGCTCCAGGGTCTGCTTGAAGGCTTCGGCGTGTTCGCGGCTGGCGGCTTTGCCAGTGTACCCGGTGGTGGGGTTGAGTGGGATGGCGTTGACGTGGCAGAGCATTCCTTTAAGCAGGGAAGCAAGCTTTTGGGCCACCTCGGGCGTATCGTTGACGCCGTGAATTAACGCCCACTCGAAGGTGATGCGGCGGTTGGTGGCCGCGACGTAATCGTGGCAGGCTTCCAATAATTCCTCGATGCTGTAGCGCTTGTTGACCGGCATCATGGCGGAACGGGTTGTGTTTTCTACCGCGTGCAGCGAAATCGCCAGATTCACCTGCCGCTTTTCCTCCGCAAAGCGGCGGATGGCCGGGACAAGGCCAGATGTGGAAATGGTGAATCGCCGCGCCCCAAAGTTGTAACCATCGGGGTCGTTCAACCGGTCTATGGCGGCCAGGGTATTGTCGTAATTATGGAAAGGCTCGCCCATGCCCATCAGCACGACATTGGTGACCGATTCGCCCTGTTCCTGCAGTACTCGAGCGTAATAGATTACCTGCGCCACAATCTCGCCGCTCGAAAGATGGCGGCTGAAGCCCATTTGCCCGGTGGCGCAGAAGGTGCAACCCATGGCGCAGCCAACCTGGGTGGAGATGCACAGCGTCTGGCGTGAGCGGCCTTCATAAGCATCTGAAGATTGCCCTGCGATTGCTGAAGGGTCGTAGCGCATCAGCACCGCTTCAATCTGACGGCCATCGGGCAGTTTGAAGAGCGTTTTGCGGGTTTGCCCGTCGCTCGAGTCGAGTTTCAGGGTGGGGGTTAAAATCTCGAAGCCGAGTTCGGCGGCCAGTTTTTCGCGCAGGGCTTTGGGCAGGTTGCTAAATTCCTCGGGGCGGTTCCAGAATTTTTTATAGAGACCCTGCCAGATTTGCCTGGCGCGATAGGCGGGTTCGCCCCAATTTTTTAGCAGGTCGGTTAGGGCGGGTAGGTCGAGGTCATAAATTATTTTGCGCGTCATGATGCCTGATTCTATCACTTCGGTTATCATTTTTTCAGATTTATTGCGAATTATGAAAGCGTTTTTGGTATATTACAATTGCTTTTCTTCCCCATCTCCCAACAACTTTCTTACCGCATTCGGTTCTTTCACAATTTTTCGGGCAGACTCAAAGTCAAGTTTCTCCAAGCGTGCCAACTGCATCAGGGATGCCAAAATACCTGTGCCAGCGTTTTCGGCATAGCGTTTACCCTGTTGACGTGGGGTGATTTCGCTGAAACCTGGTTCTTGTTGCAGACGCGCCAACAGAGTTTGGTTGGCAGACCTTGCTCGTTCCATCAACTTGTTCAGAAATAGTTCATCTTGGGCCGTCCAGGGAATGATTGGCTTGGGCGGAGATACAGGTTTGTTATAAGTGCGGCGCACCTGCCGCCACAGGTCGCCCCGGCTGGGGACGGAGACGATTCGGAAAGATGGTAACAGGAGTCCGCTCAGCATTTTGCCGTGAACGCAGTCGGTATCCAAGCCAAAGACCCTGTCCTGATAAATGAAAGGCTGGTCGCTGTCTGTATAGTTGTAATGCCCAACAATAACCGGCTTATCTCTGTGCTCGTACTCATACCAGGGACGCTCGTAGCGTTCACGCAGGATTTTATCGCCGCCCATTGTGCCGCACACGACAGAAGGATTCTGTTCTGCAAGCGGCAGGCCCGGTTCGAGATAGCCATGCACCAGGATAGCCTCGGGCAGTTCAAGGAACAGCGGCAAGCCGCCCAGCCAGGTGACGGCATCTTTGTATGCGCCCCCAAATTGCTGGCGGCTGATGTGTTGCGAGATTGCCAGTTTGACTTCATGCCGGGCCGCGCGGACATGCTTGCGCTCGTGATTGCCCATCAGAGCGCGAGTGTTAGGCGTGTGACGGAAAAAACCGAGCACCTGAGGTGTTTCCGGCCCCCGGTCGACAAAATCGCCCAACGAGATGATGGAATCGCCATCCGATAGGCCCGCTTTGTCGAGCAAGGCCTGGAGTTCAAAGTAACAGCCATGAATATCGCCGATAATGAGTGTTTGCATGGCAGGATTTTAACTTGATTGCGTGAGAAACAGGGACTTAAACAAACCGCCACTCGAACATCAAACTCGAGTGCGGGGCGCAACTGGGCGAACCAGCCACATGGCTGCCAGTGGGGTTTGATATACCTACGTCTCCTGTCTAAAACGGGGCGCTGCTTGTCTTTGTAATTCACAAGCGGCTTACCCCTCCGCCTAGGGCAATCGCACTTGGAGCTTTTCGGCTCGATTCGGCGGGATAAATCCCTGCCTCAGTGCATGGAAGTCGGCTAAAGGCCGACTTTTTAGCAGCCCGCCGATATACATCTGGCAAAATCCAAATGCGATAGCCCTACCCATCCGCCTTGACCTTCTCGGCCACCTTCTTGGTGCAATTTCAAGTGACATTTTTGGATGGGGTAAAAAACGGCAGAACCGGGTTAT
>CAYLZI010000126.1:0-9216 GCA_964388215.1 uncultured Anaerolinea sp.
TCTCCAGTTCGGGAATACTCTATGCTATACCACTAAAGACCCTTTTCTGCCAAGACGTACTAGTCACCAGACACTTTGTTTTTCGGACGCGGATTGACGCTGAAAACGCGGAATTTTTCTTAACTTTCTTCGGAATAAAAATGATTTTTCCGCGTTTATCGGCGCTCGTCCGCGTCCAATTTTGAAACTGTACGGTGGCTGGAATTATTTTTCATCACAAGATTGTCGTTCACAAAACCGATATTGCCGGTATCTACGCATGCTCTGATAAAACGCCCTCACCCCGGCCCTCTCCCACCAAGAGAGGGAGAAAATCCATTGAATCTGGGCATTGTCCCCTCTCCCGGTGGGAGGTGTGCCACGAAGTGGTAGAGGGCTAGGGAATACTTACGCGAAAATGTGCCAATGTCAAATTAAGGTTTTATTGGGCCTTTAGAGCGCGCAAGTTCTACTTGCGCGGTGCAAAAGCTCTGCTTTTGCACTCCAAAATTGGAATGTGACATTGTCAAAGTAGTTACCTTAATTTAATCGAACTTCAATTTAATTTGGCCCACTTTGTTGTATGATAAAAATAATAAGAGTTGGCGTCGGTATCAGCCTGCTCCTTTTTTAAGAGAGATGGATTTTTTATCTAAAGGAGTCTCATGAAAAACACCCAGGCGCGTAGAAAAATCATTCGGCATCCCTTCGCAGCCCAGATGCAAGGCGCGCAGGTGGAGACGTACCGCGAAGAGCAAAAAGCCGACGGGCTGGACGTAGTGCTGGATTTGCAGGGCCTGAAAGCTGAAAGTTCGACGTTATTCGAGCGCGAAGGCGCACTGCACGAGCGCGTCAGCGGGGAGTTTGTCCCGCTGCGGCTGCGTTTTATGGGCGTCGAATTGTTACGCCAAAACGGTTTTTTCTCGAACCTTGAAAATGTCTCGCCTGACGACCCGGCGCGGATACTCCGCGATATGCTGTGCTGGGTACAGCCGGGCAAGCCGGAGCCGTTCTACCTTTTTTACATGAATGCGCTGGTTTCGGGGTCGCTGCGCTTTTACGCCAAACGCGTCAGGCAGGAGAAGCGCAAGGGCGAACCAACGCCCGCCAGCGTGGAGCGCGACTGGTCGCCCGCCCCGCCCATGAAAACCGGTTTCGTGCCGGAACCGCAGGACATCCACAAGAAGTTTGCCGGGGACCCGGTGACGGTCTTCATCGACGGCAAACCGCGTCATCGATTGCTATTTGTCGGCGGCGTGGAGACGCAGTCCCGCCAACGCCCGGAGGTGGAAGCGGTGCTGAACCTGGGCGAGGAACCGAGCATTTGGGTCAAGGGCGGCGAGACCCATCCCGAAGACCGCTGGGTGCAAAAGGGCGAGGGCAAAGATGCCATGACCATCCCCGAAATCAAGGCGGAAGCGCAATGGGTGGTTGACCGCCTGCGGGCCGGGAAAAAGGTGCTGGTACATTGCGTGGCCGGGATGAATCGTTCGGCGGCGGTGGCCTGTGCGGCGGTGATGCTTCTGGAAGGCGTCAGCGCCAATGCAGCGCTAGAGCGAGTGCGCGCCCACCATCCCTGGTCGCGGCCCGACCCAACTCACTGGATAAGACTGCGGGCTATGGATGAGGCAACAGAATAAGTTTATGCCCTTTAGCGCTCTGATTCAAACACAGTGTCTGATATGGGAATCCCATAAGCGCGGATTTTTTCCATAAAGCTGGGGCGCAAACCAGTGGCCTTAAATTTACCAATCACTCGCCCGTTCTTAAAATCAGTTTGCGCAAAACGGAAAATATCCTGCAAAACAATGGTGTCATTTTCCATGCCCTGCACTTCGGTAATGTTGACAATCTTGCGCGTACCATCACGCATTCTTTCCAGGTGAACTATTAACTCAACTGCGGATGATACTTGCTCCCGAATGGCGCGCAAGGGTAAATCCATGCCGGCCATCATAACCATTGTTTCGATTCTGCGCAGAGAATCACGGGGGCTATTTGAGTGAATGGTTGTCATTGACCCATCGTGGCCGGTGTTCATGGCCTGCAACATATCAATTGCTTCGCCGCCACGCGACTCACCCACCACAATCCGGTCTGGGCGCATGCGCAGGGCATTAATCACCAACTGGCGAATGGTAATTTCGCCTTTACCTTCAATGTTGGGTGGGCGTTTCTCAAGGCGTAAAACATGCTTCTGGTGCAATTGCAATTCGGCCACATCTTCGATGGTGATGATGCGTTCATTGGAGGGAATAAAGGATGAGAGAACATTTAGGATGGTGGTTTTACCACTGCCTGTGCCGCCAGAGATAACGGTATTTATCCGCGCTTCGATGCTGGCCTTGAGGAACGCGACAGATTGCGGGGTCAAGGTTCCGTTGGCAATCAAATCTTGGGCAGCGTAAGGCGTGGTGGAGAATTTACGAATGGTCAGCAAGGAACCTATCAATGACAGCGGGGGGATTGTGGCATTGATGCGGAATCCACTCGGCAGACGGGCATCTACCATGGGGGAAGATTCATCCACCCGGCGGCCAAGCGGCGCTACAATCCGGTCAATAATCCGCCGAAGGTGTGCTTCGTCTTCAAAAATCGCCTTGGTTTCCTCAATTTTGCCAAACCGCTCGACAAAAATTGTGCCTGGGCCATTAACCATGATTTCGGTTATCTCAGGATCGTTCAATAACGGTTCCAAAGGCCCATAGCCAATGATGTCGGCAATCACCCATTCGAGCAAGTTCTGCTTGTTGGCGCGGGTTAGAATCAGGTTTTCTTCGGCCAGGTATTGGCTAAAAAAGACTTCTATCATCTTGCGCAAGCGGGGGAGATTATCGAGGGTAACTTCGCCATCGTAATCTGAAAGAACGCGTTTTTGTACTGCGTCGCGCACGTTGAACAACGTATCTTTCATCGCTTCGAAATCTTCAGCGTTAAGCCCTTCGGCTTGCTTTTGTTGGTTTTTATTATTAAGCGCCGGGCGATTTGTGAACATAAATTTTCCTTTTTTACGATGAAAGAGCTATTTGCCGGGAAGCATGGGTACCAGAATTTTCTGGTCAGTGTTAAAAATCATGCTTTCACCTAAACTATTAATTTTGCGCAGGCTTTCTAGTGTAGCGCCATGCTTGAAAGCCATGTAAGCCAGGGTATCGCCGCGCATCACGCTCACTTCATTGTATTGATAAAATAGAGGTTCGCTTTCGACTGCCAATTCATATAAACGCAATGCTTCAATTTGATTACCCGAGCGCGCTGCAGTCTGCGCGCTTTCAATCGTCGCCAGCAAAGCCTGCTGTTCGGGGCTGGTCAAAACACGCTGATAATTCATGCGCTCAAAGACATAACGATAAAACTCAAGCGCTTCTTGAGCGCGCCACAACTTACCAAGCGCTTTCGCAATTCGGGATTCAATTTGGAAAAATCGCGCCGGCGTAGTTTCTTCGCTGGCCCAGGCGTATTTTTCGGCTTCCTGGTAATTGTTGAGCGCGCCAGCGTAATCGGCATAGGCCATGAGTGAATCGCCTCGCACCAGGTAAGATTCAAACAACAGATAATTTACAAAGCCATTGCCATAGGTTTCTTCTTGCCGGCGAAGATTCTCAAAACCCTGAATAGCCTCATCCCAATTTCTGCGCAGGAAAGCATCATAGGAATCATAAAACAACTGGGTTTTATCTCGGCCTTCACGAATAACCACTGAACCAGAGCCAATGCCATAGGCTCTATTCAAGGCGCGCAGCGCTTCCCTCGTTCCGCTCAGTGAATAGTTAGAACTCTCCAGTAAGTCCATAGCGCGTAAATAATATTTGTTCGCCAACAAACCAACGGCAATTGTATTCAACTCTTCGCGTTCGGCTGCATATTTCTTATCTTGAGGAGCCAAAGCCAGCGCCGCGCGATAGTACCTTTCGGCGCGTTCAATTTCTTCCAGGGAAGCATCTGCCCGCCCGGCGATCTCTATAATCAAACTTCGATAACTGACGAATAAAATATTATCCAGTTCTGGAAGGTTAATAGAAGGCTCAATCTCACGAATTGCCTCGTAATTACTCACCACGCCCTGGTAGTTCTGGTCGCCATAAGCAATTTGCAGTTCCTGAGCCAGTTGCGCTATTTGTTGCGCGGTTTGGATTTTGGAAATCGTTTCAGCGGCTTCTTCATAACCAGGGAATCGCGCTTCAACATCCTGCATAATTTTCAAGGCTTTATCCTGCTCACCAGCCCAGAATGCAGCCTGACCTTGCTGATAAAGCGTTTTGACATCAATCAATTCCTGAGCGTGCCTGATTTTTTCATCTACATCCAGATAACCAGAGCGAATAGATGAAACTTCCTGGTACAGCAACATGGCTTCTTCGAATTTGCCGACGCTTAAATATCCTTCCGCTGTCTGATATTTCGTGGATAAGAGTTGCTCTCGGGCGGCAGTTTCTTGCTCCAGGCGAATCTTGGTTGTATAAGTGGAATAAGCATTAATGGCCCAAATGAAGAAAGCCCCAACCAAGACCGCCCAAAACGCGATCAAAACAGAACGCGCTGCAATTTTTAAGCCCTTTTCCCGATTCTCTTTTCGTTGG
This sequence comes from uncultured Anaerolinea sp., assembly GCA_964388215.1. Classification (GTDB taxonomy): domain Bacteria; phylum Chloroflexota; class Anaerolineae; order Anaerolineales; family Villigracilaceae; genus UBA5195. Next base: position 4,560 of record CAYLZI010000126.1, read on the forward strand.
CTTATGCTGTTCGACTCTTGCAGCTGAATACGCACTTCAACATCTTGCTTAAACGCCAATAAATCTTCATCTTCAGGATATCGAGCCAGGAAATCGTTGAGCTGACGCAGACAGACTTCCCATTCGGCATACTGAAAATGTTCGAGCAATTGCTGAAACCGAGGGTCGTTTTTGTACGCCGAAAATTTTGGCTCCAGGGGTGTTTTTCCCTGGGCCTTTGTTACTCCCAATCCATCTTCATTGGCAGATTTTTCTATTCTATTTTCAGGATTTTCCTCATTAAAAACATTAAACATTATCACCTGTCGCGCTTTTTTTGAATGCGGGAGTCAATAATCGGTTTTATTTGAGCAGGTTCATAAGCTCAGGCACCGAAGGGCCAAGCAACACGGCCAGCAAGGCCGGAAAGATAAAAAATACCAGAGGAACCATCATCTTCGCAGGCAAACTCTGGGCGGCTTCCTTGGCCCGATGCTGCCGGTTGATGCGCATCTGCTCAGCCTGGGAGCGCAACACATCCGAGATGCTCATCCCCAAGGCTTCAGACTGTACAATCATCGCCACAAAACTTGATAAATCCGCCAAATCTACCCGCGCTTGCATGTTGCGCAAAGCCTGCTGGCGAGAAACGCCGATTTCCATTTCGGCAACAACCCGCGCAAACTCTAAACCAATGGCTGTCTTGAAGGTCTGTCCAACGCGTAATAAAGATTGGTCGAAGCTTAACCCTGCCGCAGCGCAAACCGAAAGCATGTCCAGGGCATCGGGCAAGTTCCGCCGAATCATATCCTGGCGGCGCCGAATTAGCGTTCGAATCCATACATTTGGGAACATGATAAAAACCAGGCAAATTAGCATTCCCATCGCCAAATTAAGAAAAGATTTGGTGTCTATTTGGTAGAATAAAAACCCAATCAACAGACCTCCCAGTGCCAATAATAGACGCAAACCATAGAACTGCTGGGCGCGTAAATTGAACGGGTTGCCCGCCACGACCAGTTGACGATTCATCTCCTGTAAAGATTGCTGCGGAGTGAATCGCCCCATGAATGTCATCAGCGTGTTTAAGCCAGAGAGGACAGTTCTCTGGAATAGATTCTCTGCGAAAGTTTGTCTCTGAGTTGTAGATAAACTGGCTGGCAACCCAGTCTCTTGTTCATCAACAATAAATGTTTGAATTCGTTTTGTAACCTCTGTGGTATCGAAGAATTTCAACCCAATTATGGTAAAAATCAGGCCGCCCAGCACCAAGAGTGCCACCAAAACAATGTTGATAAGACTCAAATCGGTCATGCATCACCTGTCACATTAACGGCTTTATATGTTCAAAGATGCCATGCGGCGCAAAACGAGATTACCAATAATCAGGCTGAGAATAGCATAGGCCAGGATGATACGAGTAATGCCTGGCTCAAACAACCTCTGTATATAGTCCGGGCTAATCATGGCAATAATGGCCATTGTAATAAAAGGCAGTAATGTTAACAGGTAGCTGGCATAACGCGCGTAAGATGTAATGGAGCGCAATTCGCCCAATAGAGACATTCGATCACGAATTGTTTTAATGACCACGCTCATAATATTGGACAGGCTGCCACCAACTTGCATATTAATAGTGACTGCCGTTACCACCATATAGAAATCATCGCTTTCCATGCGGTTGGCCATATTCGCCAACGCTCGGCTTAGCGGCAGGCCCAACTCAACCTCGCGGCGCACCTGGCGAAATTCATCTGAAGTAGGAGGCCCTATTTCCTGAATAACGACGTTTAGCGACTGCAAAAAGGAATAACCTGCTTCGATTGCGCCGCGAATCAAGGTCAAAGAGTCTACCAACTGCATCTGGAATTGCTTTTGCCTTCTTTCAATGCTGCGGAAGAGCAGAAATCCGGGGACGATATAAGCAATAATTGCCAGTCCAATCCCTGGCCATGGATTCCCGAGAATAAAAAAACCAAAAAGAAAGGCCATTAAAATTGCCCCGAGCCGAATGAAAAAATACTCGCTGGGGGTAATCTGCCAGTTTGCCGCTACCAGCCTGAGCTGCATTTCTTCTGACTTCAAAACACCAAAAGTCACATTAAAACGTGAACGAAAGCGATCAAGGAAAAGGCTTTCGTCACCCAGGCGGGCTTCCAGTGGGTCGCGCGCAGGCATTACAATAAATTTTCTCAGCCTGTCTTGCACATCTTGATCGCCTCGTAAAGCGAGGTAAGCGCCAAATAACACGACGCCGATACCCGCTCCAATCACCAGCAAGACGGTCGAAAAATCTACGTTGATGGCTTCCAATGGTACCTCGTTTTTGGCTTGGGGGCAGTTTACCCTAATCGGGAAGATTTAGACAAAGCATCTGACAACACTTTTCTGGTTTTGGTGGTGTCAGTGGGGGCTGGGCCGAGTGCAGCAACCAGATTCCGGGCAAAAGCCTGGAAAGATTTTCGCAAAGTTGAGTTTTGGTTTTGCAACATCACCGGTACGCCGCGGTTGATACTCTGCAAACTGACCCGGTGGTCCCAAGGGAAGGTGGCAAAAACCTTGACCTGCAAAGCGCGTTCAATGTCTTTCAAACTAATTCCTTCGCGTTGGTCATGCTGATTGACCACTACAAGAACCTTATCTTTGGGAAACGATAGGGTGGTGCGGCAAATCTCAAAAAAACGGCTGGCATCACGCAGGCAGGCGATGTCAGGATTGACCACCAGAATAATTTTATGGGATGCATCCATAAAAGTAACGGCGTTATCGCTCAAAAAATTGCCGCTATCTACTACAACATAAGGGAATACGTTTTGCAAACCCACCGTCGTCAGGTGCAGGTCTTCGGGCCTGATACCGTGCGCGGCGGACGGGTTGGCCGGCGATGGCAGCACTTTCAACCCTGAAACATGCGTCGAAACCACATCTCGGATCAAGCCTTCATCAAGTGAACCGACATGTGGAATAAGGTCGGCGATGGAGTTTGGGGTTTTCAGGTTCAGCATAATATCCAGGTCGCCGAACAACAATTTACCATCCACAAGCAACACTTCCCGTTTCAATTCGTTGAGCAGCGCCGCAGCAAGGTTGGTTGCAATCGTTGAACATCCTACACCACCTTTGGGGCTGAAAATCACAAAAGTACCCAAATGATTGGGGGAATATTCCACCGTCAAGGCTGTTTTGGCCTGCGCGCTGCGTTGCTGAAGCGCCTGCATGCGGTCCATGACGGACAAAAACTGATTCTGGTTGAAAGGCTGGATTATGAACGCCCATGCGCCAGCCAGGATAACCCGGTTCGCTTCGGAAAGCTGCTCTTCAGGAAGAATCACAATCGTCACAATGTCAGGAAACTGCATCGAAAGTTGGTCAATTACCTCAATCGGGCGCGTGTCGGGGGTCTGATAATCCAACACCACAAAATCGGGCGCAGATTTGACGATGAAATCCATCAGATTATCGTCAGGCTGCGTGATGCCATCCAGAAAAAAATAATTATCTCCCCGGTCTAGAGCCGTGCGAATCAAATCCAAAATCAATTCGTTGGAGGTAATGGTGAGAACACGACTGGTAATTTGTAAGTTTGCCATGGATGGATTCTCTTTTCTAATGCGAGTTATGGTAAGAGTTGCAAGCCATAAAGCTCTTGGATAAATTCGGCGGTAACTGGAGTCAGGTCAAACTGCCCGCTCGAGGTGGGCGCGCGAAGAACGTAATCGAAAATTGCCCCAGAATCCTTTAAGTATTTGATAATCAACGCGTCTTGTGGGTCCATGGCAACCAGGTAGGTTTGTACCATAATATCTTCCCGCTTGGGAATAGCATCACCCGTTTGCTGGGAATCTTCGTCCTTTTTTACAACTTCAATCACCAGCGCCGTAATATTGACCCGTTGCAAGACCGGGAAGGTGATTTGCTGGGGGATTTTATCGGATTCTTCTTCCACTCCCGTTTCGCCAACCCGGCTCAAGACCTGGTTCGAGGAGACCAGGATATCAATAATATCACCGCGCTTGATGATGGCCTCGCGGCTCATCAAATCATTGGCAGGCAGGGCAACCAAAACATGAGAATCGCTTAATATATAAGCGACATCATAAACTTGCCCGGTTGGGTCTGCCAGGTGATGCTTCAAAACCATTTCTCCCTGATACAAATCAACCTTTGTGATTTTGCCAATGGCGTCTTGCAAATCATCTATTGCATTTTGCGGCACATATTGAATGGGAATGTCTTTCAAAATCACGTTATCAACCGTCAACACTTTACCGGCAGCAACATTGCCAGCCACAAAGGCAATCTGAATGGCAGGCTCAACTTGGGGCGTGGCTTGCGCTTCGGGGGGGGCCAGGTTGATGTTAAGCAGGCGCATTGCCATCATGCTTCCCACTACAACCAGAAAAATACCAATAACAGCAATAACGATGCCAGTAAGCAAACGTGAGTTCAAGTTAAGCCTCCTTGGTTGTATTTTTCTGCAATCGCGCAGAATGACTGCTCGAAATCAGGGTATTCTTTGCCGCTGGGCGCGCCAGGGCTGCGCCTGACGACACCCAGCGGCTGGTAAGATGGGGCAAATTAACTATTATGCAACCAAATATTCTCGCTCACAAATATATTATATACTCATGTTACGCAGCCTTGAGGGCTTGAAGTTCGTCAAAAGCCACACGAACGG
>CAYLZI010000127.1:0-2932 GCA_964388215.1 uncultured Anaerolinea sp.
CGCTCAAAGAAGCCATCCACCGCCACCGCGATTACATCACTGGCGAGACGCTGACGGTTGACCTGTTCTTCACCCCCGCCCCGGCGGAGGCCAAAACGAACGCAGACGCCTTCGACGGCGAAACGGTGACGGTTGGGCTGGTGAAGGCGTAGCCCGGCACTTATTGCGCGGCCTAAAATAGCAGTGAAATCAAAAATACGCAACACAAATTACGATTGCCGTAATTCGTGTTGCGTATTTGTATTGTCGGCTTTTACTTCAGATTATGTTCTTATCCCCAGCCGGTCAATTAAGAACGCATAATCGAACGCGATTTCTTTCAGATAGTCGTATCGCCCACTCGCCCCGGCGTGACCGGCGTCGAAGTTGGTCTTGAGCAACAAAAGGTTGTCATCTGTCTTGATTTCGCGCAGTTTGGCAGCGAATTTGGCCGGTTCCCAGTAAGCCACGCGCGGGTCGTTCAGGCCGGTCGTAATCAGCAGGTGTGGGTATTCTGTTGCGCGAATATTGTCGTAAGGGGAGTATGACCTCATGTAGTCGAAGTAGTCTTTATCATCCGGGTTGCCCCATTGGTCGTATTCCAGTGTCGTGAGCGGGACGGATGGGTCGCTCATCGTGCTGACAACATCCACAAATGGGACTTTGGCAATCACAGCGCCGAACAGGTCGGGGCGCATTGTCATTGCCGCGCCGACCAGCAACCCGCCCGCCGAGCCGCCCATAATCGCCAGTTTGGGCGTAGATGTGTACTTTTCCCGAATCAAATATTCGGCGCAGGCGATGAAATCGGTAAAGGTGTTGCGCTTGCTGAGCATCTTCCCGCCCTCGTACCAGGCGCGGCCCATCTCCGAGCCGCCTCGGATGTGGCCTATCGCGAACACATAGCCGCGTTCCAGCAGGCACAGGCGGCTGGCGTTGAAGGCCGGGTCGGTGCTGTACCCATACGAGCCGTAACTGTAGAGCAGGCATGGGTTTTCGCCATCGCGCGACAATCCTTTTTTGTAGACAATCGAGAGTGGAACCTGCGTCCCGTCGGGGGCAACGGCGAAGACGCGTTCTGAGGCGAAGCGGGTTTTATCGTACCCGCTCGGGATTTCCTGCTCTTTGACCACCTCCCACTTCCCGCTCTCGACATGAAAATTGACGACCGAAAGCGGCGTGACCAGCGAAGTATAGGTAAAACGGAAGGCGGGCGCGTCGAATTCGGGATTTTTCTCGGCGTAGAGCGTGTAGGCTGGTTCTGGGAATTCTACATACCGGATGTTGCTGTACCCATCCGGGCCGGAGATGCGCAGCTGTTTCAACCCGCCGCGCCGTTCCTCCAACACCAGGAAGTCGCGGAAGGCGCTGATGTGTTCGATGAGCGTATCGGGGCGGTGGGGGATGACTTCGACCCAGTTTTCTTTACCTGGCGCGCTGACCGGCGCGCGCAGCAGTTTGAAGTTTTGGGCGTTTTCGTTGGCGATGATGAAGAACGAGTCGCCGTGATGTTCGGCATAATATTCCAGTCCGCGCTGGCGGGGCTGAAGCATGGTCAGTTCGGCGTTGAAGTCATCGGCGGGCAGGAATCGCATCTCGCGCGTGACCGTGCTGTAGTGATAGGTCATAATGAAATTCTCGCTGCGCGATTTGAGCAGGAACAGGAAAAAGGTCTCATCGGTCTCGTGGAACAGGAGCGGGTCGGAAGCGGGAGCAGTTCCCAGGGTGTGCCGCCAGAGTTTGTGGGGCCGTTGGGCGGCATCCAGCGTCAGGTAGAAAAAGGTCTGGCTGTCGTTGGCCCATTCCACGCCTTGGTGGTCATAGACCGAACCATAGGTATTTTCATACTGTTCTGAGTGGAGCGTGCCATCAACCAGATTTTTGATATAAAGCACGCACTTTTCCGAGCCGTCGGGGTCGACTGAGTAGGCCAATTTGTCGCCATCTGGGCTGATAGAGAAGGCGCCGATGCGGCAGAAGGTTTTTCCCTCGGCTACCTGGTTCTGGTCGAGCAGGATTTGTTCGGGAGCGTCGAGTGAGTCTCGTTTCCGGCAAAAGATGGGATATTGTTTGCCTTCCTCGGTGCGGGTGTAGTAGAAGTATTCACCGCGCTTTTCCGGGGCAGAGGTGTCTGTCTCTTTGATGCGCCCTTTCATCTCTTGAAAGAGTGCATCTTGCAGCGGTTGGGTGTGCTGCATCATTTCTTCCTGGTAATCACTTTCGGCGCGCAGGTATTTCAGCACTTCCGGGTCTTCGCGGTAGCGCATCCAGAAATAGTTATCGACGCGGGTCTGGCCGTGTTGGGTGATTTCGTGGGGGTGTTTGGGGGCAAGCGGGGTAGCGGGCATATTGTCTCCAGGGTCGAATCACTTTCCGAGCCGGTTTTTTGCATAACGTTCTAAATCTGGCGCTGGGTGTTCGTACTCCATCCCCATCAGCGGCGAGGAGATGATGAAATCGGCAGTGGCGCGGTTGGATGCAGTGGGGATATTGTATAGCACTGCCAGCCGCAGCAGGGCTTTGATATCGGGGTCGTGCGGCTGCTGCTCCAACGGGTCCCAGAAAAAGATGAGAAAGTCAATCTCTCCCTCGCAAATCTTCGCGCCGATTTGCTGGTCGCCGCCGATGGGGCCGCTCTTGAACTGCGTGATGGGCAGGTCGAGTTCGCGTTCCAGCAGGCCGCCGGTTGTACCAGTGCCGAACAGGTGATGCCGCGAGAGCGTGACGCGGTTGAAGCGCGCCCATTCCAATAAGTCCTGCTTTTTGTTGTCGTGCGCCACCAGGGCAATCTGTTTCTTGACGCCGATGACGGGGTGTTGTGCTGTCATAATTACTCCTTATCATCGTGATTATAGTGGAAATTGATGGAAATCAAACGCCCCGAAGGGTGCAAAAACCTTCGGGGCGATATTGTAAATCGGAAGTAACTATTCAGCCCTCACCCTCCGCCCTC
>CAYLZI010000127.1:2942-9191 GCA_964388215.1 uncultured Anaerolinea sp.
ACCTGCTTCCATATTATAACGATATTCGTAGTGATGGATGTCATATTTGAAGGATTACACCATCCTGATTGACCCGAACAACGAATCGCGCTAGAATTTAAGAAGGCAAAACCCTCACCCTCCGCCCTCCCCCACCGGGGGAGGGAACTTGCCTGCTCATAGCCCCTCTCTCGAAAGGAGAGGGGCTGGGTGATGGAAAATGGCGCAACTCCTCGGCCGCCTGAATAGATACAACCGAGAGTTTCTTGCGCTACGGCTGGGGTGTGCCTTCGGGAGCCACTCCTTGCCACGAAAAGACCCGTTGCAACGAATTGACCCCGGCGCTGGCCCAAATCGGCTGGCCCTGGTCGTCGCTGCCCGTTTGTCGCACCGTGCTGACCCACCAGCGGAAGATGTGTGGGCGCGCATCTCGAGGTCGGAAGGAAATCGGCACGATGTACTTGGTATCTTTAACATAATCAACCAGGCGGCGTCCTTCTCCCTCGGTCACATCTTCGATGATGACGATGTAGGATTCATTTTCGCGCAGCGTGCCAATCGAGGCCCATTGCAGCGTGATGCTGTCATTTGCCAGGGTGAAGGAAGCACCATCCGGCGGCAGGAGCGGGTTCACAGCCGGGTAAGGTGGCGGGATGGTGGCGGTTGGCGTTGGCCCAGGCGTGGGCGCGCGCTCGCACAAAGGCACAATCAGTTTCATCCCCAAGAAAACGGTATCAGTGCTCAGGCTGTTATAAGACTTAATCGCATCGGGCGGCACATTGTAGTTGGTCGAAATGCTCGAAAGCGTGTCGTTTTGCTGCACTGTGATAATCACCTTTTCGCAGGCTTGCAGGGTGGCCTGCGACGCTTCCAGCGTGGATGTGGCCGCGGGTGGTGGAGTGGGTGTGGGGTACGGAACTTTAATTTTTTGCCCGATGGACAAGATGCATTGCGTCGATAGGTTGTTCAGGATAAGAATGCTGTTGATGGAGACCCCAAATTGCACCGCAATTGAGGTGCAGGTATCGCCGGTTCCAACGGTGTATTCAAAAGGCGGCAGCGGCGTATCGGTAGGGATAGGCGTGTTTGTAACTGCGATGGTGGGCGTGAACGTAACCGTTGGCGTGAGGGTCGTTGTGGCAGTGGGGCCGTTTGATTGCGCGGCGGGCAAGCCGGCCCCCCCCGTCATGCGCATCACAGCAAAAACCAGGGCAGCGCCAATGACCAGCAGCAATACCAGCAGACCGAGCGCCGCAGGCAGACTCAGGGTAATTTCGGGCATCCGGCTGGCAGAGACTCCGGCGGGCCTCTTTGGTTCGACAGTTGGGCTAAGTTCTGTGCCGCACACCAGGCAGCGCGTAGCGTTTTCGGTTAGCCGCGTGCCGCAGGTTGGGCAGATTTTTATAGATGAAGTTTGGGTTTCAGGACTCATACGAAGAGAAATTATACCATCCAGTAATGCGGAATTCATTCCGCAACCAAAAAGGCCAGCAATTCTCAACATGCTTGTAGCGCGACATTCATGTCGCTTTTCAGCGCAATCTCGCGTTTATCCACCTCCAAGCGGCAGTCGAGCAGTTGGCCGAGTTCTTATAGACCTGTCGAGGCAAGGTTGAAGCACGGAAATTTTCAAAGAGCCGTTTGCGGGTTTGATATAATCCCCCCGATGTCTGAAAACCTTCTGCTCTACAAGACTATGCTCACCATTCGGCGCTTCGAAGAACGCGCCCTGGTCGAATTTTCGACCGGAAAACTGTTCGGAACCACCCACGCTTACATCGGGCAAGAAGCCGACGCCGCCGCCATATTCTCCCTCGCCCGGCCCAATGACATCGTCTGGAGTAACCATCGCTGTCACGGGCATTTCCTGGCTTACGGCGGCGACCCCTACCGCCTGGCCGCCGAACTGATGGGAAAATCTACCGGCCTGGTTGGCGGGCGCGGCGGCAGCCAGCACATCCAGTGGCGCAACTTCTACTCCAACGGCATTCAGGGCGGCTTCACGCCCATCGCCGCCGGCATGGCCCTGGCCGAGAAGACCAAAAACACTGGCAGCATCGTCCTGGCCTTCATAGGCGATGGCACGCTGGGCGAAGGCGCGCTCTACGAAAGTCTCAACCTGGCCGCGCTTTGGCAGCTGCCGGTCGTTTACATCCTCGAAAACAATCAGGTGGCGCAAACAACGCCTGTCGAAATGGCAATCGCCGGTTCCATTTCGGCGCGTTTTAAGGCTTTTGGAATCGAAACGTGGGAGGCGGCCTCAAGCGATGTCCTGACCCTTCAGCCGGTTGCCCGCGAAGCGCTGGATACCGCGCGGAACGGACTCCCCGCAGCCTTGATTCTGAACACAAACCGATTCTCCGCCCACAGCAAAGGCGACGACACCCGCCCCCGCGAACTGGTTGCCAAACTTCGCGCCGAATCTGACCCGCTGGCGATTCACGCCCCGAGACTCTCCGCCGTTGAATTGGCGCAAGCTGAATCTGAAATCACTGCCCTCATCGAAGACGCCTTCACCCGCGCTGAAAATGATAGTTTTCCAGTTTTCCAGTTTTCCGGTTTCCCGGCTTCACTTGCCCAAGCGGATAACCGGATTCCCGACCCACCGGATAACCGGACAACCGTGCTTGAAAGTATCAACACCGCCCTCCACGCCGCCCTCGATACCGACCCGCGCGTCTACATCTTGGGTGAAGACATCCTCGACCCCTATGGCGGGGCCTTCAAAGTCACGCGCGGCCTTTCGACCAGATTTCCTGACCGGGTGCTGACCACGCCCATCTCCGAAGCGGCCATCGTCGGTATTTCGAGCGGCCTGGCCCTGCGCGGGATGCGCCCGGTAGCCGAGGTGATGTTTGGCGATTTCGTCACCCTCACCGCTGACCAACTCATCAATCACGCCGCCAAATTTCGCTGGATGTACAACGACAACGTCCGCGTGCCGCTCGTTTTGCGCGCCCCGATGGGCGGGCGGCGCGGCTACGGGCCGACTCATTCCCAGTCGCTCGAAAAACTCTTCCTGGGCATTCCCGGCCTGAAGGTCGTCGCCCCCAACGCCCTCGGATACCCCGGCGAATTGCTCCTCGCCGCCATTGCCGACGACGACCCGGTCTTGTTCATCGAGCATAAAATCCTTTACACACGCAACCTGCTCCAGCCGGACAGTGGAGCGTTGGTGGATTGGGAAGTCAGTCGTTGGGGCAGCCCCTACCCCGTCTTTACGCTCCGAATTCCGAATATCGAATCATCGAATATCACCATCGCCACCTACGGTTATAACTTTGAACTTGCCCTGGCCGCCGCGCATGAATTGATGTATGAGCACGAAATTTTTCCCGAAATTGTTTTGTTCAGCCAGTTGAGTCCGTTTGAATTGAACCCGCTAGTTGACTCTTTGCATCGAACCCGCCGCCTGCTGACAGTGGAGGAGGGGACGCTAACCCTCGGCTGGGGCGCGGAAATTGCCGCTCGAAGCAGCGAACAGGCTGATGACCTGAAAACTCGGCGTGTAGCCGCTCTCGATTTGCCGGTCGCCAACTCCAAATCGCTCGAAGACGCCATCCTGCCATCATCAGAATCTATTTTGCGCGCGGCGCTGGAACTTGTGAAATAAAAAAGCCCCAAAGGCGCAACCTTTGGGGCTGGGAAGCGAGATGCGTTACAGGGCGGGCGCGTTAGACTTGGCGACCTGGTAGGCCTGCCCATACAGGTGGCTGGTGACGACCTGAAGATAGGCGGCGGCGGCCAGCGCTCCGATACCGCAAACCAGGCTGCCGAGAGATGCCAGGATGGGCGAAACCAGGGCTACAATGAGGATGCTAATCAGGTAGGGGCCAATGGCGGAGCGCAGCAGGCCGAAGACCTCTCCAAAGCGGAAGGCCGCGCCCAGTTCGCCGGTGACGGCCAGGTTGCCCAACGCGGGCGGAACCAACAAGCCAGCCAAGATGCCGAAAACGAGCGCGAAGCAACCCATGCAGATACCCGCAACGATGGCAACAGTTCCGGCTGCATCAGTATCCTCAAGCAAGGAGGCCGAGCCGATGGTGACGACCTGCCCGCAGATGACAATCAGGATGACCGGCAGGGCATAGGCCAGGGTGACTACGAAGGCTTTGAAGCCTTTGCCCAGAAGGCCGCCAAAGTCACTCCAGTCGGGAAGCGGCTGTGGTTCGTTCTGGATCACGCGCCGCATGAGTTCCAAGGCCCAACCCATCAGGACGATACCGCCAACAATCGGGATTAAAATCACAACGGCGGCGATTCCGACTTTCTTAATCCATTCGGAATCTTCAAATGCATAAGTAAAAGCACGTCCAAAATCCATAGCATTCTCCTCCATGAAATGATAGATGTCCCATTATAGGGTTAAACTATATCAAATTGCAAGCCGTTTGTGTTAAAGAATAGGAAAAATATGCCACAAATCCCTGTTTTGCTCCCCCTTTTGAATGCCAATGAGCCGGAAGCCCGGCTGGTGGAAATCCATGTCAAGGATGGTCAGCCTGTCCAAAAGGGCGACCTGCTCTTTACCATCGAAACGACCAAGGCTGCCAGCGATGTCGAAGCGCCGGAGAGCGGTTTTGCGCGCCTGGCTGCCAGCGAGGGCGATACATTGTCGGTGGGGGCGGTGCTGGCGTATATCACCGAGACGGCGGAAGAGCCAGTCATCAGTAATCAGTACTCAGTATCCAGTAATCAGTTATCGGTGGGCAGTTCTCCAGCGGATTTGCGGATGACGAAACCGGCCCGCGCCCTGGCGGAATCACTCAGCCTCGACCTTTCCACCCTGCCAACCGACCGGCTCGTGACTGAATCTATGATCCGTCAACTGGCTGGGTCATCACCGGCAAATTCTTCTGCGGTTAACCCCAATCGGAAATCGAAAATCCAAAATCCAAAATCTGAAATCCTGCTCTATGGCGCGGGCGGACATGCCAAAGCCGTGTTGGAAATGATACAAGCGATAGGCGCGTTTGGCGTGGCGGGAATTGTGGATGATAACCTGGCCCTGACCGGGACATCCGTTTTGGGCGTTCCAGTGTTGGGGACGCGTGCCGCGCTGCCGGGTTTGCTGGAGCAGGGCGTGTTTTTGGCTGCCAACGGCGTGGGTGGCATTATCAACATCGAGATTCGCGTTAAATTATTCGAGTTGTTGGCTGGCTACGGTTTTGCCTTCCCCATCTTGCGCCATCCGCGCGCGACGGTCGAGTCTTCGGCGCAGCTCGCGGACGGGGCGCAGGTCTTTGCCAATGCCTACGTTGGTTCTTCGGCGGTCTTGCGCGAAAAGTGCATGGTCAATACCGGAGCGATTGTCTCGCACGATTGCGAGATTGGGCGATACACCCACATCGCGCCGGGCTGCCTGCTGGCCGGGCATGTCCACGTTGGCGAGCGCGCCCTGGTGGGGATGGGCGTTACTACGACGATTGGCCTGAAAATTGGCGATGGGGCGCGGGTGGGCAATGGCGCGGTCCTGCTGGCGGATGTCCCGGCCCGGCAGATTGTCCCGGCGGGGAAGGTGTGGGCGGGAACCGATCCTTGACAATTATAGTCACGTTAGATTATTATAGGGATACCCCACCCCCCTGGGGGGGGGTGGGGAGCAGGAGTGAACATGGCGAATGAATCAACGGTGAGACGGCTGAAAACCATCGAAGGGCATGTGCGCGGGGTTGCGCGCATGGCCGAAGAAGGCGCATATTGCATTGACCTGATTCGCCAGATTCAGGCGGTCGAGGCCGCGCTCAACAAAGTCAGTTCCCAGATTCTCGAAGAACATCTCAACTCGTGCGTGATTACCGCCATTCAGGGTGAAGACCCCAAAGAGCGGGAGCGCGTGCTGAGGGAAATCAGCGAGGTGTTCGAGATGGCGAACAAAGTGTAATTGGCGATTGGTAATTCGTAATTCGAAAATGTAACGTTCAAAGGAGTTTGTATTATGACTACTGTAAAGTTTTCCGTTCCCAATATTTCTTGCGGACATTGCGTCCACACCATCCAGACGGAATTGGTTGAATTGGAAGGCGTGAAAGAAGTACGCGCCAGCGCGGATACTAAAAGCGTGGCTGTGACCTTCGAAACCCCCGCCGACGAAGACAAAATCAAGGCTCTGCTGGCCGAAATCAATTATCCCGTTGCGGGGCTGGCGCTTTAGCCTGGTTCGCCGGTTCTCCAGTTGCCCGGTTAATTGGCGATAACCGGATAACCGGATAACCGGATAACCGGATAACCGGATAACTGGATAACTGGATAACTGGATAATCGATACCT
>CAYLZI010000128.1:0-9013 GCA_964388215.1 uncultured Anaerolinea sp.
CTCGCAGGGCGTGGATTTCGGCTGGAAGTTAGTTCGCTCGATGCCGCTCGAAATGGTTTTCCAGCACCTGAACATCAACGAACTCTACCGGCTCTCCTGGGGCGCCAAAAACACCCACAGCGCCGAATGGGACAAACTCAAAGCCGACTTCGACGCCCGTCTCGACAAAATGAAGCGCGATGCAATGAAAACCGGCTGGCTCAAACCGCAAGCCGTCTACGGCTACTTCCCCTGCCAATCGGATGGCGACGACCTGGTCATCTACTCCCCTCTCCCGCTGGGAGAGGGGCAGGGGGTGAGGGAGATTTCCCGCTTCTCCTTCCCTCGCCAACCCCACGGCGATTACCTCGCTCTCAGCGACTACTTCGCCTCCGTCGAATCCGGCAAAATGGACGTGGTCGCCTTCCAGGTCGTCACCGTTGGGCAGGAAGCCAGCGAGAAGTTTGACAAACTCCAGGCCGCCCACGACTACACCGAGGGCTACTTCACCCACGGGCTCGCCGTCCAAACCGCCGAAGCCACCGCCGACTATCTGCACCAGCACATCATCCGCGAGCTGAGACTCCAGCCCAAGCAGGGCAAACGCTACTCGTGGGGCTACCCTGCCATCCCTGAGTTGGAAGACCACCGCAAGGTGTTCGACCTGCTCCCCGCCGAGAAAGAGCTTGGGATGCAATTAAGTCCCGCCTACCAACTCATCCCCGAACAATCCACCGCGGCGATTATCGTCCACCATCCGCAGGCGAAGTATTACTCGGTTGGCGAAAGCCGGGTGGAACAGTTAATGCGCTGACGTAACGTGGGGCGGGATGCTATCCCTCCCTTTACCCCATTTACACAAAACGCGGGATAACATCCCGCGCCACACAGAGCCATGAACAACCTGCGATTCCGCGAATATTACAGGCGTCGCCTGCCCCATATCCAAATCCCTGGAGCAACGTACTTTGTCATATTTCGCCTGAAAGACTCGCTACCCGTGAAAATTCTCGAACAGCTTGCCGCGGAATCAGAACAAATCAAGAAATTGCTGCCTGAACAGCGCGACGTTGAGCATCGTTGCTGGTTCGGCAACTTTGATGAGTACCTTGACCGCTGCATGGTCGGCAAGAATTTCTTAAATCATCAGCAGATTTGCGCCATCGTTGCCGACTCTTTGCACCGCCGCGATGGGCAGGTTTATGATTTGCTGGCTTTTTGCATCATGCCCAACCATGTTCACGCCGTTTTCACCCCGCTCGAAAAAACAGATGGCGCGTATCACAGCCTGACAGAGATTCTCCACTCGCTGAAACGCAACTCTGCTAAACAGGCAAACATTGCGCTTGGGCGCACCGTCCCCTTCTGGCAAGATGAAAGTTACGACCACTACGCTCGCGACGAGGCCGAGTTGGATAGAATCATCAAATATGTTCTGCGCAACCCGGTCAAAGCAGGTCTTGCGCCCGAATGGACAGCCTGGCCCGGCACCTACTCAAAATTCTCCTACTAAAACGTGGCGCGGGATGCTATCCCGCTCTACAGAAAGCGGGGCGTTTCCCGCCCTCTGGCAAACAAGCGGGATAACATCCCGCTCTACGGAAAATTATGAACAAATTCCTCACCCTCCTCCAATCCCCCACCCCTCTCCTCGCCGACGGCGCAATGGGCACACTGCTCCACACCCACGGCGTGGAGCATACCCACTGCTTTGACGAACTCAACCTAACCGACCCCGCCAAAGTCGCCGACGTGCATCGCCAGTACATCGAAGCCGGCGCGCAAATCATCCTGACCAACACCTTTGGCGCCAACCGCTACAAACTGCGCAAACACGGCCTCGACGAGCAAACCGCCGAAATCAACCGCGCCGCCGTCGCCCTCGCCCGCCGCGTCGTGGATGCCTCCTTCAAAAACGTGCTCATCGCTGGCGATGTCGGGCCTCTCGGCGTGCGCCTCGCCCCCTACGGGCGCGTCCAGCTCAACGAAGCCCGCGAAGCCTTCGCCGAGCAAATCCGCGCCCTCGCCGGGGTGGATTTAATCGTCATCGAAACCATGACCGACGTGTACGAAACGGTCGAAGCCATCGCAGCCGCCAAAACCGCCCTGCCCGAAACACCCGTCGTTGCAACGATGACCTTCACCCGCGACGACCGCACCCTGCTCGGCGACGACCCCGCCAAAGTCGCCCGCTCCCTGGCCGAAGCCGGGGCCGATGTCATCGGCGTCAACTGCTCGGGGGGTCCTGCCCAACTCATCCGCATCCTGCGCGAAATGCGCAACGCGGTTTTAGGTAGGGACGGGGTCATCCCGCCCAGGCAGGACGGGGAAACCCCGTCCATACAGGCAAAACCATATTTTTGGGTCAAACCCAACGCCGGATGGCCCGAACACGTTGGCGGACGCATCATGTATGCCGCCGCGCCCGAATATTTCCGCGACTACGCCCTCGAATTTTGGAAAGCCGGAGCAAATGTCATCGGTGGATGTTGTGGGACGACGCCCGAACATATCGCCGCGATGCGCAAAACGCTGGATTCAGCCCCGGCGGTGGAGGTCGAACCCGTCAGCGTGGTCGCCGCTAAATTAACAGATAACGAACCCGCTGAAGCCCCCTCCGCCCTGGCGCAAAAACTCGCCACCGGGAAATTTATCTACGCTGTTGAGATGGACCCGCCCCGCGGCCTGGCCACCCAAAAACTGGTGGCGGCTGCCTCGCTGCTCAAGGAAGCCGGGGCCGATGTCATAGATGTAGCCGACAGCCCAATGGCGCGCATGAGAATGTCCGCCTGGGCTGTGTGTGATGTTGTCCAGCGCAAAGTGGGCATTGAAACCACCCTGCACTTCCCCACCCGTGGACGTAACCTGCTGCGTGTGCAGGGCGATTTGCTCGCCGCGCACGCGCTCGGC
Source organism: uncultured Anaerolinea sp. (assembly GCA_964388215.1). GTDB lineage: Bacteria > Chloroflexota > Anaerolineae > Anaerolineales > Villigracilaceae > UBA5195. Next base: position 2,890 of record CAYLZI010000128.1, read on the forward strand.
CTGCGCAACATCTTCGTCGTCATGGGTGACCCAACATCCATCGGCGACTACCCCGAAGCCGCCGACAACTACGATTTGGTGCCTTCCGGCCTGATTAAGCTCATCAAACAGGGCTTCAACACCGGCGTAGACCATTCCGGCACATCCATCGGCCAGCCGACCAGTTTTTTTGCCGGTTCTGCGCTCAATCTTTGCCCGCCCGAACCGGCCAGCGAGATTAAAAATCTCAAGCGGAAACTAAAAGCCGGGGCCGATTTCTTCCTGACCCAGCCCATCTACGACCCGGCGGCGGCTCGCCGTTTCCTGAACCAGTTCGCCGCTGAAACTGGTTCCCCGCTCGATAAGCCCCTGCTGGTGGGCGTTTTGCCGCTCGTCAGCGTGAAACACGCCAATTTCCTGCAAAACGAAGTACCGGGGATTGTGATTCCCGAGCAAACGATGCGCCGTATTCACAAAGCCGGTGAAACGGCCACCCGTGAAGGCGTGAAAATCGCCATCGAATTAATCCAACAGATTAAAGAATGGGGCCAGGGCGTCTATATCATGCCGCAATTCCACCGCTACGACCTGGTGGCAGAGATTATTGAGGCAGGGAAGGGTTCCTGAATTTCCAAATCGAAGACCAATGAGTTTCTTAAGTAATGTCTTGTAATCCTTGAACACCCCAGCCGCGCCGCAACGCGCTCCTATCAGACAAAAATGAGCGTTGCCAATACGCCAAACGCGCCACAGGCGAAGTTGACCCAGTCGTTATCGAGCCAGGGCCAGCCGCGCTTGAGCGTGGTCTGCGTGCCGCAGGTGTGCAGGGGGTAACGTTCGGTTTCTTTATCGCAGGCCGGGCAGTGATAGATGGCCTGCGCCGTCGCGCCGAGCAGCGAATCGAACAGCGAGCCGCCCAACCCCGCCAGAGCAATGAGGATGCCCAGATAAGGGGAGACAGGAATCGGCGAGAAAATGACCGCGAGAATACCGATTAAACCGGAACCGGCCAGGGAAGCGAGCGTCCCCATCAACGAGATTCCGCCCGAAGTCCCTTTTTCCACTACTTTTGACAGATTCGTAACCATGCGCGGTGGATGCGGATTCAAAACTCCCAATTCAGTCGCCCAGGTATCGGCATTGACCGCCGCCAGCGAGGCCGCGAAGGCCGCCCAAACCCAGGCCTCGCCAGGGAAGAAGTACCATAGCCCGGCGAAAAGCATCGCCAGGCCACCGTTGCCAAAGACCTGGCCGATGTCGCGCTGGCCGCCTTTGGAAAATTTCTCGTTCAGGTCGCGTTTTCGTGTCTTGAACGCGCGAGTCAGGCCGGTAGACGTGATGAAAAATGTCAGCAAAAGCACAGCCCATTGCCAGCCGCCAATGCCAAAGATGACCGCGCCAACGATGGCCGCTCCTACTGCCCCAGAACGGCTCAGGCTGTGGGCGCGATAGGCGGCGAATGCAATGAGAATAGCGAGCAAGAATCCAGTGAAGAGTTGCATGGTTTAGAGGGGGGTTGTGACGATGAAATAAATAGCCAGCAGGAAAAAAAGCGAGGTCAGGGTGCTGGAGACCCAAAGCGTGAGCGAAAGTATGTGCTGGTCGGCGCGACGGTAGAAGAAAACACCCAGCAGCCAGCCCACAGCAAATAAAACGATGCTCAAAAAGGGAAGCAGGATTAACTGCGCCGCCGGCACTGCCTCCAGCGGTACGCCGCCAGGCCCAAACCCAAGCGGAACCATTTGGGCAGTTGGAATCAGAACGCTGACCCATACCAGCGAACCAATGTTCAAGAATAGCCCAACCAGCCATAGTGAACGCACCCATGTGCTTTCCCAGGCCCGCCCAACGACAAACGATGGGAATTCAGAGCGGCTCAGGCCGGGCGTCAGGCTGCCCATCTCGATGATTTTCTGGAAGGCCGCCGCAAACGCCGCCGGATTTTCGGGCGAGATGGCAAACACCCGGCGCGGGGTGGCAACCAGAAGCAGACTGCCCGACTCCGAAGCCAGGAACTCGACCTCGCCAATATCCGCCTGGCGTGTCAAGCCCAGGATGCCGCCCGGCAAGCGGAACAACGGCAAGGCCAGCGGCGCAACCAGGCCATGCACAGGCCGCAGCCATTCGATTTCAGAAATCGGGATTTCCTCCACCCGCATCCCCCACATCAGGCGCAGGGTGTTGCGGTCCAACTGGTAGTTGGCGCGGCCCAAGGCATACAGGCGGTAGGCCAAAATGGGGAGTGGAATGGCAGAGGCCAGGAATACGATGATGTAAACTGCAAACGCAATGCCAACAGGGGTTTGGAACACCATCCAAAAGGAAACGCCCGCCATCACGCTCAGAAGCGCAATCAGGGTAATGTGAATGACCAGCCCGCGCTGGCGTGGAGGGGGGAAGTTGTTCATCGGGAATTGGTCGTCATGCGTCGCTCAATTCGGCGCGGATGGCCTGGCAGACATATTCGACCTGCTGCTCAGTCATCACGCCGCTGAATGGCACGGCCAGCCCGCGCCGCCCGAGGTCTTCGGTGATGGGAAAATCGCCTGCGCGGTAGCCGAAACGTTCAACCATGTACGGCTGGAGGTGAATCGGCAGGAAGTAGGGCCGCACCGGCACGCCGCGCGCTTCGAGTCGTTTGGCAAACTCGCCCCGGTCAATTTTTGCGTCTATGCGGATGACGTAAACGAACCATGACATGCGGGTCGTTTCGGGGGCGATGAAGGGAATCTCGATTCCGGGAATCTCAGCCAGCCGCTCGGCATACCAGGCTGCCACCTGCTCCCGTTTTACAAGCATTTCATCCAACCGCCGCAGTTGCGTAATCCCCAGGGCGCAGGACATTTCATCCAACCGGTAGTTGTAGCCGAGATAGGTGTGCGAGAGCCAGGTATCGCCGGGGGCGCGCCCCTGGTTGCGCAGGGCGCGCATTAGCGCGGCGGCCTGGTCATCGTCCGTGATAATGATTCCGCCCTCGCCGGTGGTCATTTGTTTGTTGGGGTAAAAGGCAAAGATGCCGTAATCGCCAAAAGTCCCGGCCTGCCGACCTTTGTAGGTCGCGCCGAGCGCTTCGCACGAGTCCTCGATGACCTTCAGGCCATGTTCCTGCGCAATGGCGTTGATTTTGTCCATCGCTGCGGGCTGGCCGAAGACATCGACGGGGAGCAGGGCTTTGAGTTCGCTATTCGCTATTCGATTTTCGGATTTCGATTTATCGAATAACGAATAGCGAGTATCGAATGTACGAGGCAGGTACTTTTCAACATTCTCCGCCGCATCTGCCGCCTGCTCGACATCGATATTGCCCGTTTTCGGGTCAACATCCACAAAAACCGGGATGGCGTTCTCGAACAGGAGCGCGTTGGTGGAGGCGACGAACGAAAAAGGCGTGGTAATCACCAGGTCGCCGGGGCCGATTCCGGCAGCGTGGACGCAGAGATGCAGTCCTGCCGTGCCAGAATTGACCGCAATAGCGTGCTTCGCGCCGGTGTACTCGCAAAAAACTTTCTCGAATTCAACCACCTTTGGGCCGAGGCTCAGGATGGGGGTGTTGATGACCTCGATGACTGCCTGGCGGTCAGCGTCGGTCAGGTCAGGGGAAGACATGGGGATTTTTTGGAGGGTCATAGGGTATCGGCTTTCGTGGGGATTGGGGAGAGTAATTCATCTTTTGAACGCGCAAATTTCATCGGATGGTAAACATCTCCATCATAGAAAGTATCACCATCAAATTCAGAGACCTCCCATACCCAAACTTCGCCCCCATCCTGCCCAATAATTTTCAAGGGTCGGATATATGCACCAGTGGTATATAAAACCGGCCCGTATAGTTCAGATATTGAATTCAAATCAAGCATCTCCTTTGATAAATTATAGGCTTCATGCAAGGTAGCCCAATTCCCTAAATGCCCCTCTAACCGCATCAATGAATTTTACAAAAGACGGCAAATTTTCCAACTTATTCAAATCAATTTTCTGCCCCACAGGAAGGTATAAATCAGAAATTGACAACTCCCGTCGACGGTGTCTGGCATATTCTTGTCGGGCAAGCATAATGGCATCCGCTATCGCCTGCTTTGGGTCTCCATATATCTCGGGGAATTTATATAGACCCAACTCATTATCGCTTTTTTCTGTTCCTATCTCGGCTTTTAACACTTCAGTATCTGAAAGCATCCAAGCCTCTGTCATCTGTACAGGGACAATGGCTACCAAGTTTTTACATATTACATCGCCAGACTGCCACGCTGCCTCAAACGCCGGAATAATTTTGTGGACAAACGCATCATCATCTGTTTCAGAATCTGCATCAGTATGAATACACAACACCATAATTCCCCGGTTATCTGCTTCTTGGGCGTAAGCCTTTACGATTTCAACAAAACTTCCATTTTTCTTCTGGATGGGCTGAACAGGCAAAATTTCAATTTGACCGATACATTCGAAAGCCACCTTTTCAAAAGAACGCTGAATAATGTTTTCGAGAAAACGCATGTCGGTTTTCCCTTCGGAAGCGAAGCCAACTATGATTTGCCTAATCATTTTGCATGGCCTTCACTATATTTTCTGAATCCGCAGTTTCTAAGTAGCGAATTGCATCAGACAATGTAAGTTTTCGCTCCGATTCGGAAATACGAAAAAATGACAACTGACCTGTTGTTTCCTTTTGAACAGGCGTCATTTTTGTGATTTTTAATTTGATTTTTCTGTTTTCAATTTCTGTAACAAGAGTATGCAACCGAGAAAACCAGACAGTCACATTGGTATCGCCTTGCCAACGTATCATTTTCCCCACTAGCACAGGAGAATGAGTATTTACAATCACCTGTCGCAATGGATTATCGAACTGTGTAAAATCTAAACTTAAATTTCTTAACAGTTGTGCCATTGCTTCCATGTTTAGAGGGTGAATGCCGTTTTCTGGCTCTTCAAAACAAAGTAATCCAGTGTGTTTTTTGTCATACTCTAAAATACAAAGAGCTAACAAACGTAGTGTACCTTCCGATAGTACACGAGATGAATATGCCTTTCCATCACTTTCTTTTAGCACGATGATGAATTGTTGATTGGCCTTATCATCATATACACTTACATCTGTAAAATTTGGTAAAAAGGTCCCTAACTCGCGAGAAATTTGTTTTATTACATATTCATCGGCCTGCCGAATACGATATAAAGCGGCGGCCAGATTTTTTCCACTTTCAGTGATAACATCTCGCAAGCCAGCCTCATGACGAGTAGGTTCACGCAAGTCTTCTGGGTTGAGTTGCAGAAACTTCCAGCTTCTCATCTCTTCTTTAGCCGCATAAACAGTAGGAAAGTCCACTGAGTTTATGCCACCTAAAACAGTTTGGGTGACAGCGTTGGCGGTGGTTGCTTTGCCACCCTGTTTGCCATCCTGACGCAGCTTGATGGTGGTTTTCCCGCTTTGTTCACTCGTTTGAATGAACGGTTCTTTGGAGCCACCTGCGCGAATGGTCTTCCATAATTCCTTTGCTTCTTTGGGAATAATTTGTTTGGCCCAGTCATCTTCTTCAGCTTTGATTTTTTCAAGCGATTCATGCCTGATAACTAAATCTTCAATTCCAAATTCATTAGGCTGCCTGGCTATCACCAATTTATAGCGAAGCCGAGTATTATTCAGGGTAGCAGTAGTACCCCAGTTATCTCGAATGTGGCGGTTCACAAGCATCTCGACAACAAATTCCATTTCTTCAGCATACCAATTTTCATCGTATTGGGTAAAAAGCTCGCTAGAGTTCCCACGTTGTTCATGAAAAGCTGTTTTTAAGTCAGTTTCTGCCAACCTGGAAAGCAATTTCAAGGCATCAAACAAATTGCTTTTTCCTGAAGCATTTACCCCAGCAATAATTGTTAATGGAGTGAAGGTCATCTCAAAGTTTTGAAATGATTTGAATCCATTGATTTTCAGCCTTGTTATCATTTATTGCCTCTTTCAACCAAGATTAACGTGAAAAAGATACCCATCGATATTATGAATCAAAAATTGTGTGGACTACGTTATACAACGTAACCAGATGAATCGCGTTCGCAACGCGCCTTTTCAATTCTACCATCCCGTTTTGCAGACCCCGCTCGCCGACCGTGATGCGGATGGGACAGCCTATCAGGTCGGCGTCGTTGA
>CAYLZI010000129.1:0-8756 GCA_964388215.1 uncultured Anaerolinea sp.
TGCGCGGCGGTCGAATGGCTGGCGGTTGCCAGGGGCTGGCGCAAGGTGGAATATCTCGCTAAACCGGGCGTAATGGCCTTCCTGTTTGGCTGGCTGTGGCTTTCGGGCGGGTTGGGCGGCCCGTTGTTCTGGTTCGGGCTGGCCGTCCTGCTCTCGATGGCCGGAGATATCTTCCTGCTGCTCAAAAACGAACATCGCTGGTTCCCGTTTGGGCTGGGGGCCTTCCTGCTGGCGCACATCGCTTACATCGCCGGGCTGAACATGCCGCCCGCGCCGCTCAACACGCTGACGCTGGGGATTGCCTTATTCGTGGGCATCAGCGTTTTCCCGCTCATTCGCCGCGTTTTGCGCAGCCTGCCCAAACGAGGGCTGCGCCGCCTGGTGGAGCCGGTGCGCTACTATGCGGCCACCATCTCGCTGATGCTGTTTTCGGCGATGGTGACGCTCTTTCGCGTCGACTGGTTGAACGCGCCCACTTACCTGGTCAGCCTGGGGGCGGTTTTATTCGTCACATCTGACCTGATTCTGGCCTGGAACAAGTTCGTCCGCCCCACCCGGCGCGGCCGGCTGGCGCTGATGGTGACGTATCACCTGGGGCAAATTTTAATGGTGATGGGAGCAGTGGGGCAGTTTGGCTAAAAAGACCATAGACCATAAACCATTGACGATGGTCTGCGGTCTACGGTCTATGGTCGAAAGTCAAAACTCGATATGGGTTTAACTACGAGTAACGCCAGGTGCTGCCTTCGCGGCTGTCTTCGACAGTGACGCCCAGTTCTTTGAGCCGGTCACGAATTAGGTCGGAGAGCGCCCAGAGTTTTTGCTTGCGCACCTCGCTGCGGACTTCGAGCAGCAGGTCGATGAACGCGTCGGCGTCGCCGCTGCCGGTTTTTTCGGCCAGGCGCAGGCCAAACACGTTGGTCAGCTCGCGCAGGGCACCCTGGGCGGGTTGGAGTTGGGCATCGGTCGCCCCGGCGTCGCGGGCGGTGTTGACGGCGCGCACGAAGTCGAAAATGCCGCCCAGCGCCCCAGCGGAGTTGAAGTCGTCGTCCATCGCGCTGACGAAGGCGGTTTTAACGGTACCAATGGCAGCGGGCAGGGCGGTAACGGCCTCGGCGGTGGACTCTGCTCCCTTAGCGGAGGCAGGCCGCAGGGCAGATTTGATGCGTTCGAGACCTTTTTCGGCGGCGTCCAAGGTTTCGTCGTTGAAAATGAGCGGGGCGCGGTAACTGCCGTTCAAAACCAGCATCCGCATCACGTCCGCGTCGCGCTTCGAGAGAAATTCCTTGATACTGACGATGTTGCCGAGCGATTTGGACATTTTCTCGCCGCCGAGTTGCAACATGCCGTTGTGCATCCAATAGCGGGCGAAGGGTTTGCCGGTGAACGATTCGCTCTGGGCGATTTCGTTTTCGTGGTGCGGGAAAATCAGGTCGTTGCCGCCGCCGTGGATGTCAATTTGTTCGCCCAGCTCGACCAGGTTCATGGCTGAACATTCGATATGCCAGCCGGGGCGCCCTTGGCCCCAGGGGCTTTCCCAGGCAATTTCGCCAGGTTTGGCGGCTTTCCAAAGGGCAAAGTCGAGCGGGTGTTCTTTGGATTCTTCCACCTCGATGCGCGCCCCGGCCTGCATGTCTTCCAGTTTGCGGGATGAGAGCCTGCCGTAGTCTTCGTCTTTGGTGACACGGAAGTAGACATCGCTGTTGGCGGCGGGGTAAGCATAGCCGCGCTCAATTAGCCCTTCAATAAAGCGAATGATGTCGGGCATGGTTTTGCTAACCTGCGGGGTAGCGGTGGCGGGCAGGATGTTGAGGTCGAGCAGGTTTTGGCGGTAGTCTTCGATGTATTTGTTAGAGAGTTCGAGCGGCGGGACGCCGAGCTGGTTGGCGCGGTTGATGATTTTGTCATCGACATCGGTGAAGTTCATGACGTGTTTGACGGTGTAGCCGCGATATTCGAAGTAACGGCGCACGATGTCGAAGACGAGCGAGGACATGGCGTGGCCGACGTGGGCATCGTTGTAAACGGTGACGCCGCAGACGTACATTTTCACAACGCCCGGTTCGAGCGTTTCGAGCTCTTCTTTTTTGCGGGTAAGGGTGTTGTAGAGGCGGATCATAAGTTCTCCTGAGAATGGGCAAATTATAAGGGAAGAAGTGATGAAAGATGAAAGAAAAAACGCGGCTCTCTCAAACCGCGCCACTGATTACTGGTCACTGATTACTGGCAACTAATCTTCCGGCCTGGCAAAAATCATCCGTCCGGCGGCGGTTTGGAGGACTTTGGTGACGTTGACGACCCGGGTCTGGCCGATGTAGCGGTTGCCGTTCTCTACAACCACCATTGTGCCGTCATCCATGTACCCAACGCCCTGGCTCGATTCCTTGCCTTCCTGGATGATGGCAATTTCCATGGCTTCTCCGGGCAGGACGACCGATTTGACGGCATTCGCCAGTTCGTTGATGTTGAGGATGGTGACTCCCTGTAGTTCAGCGACGCGGTTCAAGTTATAGTCGTTGGTCAGGATGGGACACTTGAGTTGGCGAGCCAGGATGATAAGTTTATCATCCACCTCGCGCACGCCCTCCACGTCAATGTCGCTGATACGCACGCTGACAGCGGAAACCTTTTGCAATTCGGCCAACACTTCCATGCCCCGCCGCCCGCGCTGGCGGCGCAGGGAATCGGCAGAGTCGGCGATGTATTGAAGTTCGTTGAGGACGAAACGGGGGATGAGCAGCGTGCCGGGCAGGAAGCCAGTCTTGGCAATGTCGGCCACGCGCCCGTCAATGATGACGCTTGTATCGAGCAGGATGGTGCGTGAACCCTGTCCCCAGGCGGCGCTCCCATTCGATGACGCTTCGCCGTTGCGATTAAAAACAGACGTGACGACGTTCATCATGTCTGACTGGCGCATGACGAAAAGCGCCACGCCAAAATACCCAAACAGGACGACCGCCACAAATGGCAGGATGCTTCCGAATGGGTCGGGCAACTGCGAGAGTGGGAACGTAAGCAGGGCGGCAACCAGCAGGCCAGAGACCAGCCCCATCAACCCGGCCAGCAGGTTTTCAGCCGAAATGCGCACCAGCAATCTTCGGATAAGCCGCACCGGAACTGTCGTAAAGTAAGGCGTGGCAATCAGCCCAAACAAAGCCCCCACAGTGCCAATGCTGAGGGTATAGGTCAAAATCTCATCTGGCGCATTACGCGTGGCAAACCAAAAACCCCAATAACTGCCAACCCCTGTAAACAAAATCATGCCAAAAATCCGAACAAAAAATTCAGAACTCATGAATAACTCCTTGAAAAAAAACAAAACAAATGAATGCAACAATAAAAGATTACTCCATCATAGCACGTCGGCCAAAAAGCGTCAATTACAGCACGTCTCCATTCATGAAGTTCTTAAAGTCGCAACGCCCGTCCACCAGGCTATGTTTATGAAAGGCGCCCAAATTAACAGTGTGACAGGCTTTTGGCCTGTCACACTGTTTACTGTTTACTTTTTGCTGTTTGCTGCCTTATCCGTATCGCTCCATGAACTTCTCCATGCGCCGCAGGGCTTCTTCGATTTTTTCGTAAGCAGTGGCGTATGAACATCGCACGAATCCCTCGCCGCCCAGGCCAAAGGCGCTGCCCGGCACGACAGCCACATGCTCCTCATGAAGTAGTTTTTCGGCGAAGGCCTCTTCATCCATTCCCGAAGCGCGGATGTTCGGGAAGGCGTAAAACGCGCCGCGTGGCTCGAAGGTGGTCAAACCAAGCCGATTCAACCCGCTCACAATCAATTTGCGGCGGCGGTCATACTCGGCCACCATATCATCCACATAATCATCCGATTTTAGGGCCTCTATGGCGGCATCTTGGGCGGTGGTCGGCGCGGACATGATAGTGTATTGATGAACCCGCACCATGCCTTGCAAAATATCCGGCGGGGCAGCGGCAAATCCGATGCGCCAACCGGTCATGGCATGGCTTTTAGAGAATCCACCCAGCAGCACGGTGCGCGCCTTGATTTCTTCGCCCAGCGATGGGAAACAAACATGCTTAAAACCATACACCAGGCGGTCGTAGATTTCGTCCGAAACAACCACCAGGTCGTGTTCAATGGCAATTTTTGCAATCTCCATCAGGGTTTCATGCTCAGCCACTGCCCCGGTTGGGTTGCTGGGGTAGCCGATGAAGATAACTTTGGTGCGCGGAGTGATATGCTTGCGCACTTCATCGGGGTCAACCTGGAAGTTGTTCTCCATTCGGCTGGGGATTTCCACCGGCACGCCGCCCGCCAGGTACACTTCGGCCTGATACGCCACAAAGCAGGGGGTCGGGATGATAACCTCGTCGCCTGGGTCGAGCAAGGCGGTAAAAGCCAGGTAAAGCGCTTCTGAAACGCCAACGGTAGCGATAATTTCATTCACCGGGTCATATTTGACCCCATACAAACGCTGGAGATTATCGGCAATGCCCTGGCGCAGTTCCATTTTGCCAGAGTTGGATGTGTAATGGGTCTCGCCAGCCTGTAACGAGCGGGTGCCCGCATCCAAAATGGGCTGTGGCGTAGTGAAATCGGGCTCCCCAATGCCCAGCGAGATGACATCCTTCATCGTGGCGGCAATATCGAAAAATTTACGAATGCCCGATGGCTTGAGTGCCGCCACCCGCTTTGAGATGTACTTCCTGGTGTCAATCACTGTCATTGCGCCTCCTGAACAAATGCAAAATTTTGCCGCCTTCAAATACTTCGGGGCGTTCTAGCCGCTTTTAGACGCGGAATAAATTCCGCGCTACAACTATTGTACGAGTTTGATGGGAAAAATACAGGGCAAGATGTCACCTTGCCCTGTAACGAAAATCCTATAGTTGGATGCTGGAGTTATCTCCGATATTGACCGTAGTCGGCCTGCCTTGTACACGGGCATGACGGCCAATAAATGAGCCATCCAACACCGAATCAGTCACCACTGCGCCATCGTCAAGGATGCTGTTGCGTAGTACGCAGTCTGAAACTTCGCAATCGGCCCCCACTGAAACGTTTGGCCCAACAACAGAACCTTTCAATTTGGCCGAAGGGTGAACAAAAACCGGCGGAATAATGGTAATACTTGGGCGTTTGGCGGCTTCTTCAGAGTTATCACTGCCTTGTTCGAGCATATATTTGTTCGTCTCAAGCGTGGCTTCAATGGTTCCGGTATCCAACCAAATATCCACGCTGTTGGTGCGCATTCGCGCGCCGTAATCGAGCATAATATTGATAGCATCCGCCAGGAAATACTCACCCTTGAGCGCAATCCCGCGCTTCATTTGTTCATTGATGGCAGCGACCAGGTCTTCGCCCTTTTTGAAGTAATAGCAACCCACCAGCGCCAGGTTATTTTCCATCGTTTGGGGTTTTTCGATGAGACGGGAGATGCAGCCATCTTTTACCTCCGCCACGCCAAAGCGGCGCGGGTCAGGGACAGCCTTCACCCAGGCCACGCCGTCACATGCCTCTTGCGCCAGGAAAGAAAAATCCGTCTCCAACAGGGTATCTGAAAAAACCATGATGGTCGGCCCGTGCAGGTGATGGCGCGCCAGCCACAGAGCGTGACTCTGACCCTTCATCTCTTCCTGAACGACATAATGAGCGGTGATGTGCGGATAATTTTTCTGCACATAAACCGGGATTTGCTCGCCCAAGAAGGACCCAATAATGAAAACATACTCGGTTTTCTTGGGGTTTGGCACGGTCTTGAACATGCCCATCAGATGGTCAAAAGATGCTTTGCCGGCCACGCTAACCAGCGGCTTGGGCTTGCTCCAGGTATGCGGGCGCATACGAGTCCCCCAGCCCGCCATTGGGATGATAATTTTCAGCGTATCTGTCACAAATCCATCTCCTGTCTTTTGTTTAGCATCTCCGGCATAGCAGCAAGCCCTTACCAAGCGGCAAAATCAACACATCTACGCGAGAGTCCTGGTATGCCCGATGCAGGTACAGCGAGAGTTGCTGGGTCTGGCTCAGAGCGCTGTTGGCAATCAGCAACCCGCCCGGAACCAGGTTGGGGATGATATGCTCATAACAATCGAGGTAAACATCCTTTTCAGCATCCATGAAGATAAAAGCAGTGGGAGGAAAGCGCGAAATATGGTTACGCACATCGCCATGAATGACCTTGACAATTGAATCCACGCCCGCCTCGGCAAAAGTTTTTTGCGCCATCCGCACTTTTTCTTCTTGAATATCAAAGGTTGTCAGTTTATCTCCACGCTGCGCGCAGGCCAGCGCGAGCCACAACCCCGAATACCCGCCGCTCGTACCAATGTCGAATATCATTCCTTTGGGAGCGTTGGCGCACATCATGGTAATAAACTTACCCACTTCAGGCGGCACTTGCGCCAATCGCTGATTTTTAGGCAGGTTGCCCAATCGCTCTACCGCGTCACGCGCTTCCAGGTCTCGCATACATTCTTGAATTTGTGGGGGAATATTATGAAACATCCAACCTCCGTATCTTGAACATAAAAAATTCCCTAAATACGACCCAATTCGCTCATTTTATCACAGTCAAGTTTGCCAGGCTGGCAGACAGGCGTTTAATGCCCACGCTCTCGAAGATGACATCCACAATTTCATCGTTTCCCTGAATACGGCTATCCAAGACAATGCCATCTTTCCATATAGGATGAGAAACTCGCATTCCTACCCTGAATTTTTGTTCGATGACCGGAGCCGGGCGGCCCGGCGAGGGCAATTTCCACGAATCGTACCCGCTGCTGCCTGTTCGCCGTTTCGGGGCGCGCGCCTTGCCGCTCATTAATTCACCCGGAATATCCTCCAAAAAACGAGATTCAACCGTCTCCTCGGCATACCCCCGCCCGCCCCGGCGCATGGCGCGCGCGAGGTAGAGTCTTTCTTTGGCGCGGGTAATGCCCACGTAGAATAAACGCCGTTCCTCTTCCATTTCTTCGGGTTCATCAAATGAACGGCTGTGCGGCAGCACCCCGTCATCTAACCCGACGATGAACACCACGCTGAATTCCAGGCCTTTGGCGGCGTGCATGGTTAACAGCGTTGGCACATTCCCCTCGCTGATGGTGTCCTGGTCGCTGACCAGGGCCACGTTTTCGAGGAATTCAGCCAGCGTGCGGGTCTGGTATTCTTCGGCCAGGCGGCGCAATTCCATCACGTTCTCGAGGCGGTCTTTGCCCTCCTCGGCGCCATCGTCGAGATGCTCTTTATAGTTGATGTCGTTCATGATGCGGTCGAAGAGTTCCGGCACAGTGTAAGTGCCAAGCAAGCCGCGCCAGGCCGCCAGCATTCCGCCGAAATCGGCCAGGGGCAGGGCGGCTCGCCCGGTGAATTTTCCCCAATAGGGCGAATCGGAGCCGCGCGCCAGGTCTAACAGCACTTGCCCAGGGCTTGTTTTTGCTTCGCGCCCAACCAAATACAAGGTCATCATGGTTTTATCGCCAATGCCACGCGGGGGAATGTTGATGACCCGGTCAAGAGAAATTTCATCGTCGGGATTCTGCGCCAGCCGCAGGAAAGCAATCACATCCTTCACCTCGCGGCGGCCATAGAAGCGCTGCGCCCCAACCAAGCGATAGGGCAGCCGCGCCTGGAGAAAGGCTTCTTCGACGAGACGGCTTTGGGCGTTGGTGCGATACATCACCGCGCATTCGCCCGGCTCGAACTGTTTGCTGGCGACCAGTTGGGCAATGGTATCCACCACGAAACTGGCCTCGCCATAATCATCCAGCGCCTCGTAAAAGACCACCTTTTCACCCATGCCGCGCTCGGTAAAGAGCTTTTTCTTACGACGGCGCGGAGCCTTGTCAATAACCGACATAGCCGCGTCGAGAATCGTCTGTTTTGAGCGGTAATTCTGCTCCAGCAAAATCACTTGCGCGCCAGGGAAATCCTGCTCGAAGCGCTGCACATTGCGGTAATCGGCCCCGCGCCAGCCATAGACGCTCTGGTCCGGGTCTCCAACCACAAAAATGTTATTGTGCGCCGAGCAAAGATGCTTGAGAAGAGTGTACTGCGCGATATTGGTATCCTGGAACTCATCCACCAGAACGTGCCGGAAACGCTGGGCATATTTTTCGCGCACGTCGGGGTGTTCGGCCATCAAGTTCGTGGTCATCAAGAGCAGGTCATCGAAATCTACGCCATTTGATGACTGGAGCAGCTCCTGGTAGCGCTGGTAAATGCGCTTGACGGCCTCGTCGCGGTAGGTGATGACGGGAAAATCATCCGGTTTAATTAATTCATTTTTGGCGCGGCTGATGGCAGCGTGGACGACGACCGGGCGGTATACTTTATCGTTGAGATTCAGCTCTTTGATGGCGGTTTTGACCACTTTTTGCTGGTCGTCGGCGTCGAAAATGACAAACTCGTTAGAGACGGGCAGCCGGTCAGATTCGCGGCGCAAGATGCGGGCGCAGGTGGCGTGGAAGGTGCCAAGCAACAGGCCGCGCGTCATCTCCTCGCCCAGCAAAACCTGAACGCGGTGTTCCATCTCGCGGGCGGCCTTGTTGGTAAAGGTCACGGCCAGCATCTGGTAGGGGCGTACGCCCTGGTAGCCAATCAGGTAAGCAGTGCGCTGGGTCAGGACGCGGGTCTTGCCAGAGCCAGGGCCGGCCAGCACCAGCACAGGGCCTTCTCCGGCGGTGACGGCGTTCTTTTGGGCAGGGTTGAGGGTATCGAGAAAATCCATATTAGACATTATCGGTAATAGTAAAATAGGGTCATGTTGACTTATAACGAACTC
>CAYLZI010000130.1:0-8635 GCA_964388215.1 uncultured Anaerolinea sp.
GCTGCAAGGGCCTTGGTGATGTCTCCGGAATACTTTATGCCTCCGTCTGCTATCACCCCCACCCCCGACCCCAACGCCATCCCCACTGCCACCAACACTCCCAAACCGACCCCTGCCGGGCCGCTCGCCCGCATGGAAGCCGATACAGTCATCCATGCTGAACCAAGCTCCCTGTCGGCGCAGGTAGGCGCCCTCAAAAACGGTGATGAAATCTTCATCACCGGCCTCTCCCTCTTTGGCGAATGGTACCAAATCCAATACCCTGCCTTCACCGAAGGCCGCGCCTACATCTCCCGCAAAAGCGTGCGCGTTCTGGGCGATATGCGCAAACTGCCCTACTTCGACGAAAAAGGCAACCTGCTGCCCACCCCATAGCGAATTACGAATTGCGAATTACCAATCACCGCTCACCAATCATCCTTCTCGCGCTCCTGCTCCTCTTTCTATTTTTAGGGATGTGGATAGGCAGCCTCGTCCCTTCAGCGCATCCCTGGACACTGGAGCATTTGCGCCTGCGAGATGATTCCTTCGCGCCCAAACCCGCTGCCGATATAACAGCCATCTTTACCCGCCCGGCAGGCACCCGTTGCGAAATCCGGCTCGACTTCCTCGACCTGCCCCAACCACCGCAATACCATTTCGCCATCGCCTTGCTCCCCTCTCCCAATGGGAGCAGCGGCCAGGGCCGGGTTGCCGTTTTCTCCAGCAATTCCCCGCCCCCGCATAATGCCCGGCTCACAGTGGATACCGTGACCGACATCATCACCATCTCCCTGGCCAATTGCCGTCCCGATGCAGAGACCCCGCTCATCGTCCAAACCACTGCCGAACGGCTGCAAACGACCTTCGGCGCTCAGGCAAACACCCCACACACGCAACTGCAATTCGTCTTTTACAACACCTTCACCCCTGCCGCCACTCCCCTCCAGACCTGGCGCCGCTGGGATGGCGCTCACACCGGCCCACGCGGCGAGCGGCACGGCCTGCGTGGCCTGCTCGCCGCCGCAGAAAAACAACAAATTCCCATCACCCTGTACGAAACAAATTCCCCGGCCATTCTTTCTGCCATAGACGCGGCAGCAGGAATCGACCAACTTCGGCGCATGGAAAAAGCCGGTTTGCTCATGCTGCCATTTGGCAGCGCGCCAGCCGCCTCGTTTTTGCAGTTCGAAATCAGCCGCAACGGCCTGCCGCCCGAAGCGCGCCGGGAATTATTGCGTTCAAGCGCATCCTTCACCCTCGGCGGTGACTTTCAGCGCAGCACCTGGGGAACCTACGAATACGCCGAACCATCCTTCGCCTGGCTGGCGGCGCGGCCATATTTGGATGTCTATATGGGGTCGACCGGCTTGCCGGTCGTATCTGAGCCAACCGATTTGCCGGTTGACTCCATAAAATTCACTAAAGAAATGCTGGAAAAATCTGACCCGGCCCTGGCCCAAAACTACGCCTGGCTGCCCCCCGTCATCGAATCTGCCGCGCGCTGGGCAGAGAATCCCGCGCCTGCCGCAGAGTGCAGTGACCTGTGCATCCTCGCCTCCGAAAAGTTCTATGCTGTGCTCCATCCACGCGGGGGGAGGTTGGTTTTCTTCTTTGCCGGGCCAGAGCAAATGATTGGCCCGACGGCGCAGTTTTTCGTTGGCCTGAGCGACCGCTCACAGTGGGATGTATCCAAAGGCGAAGGAGCCGACCCAGCCCAAATAATGGGCGCATTTTCAGACGAGGGCGATGCCTTTCGCCCTTACCGGGCAGAGATAATGGAAGATGCGCTTCGCCTCGTCTCTGCCGATGGACGCGAGAAAACCTACCGCTTAACCGAAACCGGCCTGGAGGCGGCCTTCTCCATGCCCTTCGAGACTCAAATTCCGCTGGTGGTTGCCCCTCAGACTCGCTTCACCCCCAACTGGGCTGAAAAATATCGCCTGCAACGCCTGTCGGACGGAATCCGCGTGGAGGTGGCTGGCGGCCCAACGGTCAAGATTCAGGCATCAGCCGGGGAAGTCCGCGCGGTGGATTCGTTTCTCGATGCGATTCCGTTTCTCGCATCTCCAGAAAATCCAAATCTCGAACTTTCCCCCGGCTTTTTCTTGCCATTCCCGCTGACGGTTGTTCACCTTTCTGTTTCCCGCGTCTTTATCACGGTAGACCCATGAAACGTATTTTTTTCTTGCTGCAATGGATTTTCCTGCCGATTGCAGTTTTGCTGGCGGTTGCGTTCCTGGCCCCGCTGCCGATTCCGTACCACCAGGATTTCTCGGTGATGTATTTTTCCAACAAAGCCCTGCTAAACGGGCTTGCGTTGTACGATTACCCGGCACAGTTGGAGTGGGTGCGCGCCCAAACCCGGCCCGAGTTCGAGTTTCACCCCTACCCCTACCCGCCCTGGTACGCGCTGGCAACCCTGCCGCTGGCGGCGCTGCCAATTTCGGTAGCGGCACGCATGTGGTTCCTGCTCAACCTGGCGATGATTGCGGCCTCTTCCTGGCTGTTAACCCCGCATTGGCGTCCGCCTGCCCGGTTGTTTGGCATTTTGGCGGCGGTTATGTTCATTCCGGCGTTTGGGTTGTTGATTGTGGGGCAATATTCCGCGCCGGTTTTGCTGGGTGTGGCGCTGTTTCTTTGGGCAGCGCGGCGGCAATCGCCATTTGGGATAGCCATGGGGTTGGGGTTGATGACATTCAAGCCGCACATTGGCTTGTTTCTGGCGCTGGCGGGCTTTGGCTGGCTCGTTTTTCGCCGCCGGGAGGCGTTTGCGCGCCAGGCGATTCTTTTTACCGCTCTTTTGGCCGCGTTTTTGGCAATTATTGGCCTGCTGGCCGATTCGCGCTGGCCGTTGGCCTATTTTGGTTCGTTGCTGCGCTATCGCGATATTCCGGGCGTGCAGTCGTGTGGGCTGTGCGCCAGTTTTTCGGTGGGGCTTAATCGCCTGGCAACCGGCCAATCGGATACCGGGCAAGCCGCTATTTTGAGCATTTTCTTGGGGTTGGGGCTGCTTGGGTTGTTTATATGGCGATTTCGGGAAAATCTGTCCGATGCCTTTTTGTTGATGTCGCTTGTGGTTGCCTTTACTTTGCTGGTTGACCCTTACCTGCTCAATTACGATTACATTTTGCTGCTTGTTCCGCTGGCAATTCTTACCGGGCAGATACGCGCACTAACCGGGCGCGCCGCGCTGCTGGCAGCTTACCTGCTGCCCTGGGCTGTTCTGGCTTTCGGACGGGATAGCAACCCCTTGTTGGCAATTTCCACCCTGCTGTTGGTTGCCCTGCTATGGCAAAAAAATAGACAGATGCCAAGGTGAGGGGGGCACCCTGGCATCTGCCTGAATTTATAATACTACGCCGGGGCTGAAATTTCAAGTCCCCGGCGAATTTTTTAAGATTGTGCCCCAGGCGAGAATCGAACTCACATCAGAGCCTTAGGAGTGCCCTGTTCTGTCCATTGAACTACCGGGGCGATGCACGGGCGATTATACATCAATTTCGGCGACGGAAAACGAGTTTGACGAATTGCCCCGGTGTGTGGTATCATCAGCCCGCTCAAAAGCCAGCCAAACGATTTTTCTCAAGGAGACGAATATAGCCGAGCAAGATTTTCGAGTAAATGAGGCCATCCGGGTTCCGGAAGTGCGCCTGATTGGGCCAAATGGCGAAAACGTGGGTGTCGTCCCTGTGCGCCAGGCCATTCAAATTGCGCGTGACGCCGAGCAAGACTTGGTGGAGGTCTCGCCCAATGCCACGCCGCCAGTTTGCCGCGTGTTGGACTTTGGCAAGTTTTTGTATGAGCGCGAAAAGAAAGAGCGCGAGGCCAAAAAGGCGCAGACTAAGATTGAAATTAAGGAAATCCGTCTGCGGCCAAAGACCAACGAGCACCATCGCGGTTTTAAGGTGGATGACGCGCGTCGCTGGCTGCTTCAGGGCCATAAAGTGCGCGTAACAGTCAAGTTTCGCGGACGCGAGATGGATTATCCTGAAATCGCGCTCGAAGACTTGCGCGAGATTGCCCAGTCGTTGGCTGATGTTGGCGTCATCGAGCAATCGCCCATGATGGAAGGGCGTACGATGCTGGTGGTTTTGGGCCCGGCTAAGGTTAAGCCCGCTAAAAAGGCTGCTGAATCTGTCGAATAAGAAAACTCGTCTCTACGGAAAGTGGTTGTTCCCGCGGGAGAAATTGTAGCCCGCGGTTAATTTGTCGAAAGGAGTAAGTCCCGTGCCTCGCAAGCCAAGAGTAGGTAAATTCAAACTGAAGACCCATAAGGCCACGTCGAAGCGTTTTCGCCTGACCGGGTCTGGCGAGTTGGTTCGCACGAAGGGCGGCAAAAGCCACTTGCGCCGCCGTACTTCCGACCGCACCAAAGCGCTGCTTTCTGAGATGATCCCCGTCAAAGGACGCGGTATCATCAAGCGCATCCGCCGTCTCGTGCCGAATCTTAAGTAGGCGTTCGTATCCATTTTTATTTTGCGGCTACCGGGTGTACGCAACTGGTTGGTAAGGCATTTTGACGTAATGCGCTTGCTCCGACGCCCGGCGGTTCGCAGGAGGTTCTAAAAGATGCGTGTAAAAGGCGGTCCGAGAGGACATCTACGCCACAAGAAAGTTTTGAAAATCACCAAGGGTCAACGTGGAACCCGCCACTTTCTCTTCCGACGCGCCAACGAGGCGATGCTGAAGAGCCTGTGGTATGCCACCCGCGACCGGCGCACCCGCAAACGCGATTTGCGCCGCCTGTGGATTGCGCGCATCAATGCCGCTGCGCGTCTAAATGGAATGACCTATAGCCGTCTCGTGGCGGCCATGAAGAAGGCCAATATCGCGCTTAATCGCAAGATGCTTTCTGACCTGGCCATTCGTGACCCGCAGGCTTTTGCCGCGGTGGTGGCGCAAGCCAAACAAAGTTAACATTGTCATTGACAATCAGGGAACGGGTAACGAGACAAACTCGTTACCCGTTTTTTATGAATTGGGCTATTTTTACGCTGACCGAAAAAAAGCGATGACCCTCTTTTACTTCTCTATCTCGCTGGCAATTTTGTCGAGCGCGCTGTATCATTTCAGCGCCAAAAGCGCGCCGTCGAATGTCAGTTCTGCAATTTCGCTGGTGGTAACATACGGCATTGCCCTGCTCATTACCATTCTTTCATCTTTTTTCTTTTCCAAAAGGCATTTTGGCAGAGCTTAAGCAGTTGAACTGGGCCAGTTTTATGCTGGCAATTGCCGTCGTAGGCATCGAGTTTGGCTTCTTGCTGGTCTATCGGTCTGGTTGGAACCTGGGCATTGCTGCGGTACTGGTTAACGTGGTTGCTTCGCTCATTCTGCTTCCGGTGGCGATTTTCATTTTTAAGGATAAAATCTCTTTGGTCAACGCCCTCGGCATCTTCGTCTGCCTGGCCGGGTTGGTGATGTTGAATTGGAAACGATAAGGTTCAAAGCCGCGCAAATTCAGGCGCGCTCGTGGAGAAGTCAATGCCATTTCTTTCCCGCTTAAAATCCGCTGCCCGTCTCTTGCTCAAAGGAGAATCGGCCAGTAAAAAACGCGCCGATATCCCGGCCATCACTGCCGAGGAAGTGGCCGAGGTCAGGCAGTTCTTCCCGCGTGAGAAGTTCTTCATCATGGGTCATGCCCGTTCTGGCACGACCATCTTGATGCGCCTGACACGCCTGCACCATGAAGTCCACTGCAACTACCAGGCGCACTTCTTCACGCGCGCCCCGATGCTCAAATCGCTGGTTGAGACCCCCGAAGCCGCTGACTGGCTTTCGCGCAAATCGAACCGCTGGAACCAGGGCCGCGACCTGTCGCCGTTGGTGATGCGCGCCGCCGCCGATTTCATCATGGAGCGTGACGCTGCCCGCGAGGGCAAGAGAATTGTCGGCGATAAAAGCCCCTCGTCCACCATTCACGGCCAGGTCGTGCGCGACACCCACGCCGTTTATCCCGATGCCAAACTGGTCTACATCGTCCGCGATGGGCGGGATGTGCTGATTTCGGAACGCTTCCGCAATTTTGTTGAAGACTCCAAATTCCTGACCGCCCAAGACCGCCGCATCATCGCGGCGCTCAAAATCGACCAGACGCCCTTCACAGACGGAACACGCAGCATTTTTACAGACACCTTCCTCCGCGAAATTGGGCAGCGTTGGGTAGATGATTTGACCGAGATTGAAACCGAAGGCCGCCGCCTATATGGCGCGAACTTCTATTCTCTGCGCTATGAAGATTTGCTTGCCGACCCGTTCGCCGAAATGCAAAAACTATGGGCTTTTCTCGGTGTTTCGACGGATGCGGCCCTCGAAACGGATGTCAAGAATGAGATGGGCCAAAACCTCGATGAGGAGTGGCAGGCCCGGCGGGCGGGTGATATTGCCAGTTTCTTGCCCAAAGGCAAAGCCGGTAACTGGCGCAACATGTTCACCAGCCACGACCGACAGATGTTTCGGGATGTCGCTGGGGATGCGCTGATTAAGTGGGGTTACGAACAGGATTCAACTTGGTAAAATAGGGCAGACATACCTGCCTGTCAGGAGCTTCTTATGGGTATCATCAAGCCATCTACGCGTGAATTTTTTGCCGAGGCCCGCAAAACGCCGGGTTACTCGTTTTTCGATTTCCTGCACGGCTACATCTATGGGCGATGGACTCACCTTTACATTGCCCTTGGCACCGGGCGGCACCCACTCGCGAAAAAATTCGCGCCGCTGGCAGCCTGGTTTGACCAATGGTTGACTCGAAAAATTGAGCAGGAGCCAGAACAATATGTGAGCATGGCCGATACCTATCACGGTAAAGCCCTGCCATTGGAGACCGCCCGCCAACTGGTGCTGGTCAATGAAGAAATCAACATTCCCGACCTGGAACAGGTTATCCCTTATAAGCGGGCGCGCTCGATTATTCTAAAAAATCCCGACCATATCGTTGCCCTCGATTGTCCCTGCCGCGTAGCCAAGCCCAACCCCTGCCTGCCGTTGGATGTCTGCCTCATCATTGGCGAGCCGTTTGCCAGTTTTGTGATGGAGCATAACCCTGGCAAGGCGCGCTGGATTACGAAGCAAGAAGCAGTTGGGGTTCTCGAAGCGGAAGATAAGCGCGGGCATGTGCATCATGCTTTTTTCAAGGATGCCATGCTCGGTCGCTTTTACGCCATTTGCAATTGTTGTGCCTGCTGCTGCGGGGCAATGCACGCCCAAAAACATGGCACTCCCATGCTGGCTTCATCGGGCTATGTGGCCGAGGTGGATGAGGATGTATGCGTCGGTTGCTCTGAATGCGTCGAATCTTGCCAGTTTGGCGCGTTGGGGATGGGCGACCAGCATAGCCGGGTTGATGTTGAAAAGTGCATGGGATGCGGCGTGTGTGTGGAACAATGTCCGACAGATGCGATTTCACTAAAACGGGAGCCGACCAAAGGCGAGCCGCTCGAAATCTTGTCGTTGATGGAGAAAGCGGCGGGTTAAAATAAAATCGGGCGGCGAACCGTCCGGTTTATCTCTCCAAAAAAACGGATGGGAACTTTCCCACCCGTTTTTTTGATTTCAAGGGCTACCAGGAGCGCCCGCCCCGGTCGTTGCCGCCGCGTCGGTCACGGTTACCGCCGCCTGGGCGGCCACCGCCGCCGCCGCGACCATAGCCGCCGCCACCGCCGCCCCCACGACCATAGCCGCCGCCGCCGCCAAACCCACCGCGTTCTTCGCGGGGGCGGGCAATGTTGACGGTCAGCGCGCGGTCACGATATTGCTTGCCATTTAGCTGGCTGATGGCTGCTTGCGCCTCGGCCTGGTTAGACATTTCAACGAACGCGAAGCCCTTCGAACGGCCAGTTTCGCGGTCCTTGATGATTGCCACAGACTGAACTACGCCAGCCTGCGAAAACAGGCTTTTCAGTTCTTCTTCAGTGGCATCGTAAGACAAATTACCGACGTACAGTTTGGTTTCCATATTTCTCCATAAGGAACGGTGGGTGAAAGTTCTCGTCTGTACTGATGTGCGAAAGATGGGAAACCATTCTGCGCCCCAGCCTGACAAGTCAATTTATTTTAGCACAAATGGAGCCATTCGATGCATGATAATCACCCCAAAATCATCATTGACAAACCAGGTTTTGGTGTAATGCTTTTCGATAGAGAAGTAATTGCTTTCAGTGACTCCGATATATTCGGACACGCTATTTTCAGGAAGAAACAATGGAACAAATCTAGCCACCAGACACTTTGTTTTTCGGACGCGGATTTACGCGGAAAATGCGGAATTTTCTTAACTTTCTTCGAAAGAAAAACGATTTTTCCGCGTTCATCGGCGATTGTCCGCGTCCAATTTTGAAACTGTATGGTGGCTAGTTCTTTTTGAGTAGTTTGGCAATGTCACATTAAACACATGTTCTACTTTTTCGATGGCGCAAACGAGATTTGCGTGAGCGGGTTCTGTTGATAAGATGATTAACGACAATATCAGCGGATTCTTCTGGTTTTAGTTAAGGTGCGCACTACCAGCCCGTCGCAAGTCTCCAGCAGGTTCACGCCCAGGCCAAACAGGCCAGCCTTTTGGCCTTCGATGTCGAAACTGACATCGTGAATATTGCAAACGATTAAGTCCAGTCCTTGCTGCCGGGCGGCTTCCTGTACCCGGCGGGTGGTATACACT
>CAYLZI010000131.1:0-8628 GCA_964388215.1 uncultured Anaerolinea sp.
CCGGTTTCCGGCTCGTGGCTGCTGGCCGAAGGCCAGGCACCCGAAACGCAAAACCCCATCCGCTCCGTCACCGCCCAGGTTCAGGACAATCGCGTGTTCATCATCTTGGATGAGCAAACGCTTCCCACCTCCGAACGCTGGCTGGCCGGTGAGAACGCCTACAACCTGCTGGCCAGGGTCAACGCTGGACTGGTCAAAGACCTGGCGCTGGGCCTGGTGGCCTGCCGCCTGGAATGGGACGAAGCCGAACTGGACAAACGCCTGCATGATCTGCGGCTGGCCAACGACCACGTCAGTGTGGTCTGTTCCAGCGCGGTCTGGGACCCAGACCGCCATGCACTGGTCGCCGTCACCCTGGTCTCGCCCGAACAACAATCCCTGCGGGCGATCACGGCCACACTCTGCACCAACTCCAGGAAGAGCCTGACGCTGAGCGTGAATAACCAGACCCAGGCCCTCGAGAACACCCGCCGCAAGTACATCGCCGTCTCCGGCAATCTGGCTGCGGTTGGCGCAGAAGGCCACCTGGTCACCCTGCTGCACCCGCTGACGGGCAACCCGCAGGAGGAAGCCAGCGAGGCCTTTTACATTGTCACTGCCCAGGGTGAACCACTCCCTACCCGGTTTGCCGAACGTCTGAACCTGGCTATCCCCTATCCGGTGCGAGACACCTGGGCCAAATACCTGCTCGAACAGGGCCTTCAGGAGAACCTGGTCAGGAAATTGTCCCTGGCCGGGGATGACTTCCGGGAGGCGCTGTGGGTCAGCAAAGCCGGGGGCTGGCGCACGATCATCGAGAACGGTCTGAAACAAGGCAAGATAAAACTGTAAACCCATTAACCACGAAGTACACAAAGTAACACGAAGGAAAACCTTTTCTTTGGGCTTCCGTAGTGTGCCGTTTTTTACTTCGTGGTGAAAGGTTTTCCACAACCACCCCACAACGAGCGTCTCACCGGCGCTCGTTTCGCTTTAAGGAGAATCACATGGCACGTTTAGAAGCACAATCCCGCTTGCTCTACTATCCCACCCCCAACTATGTAGCACACATATTAGCAACCTGGTTCAAAGTCTCCGGCCCGGTGTCTCGACAGGGCTCGACAACCACGCGTCTGGCCGGTCCCTGTTGCGGCACCGGTGATGCCCTGCGGCGCTTTGCCAATGGCTTCGGTCTGCAATACCCGATCGAGACCTGGGGCGTGGAACTCTCACAACCCCGCGCCGCCGAAGCCGCCAAAGTCCTGACCCGCGTCTTGCCAACTTCCTTCTACCTGCTCTCGAATGCCAAATGGAGCCTGGGATCGGTCGGGTTGATGTTCAACAATCCCCCCTATGACTGGTCAGACTGGAAAGAAATCGACGACAAAGGCAATGAACGCCGCGTCCGTCACGAGCTGCTTTTTGTCGAGGGCGCAACCCGCAAGATTGTTACCAGCGGACACCAGGTCATCATCGTCCCGCGCGGTATCCTGGGCAGCGAACACCTGCTCGGCAAGGCTATGCGTGAACGCTTCGCGCGGCATGTGCTCGGCTGGTACGAAAAGGTGCTGGTCTTCCGCTTCCCGGATGGCGAATACGAGGCCTTCAAGCAGGTGATAGTGCTGGCCCTGGGCAAACGCCCGGGCTATCTTCATCCTGGCAAGGAAGCCATTGAAACCATCTGCGCGCTGGCTGATGAATCCACGGAGATTCCCGTTATCACGCAGGGCGCGGAAGAATATGTCATTCCCCCCACACCCGGCAAGGCAAAGTTCACCTACTCCCCCATCGAACCGGCTGCCCTGGCCGAAGCCGCCCGCAGCGTCTCACCTGTCAAAACACAGGAATACTTCAAGGCTACCTACGTCCGTCCGCTCGGTGCCTCCTTCCACCCGGCCATCCCGCTCTCGGTTGGGCATACGACGATGTTGATCACTGGCCAGGAAACTGGGGTGCTGGATATCCGCGATGAGCAGGGCCAGCCGATGTTGGTCAAGGGCCTGTCGCGCAAAGTACGGCGCGTCGAAGCGGTGGAGAATGTCGACCTGAAAGGCAAGGTCACTTCGGTCTCGGTGCGCGAAATGGAGCGCCACGAAGCCAGCCTGACGGTTGCCCATCCCACCGGGCAAATCGACCTGCTGACCGACTTGCACCAGGTCGGGAAGTTCATGACTACCAATGCCACCCGCCTGGCGGATGCCATCCTCGAGAAAAACCAGCCGCTCTACGCCTACCAACCGACTGCCCGCGAATGGGCCATCACCGGCAAATCCGGCCTGGGCCTGCCGCCCCTGCCCGGGCGAGACGAACGCGGCCTATTCGATGTTCAGCGCCATTTTGCGATCGGCGCAGCGCGCGTCATGCGCCAGCATGGAGCCGCGATCATCAACGCCGAACCCGGCTGGGGCAAGACCGGCGTTGGGATTTCCACCCTGGAAGTTCTGAATGAGTGGCCTGCCGTGGTGATGGCTCCCGGCCACATGCTCTGGAAGTGGTTCCGCGACCTGGCCCGCGCCAGCGACCCGGAACAATCCATCACCCCGCGCGTCATCACGCGCCCGGTGCTCAAAGAGCCCGGAAAATGGCCGGAAATCCAAAACAAACTCCAGGAACTGGGCGCTGACATTCTTTCAGCCACCCGCAGCCAGGTCGAACCGGCCTGCACGGACGACCCCGGTGGACGGCGCAAGCTGGTCATCCGCTCGGCAAACTACAACGCCTCGGTGGCGAAATACCTGCAAAAGCACCTGACCTTCCGCGGCACGGAACGCGACAGCGACGGCCAGGTAGTTGGGAAAGTCACCCTCGAGCCGCAAGTGCGCTACACGGAAGGCAATGTCGAGATCACCTATGTCGACCGCGACGAATATACTCTCTTCGACTTCGCCCGCGATTACCAGTCTGGGCTGCTCGGCAAGAAAGCGGTAGCCGTCATCGGGTTCGATGCCGCCAAGTACGATGCGGGAGACAATGGCAAAAGCATCCTGCGCCGCGATTACCGGCGCGTCTGGAACGATGCCAAAGAAGAATGGGAAAACCGCCGCTTGCCCTGCTGCCCCCACTGCGGCGCAGCTTACCAGGGCAGTGTTCCGCGTTTCTGCACCGCCACCACCACCGAAAAAGTTATCGTCGATGGTGAAGTTGTGGAGCGCAAACGCAAGTGCAGCGCCCCCCTGTTTGAGTTCTCTCGCTGGCGGCGGGCTGGCCTGGCCAGCCTGGTCAAACGCAAGTTTCGCCACTTTTTCAAAGTCTACATCGCCGACGAAGTTCACGAGGCCCAAAATGGCGACACCGACATCGGCACCGCCGACCAACGCTTGATCTCTGCCACCCGCTACAGCCTGGCCCTGACCGGCACGCTGTTCGGGGGCACAGCCGGGTCTTTGTTCTACCTGCTCTACCGGCGCGTGCCTGAAATCCGGCAGCATTACGACTTCCGCGACAAGAAACGCTGGATCGACCACTACGGTCTTTGGCAGGAGGAGTACGAAACCTCCCCCGGCGAACACGGCAAATCGACCGGCATCCAACGCTGGAACGTGCGCATCAAGGAACTGCCGGGCGTTTCACCCTCGGTCATCCGCTACCTGTTGCCAATCACGCTTTTTGGCAATATTACCGATCTGGGCTACCAACTGCCGCCGATCAACGAGACGGTGGAAAACCTGGACCTGCCGGATGAACTGGCCAAACAGATGAACTTCATCGAGACCACCGTCTTGCGCGGGATCATTCGTGACCTGCGCCAGTACGGCGACGCCGGTGGGCTTTCAGCCTGGTACAGCGCCTGCCGTTTCCGTCCGGCTTCGGCCTTCCGTCCGGAAGTGCTGGAATACGATGGACGGAAAGGGGCCAGCGGCTACCGCTACGAGCTGCCGACAGCCATTGACAATGACGACTGGCTGCCCAAAGAGCGCCGCCTGGCGGAGATCGTGCGCCAGAATATGGCTCTGGGACGCAAAACTCTGGTCTATGTCGAGCAATCCGGCAGTCGCGACATCCGCTACCGGCTCAAGAAAGCCATCGAAGCGTGGTCGCCCGCCGGTCTGATGGATGAAGGTGGTTTCCAGTCCCTGCGTCCACCCAAGGTCGGCATCCTGTCTGCGGACGACATGTCCCCGGCCCGGCGCGAAGCCTGGATCCGGCACAACGCTCCCGGCATGGATGTCTTGATTGTGAATCCGATTCTAGTGAAAACTGGACTCGACCTGATTATGTTCAGCGATCTGGTCTTTTACGAGACCACCACAAGTTTGTTTGTTTTGTGGCAGTCGATGCTGAGGGTGTGGAGACTCGGCCAGGATAAGGAAGTCAACGTCACCTTCTTGGCCTATGCCAATACCGTGGAGGAAGCCATCCTGAAACGGGTCGGTGACAAGATGAAGGCGGCCAAATTGCTGTATGGAAAACAGGCGGCCGGTGTTCTGGTGGAGGTCGAGTACGATGATATTCAGCGCGAGGTAATTAAATCAGCGCTGGAAGGACACGTCTTGAAAATCCCGACCGGCGAAAAGATCGGCGCCATCTTTTCGGATGGCAGCGAACGCCGGGTCACGATTTCAACCGCCCCAACCGGCTCGTTGGTGGCGATCAGTCCCACACTGGTTGTGATTGTCCCGGAAGCCCCCCGGCAGATGACTCTGTTTGGGGAGCCGGTGGAGATAGGAGGAAAACGCAAGAAACGCTAATAAAAAAACAGCGAGGTTCATCACCTCGCTGTTTTGATTTACTATTACACAAAGGCGTTCAACCCAGATTCATGTTCCGTCTTATACTGTGTAAGATTTTCTCCTTTCACCCGTTTTCATCTATGAAACACGCGCGTGTCACCCGGAGAACCCATGAACCTGTTCCAAAGCTCACCCATTGCCACCCCCCAAGCATTCGACCAGCTCTACCAGCGTAACCGTCTGCCTGTCTTTCGTTACATCTATGGGCTGACCGGCGGCCCGCAGGAGGATGTGGAGGACCTGACAGCCGAAACATTTCTGCGCGCCTGGAAAGCCCGTCAGCAGTTTGATGGGGATGAAAATAACGCCACCGGCTGGTTAATTCGGATTGCCAAACGCTTGGTGATCGACGACTACCGTTATCGCACCTCCCGAACCACTCGCGGTCAATCTCCCGATCCTTCTGCCGAGTCGCAGCCCGAACAAATCGCCCTGGAAAGAGATGAACGGCAAATTCTGCTCAGTCTGCTGGAAGACTTGCCCGACGGCCAGCGAGAAATCCTGGTTTTGCGTTACATGCTTGGATGGCGGGTGGGCGAAATCGCCCGACACATCGGCGCAACGGAGAACAACATCTCCGTTACCATCCATCGTGCGCTGACCCGTCTGCGTGAAAAATGGCAGGAATTGGAATTTGCTGAATTACCTGCCATGCTCATTTCTGAGGAGAAAATCTCATGACCCCGACACCTGATGAATATCAAGTTGAGCAAATGCTCGCACAAATCCCAGTAGAACCTGGCGCGAGTCTCGAGCGGCGATTGTCCAACGCCCCCTGGACGCCGCGCGTCGTTGCCCGTAAGCGCGTTGTTGCGGGAGCCTTGGTGGGTCTTCTGGCCTTGACGCTCTTCACCGCCATCACCCCACAAGGACGCGCCTTTGCGCAGGGCATCCTCCAATTCTTTGCCCGCACCGAGAGCGATACTCGGCCCGTTCCGACCCTGGTGCTGGCAACTGATCCTGATGCTCCGAGCCAAGCGCCTATCAGCCCCATCACCGAGCCCCGCCTGCCCTTTGAAGATACCTGCGGCGACATCTACAGCGCACACTGTGGCATGGACGAAATCCGCGCCTTGGTGAATTTCCCGGTTAAAGGGTTGCAAGAAACTGCGCAAGGCCTGGTCTTCTCCGGCGCGACCGGCGGCCCCGAGCAGGTTATCCTGCTCTACCAAGGTGAAAGCGTCAACGGCCTGCTGCTCGTCTTTGCGGAACCCGCCGATACCGCCAACCCCCTGCCGGTAGCGGCCAGCGCCGAGGTCGAAGTAGTCTCCATCAACGGCCTACCCGGTGAGTACGTTCAGGGTGCCTGGTACTCAATTGGCGGCGTCAATGGAGGCGTCTCCTGGACGGCCGAGTCGTTCGCAAAGACTCTGCGCTGGGATGATGATGCCGTACGATACACTATGACTTTCCGCGCCGCGAAAGATATTGGTATGCATCTCGAAAAAACCGATCTGCTCTACATGGCTGAACGGATGACCACCGAAGCGGTCGAAATTGCCGACACTTCCGCTCAGCCAATGGAGATTCAGGAAATCTCCCAACAGGTGGGCTTCACAGTGGTTGAACCGGGCTGGATTCCCGGTGGATACAGCCTGCTCAAAGCCGCCTATACATCCGAACAGAATGCCGCCTGCCTGTATTACCGCTACGGCGAAGGGGACCTGCCCGTACTGACGATTGCCCAGCGCCCGGCAGCAGCCTCCATTTTGGAGGATATCACCAACAGTACTGTGGATGAGAACGGCCAGAAAATAGCCATCCCGGTTGTGACCGAACCTATTGTCATCGGTGGGGCGCAGGCCATGTTGGTTTCGAACGGGGTCAGCAGCGGCACGCTCTGCCCCGACAAAGACTTCGTTGGCAACCAGGCGCTCTACTGGCAGTTCAACGGCAAGGATTACGTTATCTTCGGGCTGATAGACCAATATAAAGGCGGTGTCTTCCTCAGCCGCCTCGAAATGCTGCGCCTGGCTGAAAACCTGACTGGCGTTTCCACCCAATCGGAAGGCGGTCTCGACCCTGAGCGGCTGCGCTCGGTGGCAGAAGCCCAGAGTCTGGCCGGCTTCGAGGTCAAATCGCCATCCCAAATGGTCGCTGGGCTGCATCTCGATCATGCCGCTTTTTACCTGGCAAGTGAAGAAAATAAGCCAACGTCAATAGACGGGCCTTTCGACTTGGCGGGCGGGCAGACCGAAACAGTTGTCTTAATCTACACCCCCGAAGGCAAACCGACGCGCGGCGGTCATGACTATGGCTTGTTCATTACCCAGACTGCCGGCAATATCCGCACCCTGGAAGAAATTCACGGGTGGGGCGGGTTCGAAGAGGTGACCGTCAACGGTCAGGCTGCCGAATACCGTTTACTCTGTTGGGATACCCTGGCAGGAGATACCGAGTGTCACCAGGAACTGTACTGGCATGAAAATAGCCTCGGCTACGCATTCTTTGCCTACCTGCCCGGCGCACTTGAGAAAGATATATTGATTGCAATAGCAGAGAGCATGCGGTAATTGAATTTCATAAGCATGGTATGGAAGACCCTGAAACTCGTCTTCAAGGCAGGAAGCGCAAAATAATTTATGGTTTGTAAAAGTGGAACCCAAATGGGTTCCACTTTTTTATTCCAGCAATAATGCTGCTTTCTTAATCTGACATTGTCAAATTAACTCAATTTATCACCCCGCAGAATCGCTTGATAATTTTCTAGCGAGAAAGCTGTTCAAATTCTCCAGGGAAGTAGCCTGTTTAGTTTGTCCACCATCTCTATTCATACAAGATTTTTAGATCCTCTTCGCCTACTTCCAGGTGAATCATCACAATCTCGCCGCCCGTGGTTCTGATTCTGCGCATGGCTTCAATCGGCCCTGAAATCACAATCCCATCCAGGTCGGGATGTCGAATCACATATTTGATCCGGCGCGGATCACCGTTCTTTTTGCTCACCAGTTTGGCCGGTTCAACATCAAAGTTTTGGAGGTGGCTGGATTGTTCGGCATAGGCCGTGAAGGCCTCTCTGGAGTAATTATCGTCATACAGTTTTTCGGCTTCGATGGCGGCTTCAATTTTGGGAATGGTGACGCTCCCTTCCATGCGGCCCAGGGAGGCGATCACAACTGGTAATTTTTCTGTCTCCACCTGGAGACCATTCTCTGCCGCAAATTTGATCAATTCAGGTACCAGTTTCTTGACTTGCAGTTCGTCCGATTTTTTGGTGGTGCAGCCCAAGAAGGTAGTGCCAAAGTATTTCCTGGGTTCTGCGGATTGCAGATCGGTCACTTTCAAATCATAGTGCTGTTTATCGGGATGAGGAATCAACGCGCCCTTTTGCAGTTCCTTGAGCAGAATATTGCTGACTTCTTCCACCGCGATTTCTGGCAAGTTCCCGCCCGAGATGATTTTGATGACTTGCTCATCTTCGCATCTGACTTTATAGATGGCCACGTAATTCTGGTCAGTGGTGGTTTCACGGCACAAAATCACCACCAGCAGACCGCGCGAGGCCGTGCTTGGGGAAACCTGGTAGAGCAAATCAGCCAGCTTTTTCGAATTCTCTAAAAGCGTCTCCGGGTTTTCCAGGATATCCTGAATCAGCGGTTGGGCCATCGAAGGCGTGGCCCCTCGGTTGAAATTCCCGGAGACGGTATTGCCGGAATCCTGTGCCTCCCATAATTTATCCGTCAGGTATTCCAGGAAATCCAGGACGGTGCCATCCAGTCGCTCGATCTCAACTACATTTTCTGAATAAACCAAGTTATTGGCCGCTTTATCGACAAAATGATACGCCACCTGTTTTAGTTGTATCGCCATACTTGCCTCTTTAATTTTTAGTTTTTGCCTTGCTGAGCCTGAGCGAGGAGTAACGGTAAATTCCATAACTATGGATCCGGTGTTGTCAGAAAAGCTTTTACTCTTTTAC
>CAYLZI010000132.1:0-8578 GCA_964388215.1 uncultured Anaerolinea sp.
AACCCGAGGCGACCGAAGAGCCATCTGCCGATGATGGCGAGGATTCGTTTGGCGGAGGAGATTCTGATGTCGAGACCGAATTCCCGCTGCCGGAGGATGCCAGCAACCTGATGGACCTGGGCCAGGCGGGAATTAACTTTCAGACGGGGCTTAGCCTGGACGAGGCAATGGAATTTTACCGCGAGGCTTTTAGCGAGCAGGGCTTGAAAGAGCGCCCCATCTTGACTGTTGTGAGCGATGGCGTGTTCAGCATGGTGTTCGACGGGCATGAGAGCGGGAAATCGGTCATTATTCAGGGCGTTGATTTTGGCGGCGGGACGCTGAATATCAACATCCGGCTGGAAGAAGTGCCGTAAAGAAAAAAACATCCGGGGCAAATCCCGGATGTTTTTGAATCGGCTATGCGCGGCTATCCAGCATACAGGCGGGCCTGAGCTGGACCTTTGCGTGGGTTAAGTGAGCGGTACTTCTCGGTGGTGATCACTTCCTGATGCCAGAAATCTTCCACGTGCAGCGTGTTGGGGTCTCGCCAATCGGTTATATAGATGGCCCAATGGTAGTATGGAGGATTTCCTGCGCCAGAATCCCCAATGCGGACACAGCGCCCAATGATTTCGTTGTCTGAAAAGGCTTTGGCAAAAAAAACAGCATTTTCCTCGACGGCGAAAGGAAGCTGGTGACCCGTAATTTTGTTGAACTTGCGAATGAATGTGTTTACAGCTTCGGCCATGCCCCTGGAAACCCGCCAGAGGTACCGGTATTCCGGTTCTTCTGTCATGCCAAAATGCCCGAGTTCCGCATATAGAACAACCGATTCTCGCAGGGCGGTCAGGACAACCGGGTCGTGGGTTCGGGCGGCCAGGCCGACCAGTGAAAAATCGTTTGACCTGGCGGCAAATTGATAGGCGGATTCCACTAAAACGGGGATATTCCAGGCAATGCCAGCATTTTGTTGGAGCGCTTTGGATAACGGGTCGCGCCCGACAGGGATTAATTTCCCCTCATAAACAGGCTCCCCGAATAAGCCTGATTCCAGGACATGGATGATGAATTTGAATTCGTGCAAATCCCTGACGATAGTCCCCTGGCTTTCGTGGGCATTCTGTAAGGCGCGCATCGTCTTGAAGTAAGTTTTGAGCGCGGGGCTTTCAGTGTAATACCCTTCGATGGGAACTTCTGCGGGTTGTACCCCGAGCCTTTTGGCGACGCTTTCAGCGCATGGCAGGAGTTTGCCTGCCTCGAATTGTTTCATCGCCTCGCGATAAAGGTAATCGAGACCAATTACAAGCATCCGGTCGTTGACAACCACTTCGTGATCGGGGTTCAAGGTTACTTTCCAGGGGCTGAACATGGTTTATCTCACCGCCGCATGTTCCTGCCAGGCTTGGATGACTTTTCCAGCCTGTTCTTCCAGCATCTTTACGAGTTCTTCGTCGAGTTCGCCGTCGTCGTGGGCAAATTCGGCTTCCCCGCACAGCCCGGTGTAGGCCTGGTAAACCTGCCTTGAGCGAAATTCTAAGTCTGGTTTCCCCACAATGGCATCTAATACGCGCCGCTTGGCGGTTAGGATGCGCTTCCACAATTCTGGCTGGTCAGACATATTAGCCTCCTTTGTGTGAAAAAGAGCAATGGCTGAAATAAGTATACTTATTTTCAGGATGGCTGTCAATTTGGATAGGCTCGCTCATACCCGGCGATGATTCTGTCCCAGAGTGCGTTGGCATCGTAGTCAATGGATTGGCGGGCCGGGTCGGCCTCGAACCAGGCGATTGCGCGGCGCACGCCCTCGGCCCAGCGCACATCACAGCGGAAATCGGGGACGTAGCGTTTGATTTTGGTGTTATCGAGCACTACGCTGTTGGCTTTGTCGCCTATCAGGCTGCCTATGGCGTGCTCGGAATACATTGCAATCAGGTCAGAGGGGATGTGGATGATGTTTGGCTCTGCGCCCAGGGCGCGTCCCAACTCCTGCACAATCTGGTTCCAGGTCAGCACTTCATCGGCTGTAATGTGGAAGGCGTGGCCGAGGGTCTCTTCTCGTCCAAGCAGGCCGACCAGTCCCCGGGCAAAATCGCCGTTCCAGGTGAGAGTCCACAGCGAGGTGCCGTCGCCGGGGACGATGACTTTTTGGCCGCGCCGGATGCGGTCGGGAATCGTCCAGGGGTGTTGCCAACTGCCGTTGATGATGGGAATTTGCGAGGGGCCGTAGGTCAACGAGGGGCGGACGACGGTGGCGGGGAAGCCTTGTTCACGGTAGGCGCGCATCAGCAGGTCTTCACAGGCGATTTTGTCGCGGGAGTATTGCCAGTGGGGGTTGTGGAGTGGGGTGTCTTCGGTTATCAGGTAATGGGCGGGTGGCTTCTGGTAGGCGCTGGCCGAACTGATGAAGACGTACTGGCCGGTTTTGCCGCGAAACAGGTCGATTCCGCGCTGGACATCGGAGGGCGTGTAGGCGATGAAATCAATCACAGCGTCGAATCGCTCTCTATGCAGGAGACCAGCGAGGCGCGCCGGGTCGGCGTGAATATCGGCGGTGAGCAGGCGCGCGCCAGGGGGCGGGGAATACTTTGTCGAGGCGGAGCGGTTCAGGAGGGTGACATCCAGCCCGCGCTGCAGGGCAAGTTCGACGCAGGCCGAACTGATGAGGCCAGTGCCTCCAATAAATAAGAGTTTCATTATCCTTCTCCTAGTTCGGGGACGGGTTCGAGCCGGATGGCGCGTTGGGCGGCCCAACTTTCCAGCCAGAAAATGACCAGCGCAACCCAGACAATACCAAAACCGATGGCCTGGGTTGCGCTGAACGGTTCTTTATAGACCAGCACGCCCAGCAGGAATTGGAGCGTGGGCGCGGTGTATTGCATGATGCCAATCATGGAGAGTGGGATGCGGTGCGCGGCGGATGCGAACATCAGCAGGGGGATGGTGGTGACAACCCCCGCGCCGACCAGCAGCAGGTTGGTGATAGGGTCGGTGCGCAAGAAGGCGGCCTGTCCGGTGGTTTCTTTCGTGACGAGGTAGAGCAGGGCTGGCAGGAACAGGATACCGGTTTCAAGCGTCAGGCCGTAGACCGAACCAAGCGGGGCCACTTTTTTGACCAGCCCGTAGACGCCAAAAGAGAAGGCCAGCACGAGCGCAATCCAGGGCAGGCGGCCATAAGTAAAGGTCAGGTAGACCACGCCGAGGGCGGCCAGTCCAATTGGCAGCCATTGGAGGGGGCGCAGGCGTTCACGCAGGAAGATGACGCCCAGCGATACGCTCAGGAGCGGGTTGATGAAGTAGCCCAGGCTGGTTTCGACAATGAACCCGGCGTTGACTGCCCAGACATACGTTAACCAGTTGAGGCCAATGAGAATGGCGGCGACAAAATAGACGGCGATGACTTTGCGGTTTTGCAGGGTGGCGCGAAAATCTTTCCATTTTTTTGTAGCAAGCACAAACAAGAAGAGTAAGAGGAAAGACCAGGTGATGCGGTGAGCGAGTAGTTCAATCGCCTCGACTTGTTGGAGTAATTTCCAGTAAATTGGGAATAAGCCCCAAATGAGGTAGGCGCCGAGGGCGAACAATAAGCCTTTTTTATCCATGCAGTCTCCAAAATCTATAAATACACATCAACCTTGTTTTGCAACAGGCCCTGATATATGGTGATAATGCGCCCGGCAATCGTTTCCCAGGCGTATTCACAGGCGTAGCGGTGGGCGTTTTCACCCATCTGGCGGCGCAGGTCGTGGTCGGCGATTAATTGGGTCAGTTTTTCGCATAGAGAGTCGTGGTCGCCATCGGGGACGTGGAAGCCGGTGATGCCGTCTTGCACCAGGAAGGCCAGCCCGCCAACCTGCGAGGCGATGACGGGCGTGCCGCAGGCCATTGCCTCGAGCGCGACCATTCCGAACGATTCATAGTGCGAGGGCATGACCAGCACTTCGGCGGCGGAGTAATAGTAAGGCAGGGTATCCTGCCCGCGTTTACCGAGGAAAACGACCAGGTGTTTCATGCACAGGTCATCGCATAGCGATTGCAGGCGGGTCATTTCGGCGGTCATTTCTTCTGGGCTGGCATTGGGGTCGCCGCCGATGATGGCAAGGTAGGCGGGCTTTTCCATTTCTTTCACGCGCAGGCAAGAGACGGCGCGGATGAGGGTATCTACGCCTTTGAGCGGCTCGATGCGCCCCACGAACAGAATCATGCGGTCGTCTTTGGGAATGCCGATATAGTCTTTGGCTTCATCGGCGGGGATGGGGTAGAAGTGACAGGTATCTACGCCAGGCGGGACGATGGTGATTTTGCGGGTGTCGGCTTTGTAGAGCCATTGCAGTTGAGCCAGTTCGGCCAGGGTGGCGGCGATGATTTTATCGGCCCGTTTGAGCACCTGGCGCTCGCCATCCAGCCGGTAAGCGCCTTCTTTTTCAGATTCGGTTTGGGCGATGCGGTTTTTCATCTCGCCCAGGGTGTGGAACATGTGGACGATGGGCGCGTTCCAGGCTTCGGAGAGCATCTCCGCCGCCAGGCCAGACATCCAGTAGTGGCTGTGGATGAGGTCGTAGCGGATGCCTTTTTCGGCGGCAAAGGCTTTGATTCCCTCAACGAATTGGGGTATGTGTCCGGCCAGTTCGCGCTTGGGGAGCGGCTGTTCTGGCCCGGCGGGAACATGTACGACACGGTTGCCGTGGCCCAGGTCGTGCAGGATGTGCGGGACGTGTTCATCTTGCGAACGGGTGAAGACATCTACATGAATGCCGAGCCGCCCCAGTTCGTGGGTCAGGTCGCGGACGTAGACGTTCATTCCGCCGGTGTCTTTGCCGCCCAGGGTGGCTAACGGGCAGGTGTGGTAAGAGAGCATTGCAACGCGAATCATGGGGTCTATTGTACGCCAGTGTCTAAAATATTGCGAATTTCGGAGTAATCTTGTATAATCTCGCCCGCTGTAATGCCACCATAGCTCAGATGGTAGAGCAGACGATTCGTAATCGTCAGGTCAAGAGTTCGATCCTCTTTGGTGGCTCAAGAAAAAAGAAACGAGCAGGGAAGTTAGATTCCTTGCTCGTTTCTTTTTGTAAGGGGTGTTAACGTTGCCTGAGGGCCTATTCTCGCGTTACAATTTGCTTATGCTTAAGTTATATGTCCTTTTGCCCGAACCCCATGAATTAATTTTGGAGGATATGTCTTCTTTGGATGCGGTTTCGCGTCAGTTGCCGCAGGGATTGTATTCTACATTTCGGACGTATGCCGGGCGAACGAGGGTGCTCGGCTTGGAGATGCACTTGAGCCGGCTTTATCCTGCTTTGGGAGATTTTGCCCCGGTGGTTTCTCCGTCTGAGCTGCGCGCGGCGCTGCGGGAAACGCTCTCTGCTTTGGGGGCGGAGGAGGCGCGGGTGAGGCTGTCTGTTTCTACAACGGAGCGCGCTGGGGATGTGTTTATTGCGCTCGAGCCTTTGAAAGCGCCCAATGAAACGGTGTACCAGCGAGGCGTGCGGGTCGTTTTGTCGCCCGTTGAACGGAAAACGCCCCGGCTGAAGACGACTTCGTTCATTGGTGATAGTGACGAGGCGCGGAAATCCATTATAAAAAGCGGGGTTTATGAAGCCCTGATGATGCGGCGCGGGCGTATTTTGGAAGGGTTGACCAGTAATTTTTATGCGGTGCAGGGTGGCAAAATTATCACTGCCCGCGAGGGCATTTTGCTGGGGGTGACGCGCCGTTATGTGCTGCGGCTGGCGCGCTCACATGGGGTTGGGCTGGAGTATCGCCCGTTGCGCGTGGATGAATTGCCTGGCCTGGATGAGGCTTTTATTACGTCTAGCGGGCGCGGGGTGGTTCCGGTGGCAGAAATTGATGGTCAGCCGGTTGGGGCGGGGCAGGTGGGTGAGATTGCCCGGTTGCTGCGGCGTGTTTATGATGAGTATGTGGCGAGGAAGGCAGAGCGGATTTGAGCGGTTAGAACATGCTTATTTGGTAAGTTGCCCGTTTGCCATCCAGCAATACGAATGGCGCAGCGCGGTCGGCGAGGATGCCGAGTTTTTTTAGGGTGGAGATTTCGCGCAGTTTGGATTGGCGGCGGGCCTTGAGGATGGCTTCTGCGCCTTTGGGTCCAACGCCGGGGATGCGCAGCAGGTCATGCCGGTTGGCTTTGTTGATTTCGAGCGGTTTTTCTGCCAGGTTCATTTGGGCCCAGGCCAGTTTGGGGTCGGCGGGCAGGGGCAAGTTGCCCTGGCCGGTGAAGGGCAGTTCTTCGAGGTCGAAGCCGTAGTCGCGCAGCAGGAAGGAGGCCTGGTAGAGGCGGTGTTCGCGCAGTGGGTCGACGGCGGCTTTGTTTTCCATGGGGGTGTTGGGGATGGGGTGGAAGGCTGAATAGTAGGCGCGTTTGAGACCAACGTTTTTATTGAGCCAGGCTGTGGTGGTGAGCAGTTCCAGGTCGCTTTCGTCTGCGCCGCCTGCGACGAATTGGGTGACGGTGGAAGGCCAGCGGCCATTCCAGGCGGAGGTGGGGGGCATGGCGCGGCGAATCTCCTCGACCCAGCGCAGGGGTTGCAGGAGTTCTTCTATAAACACCTTGTGGGGAGCCAGTTTTGCGAGGCGGTTGGTGTTGGGCGCTTCGAGGTTGACCGAAACGCGGTTGGCCAGTTGCATGGCGCGTAGTACCTGGTCTTTTTCGGCGCCGGGCATGATTTTCAGGTGGATGTAGCCGCGAAAGCCGAGCTTGTTGCGCAGGATGTCGGCGGTGTCTAGCAGTTTATCTTCGGTGCGTATGCCTCCGCCAGCGATGCCGCTGCTGAGGAAGATGCCTTCGGCGGCGCGTTTTTGCGCGAGGTGGATGAATAAGTGGGCAAATTCTTCGGGCTGAAAGGTGGCGCGGCGGAAATCTCGTCCGGCCCGGAAGGGGCAGTAGTAACAGTCGCGTTCACAGGCCGAGGAGAGCAGGGTTTTGAGGAGCATGATTTGTTTGCCCCCCGGCATTTGCGCGGGATGCACGAATAGCCCTTCGGGGCAAGATGCGGTTTGCGCGGGGGCTGTTCCGGTGGGGGAGCGCTCTTCGGCAGGTTCGAGGCGCATTTGGTCCGATAATAGTTTCAGGCGAGAAATTGCGTCCATGTTTCTATTATAGAACAAATGTTTTGTTTGTCAATCGGCTTTCACCCAAATTTTTGTAAAACGCAGGAAGTCGAGCGTTTCACCCAGGAAGCCGGGATGTTCACCGTGCTGCGAACGGAGCGCCAGCGCGATTAAGTCATTCCATTCTGGAAATTGCTCCTGCGCCCAGTGTGCCGCGACGGGTTTCGAGACAACCGTCCCGTGCCGCAGGGCGTGCAGGGCCCGGCACAGGCTGACTACCGCGTAGGCATGGTACACGCTGCCGCGCTCCGCCAGCCATTCCGGGTTTTCGAGCATCGGGAACCACCACTCGCGCAAGACTCCCAAAACCGACTGGCGGATGTCTTCGGGGGAAACCGGGTCAATCAGCGTTTGGGGGTCGGGGCCAGCCAGAACCGCGCCACACTCACGGATGACGTGACGCTGGATAATCCAATCGCTGCCCAGTTCGGCAGTGTAAAACGCGCCCTCGTTGACGGTTGGGATAGCTGGCCCATGCGGGTCGTGGCGGCGAATCAGGCTCTTGGGGACGTAAGCGCCCTCCAGTTTGGCGGCCCATTTGAGTCTACCTGCCCAGAGTTCGCGGTGCATGTCCTCCAGCGCGGCAACGGTTTCGGGCGGCAAAACCGATTCGGTCACGAAGGCGAAGTCGATGTCGCTGCTGCGAGGGTCGAAATCGCCGCTGGAGAGCGAGCCGTAGAGATACAGGCCGGTCATTTGCCCGCCCAGGATGGCGCTGGCTTTGGCGAGCAACAAATCGAGCACCTGATTGACATCAGAATAAGGCGTTACCATTTGCAAATGCCTTCATTCTCCACCGACCAGATTTCTTCGGCGAAGTTGTTGATGAAATAACGGTCATGGACGACGGCCAGCACCGCGCCTTTGAAACTGCCCAGCGCCTGCTCGAAGCGCGCCCGCGAGGGGATGTCGAGGTGGTTGATGGGTTCATCCAGCACCAGGAAGGTGCTGCCCTGCGCCACCAGCAGGGCCAGCATCAGCCGGGCGCGCTCGCCATACGAGTAACTGCCGCTGGGCCGCAGCGGGTCGTCGCCGCTGAACAGGAAGTAGTGCAGGAAATGGCGGGCTTCGGTTTCGTTGAACGGCGCGACTTTCTGAATCGTTTCCAGGCCGCTCAGGGATGGATTGAGCAGTTCCTGCTCCTGGGCCATGTAGCCCAGTTTGACCTTTTCGCCCACCTTGAGCGTTCCTGCCAGCGGTTGCAACTGGCCGGTGATGGCGCGGATGAGGGTGGTCTTGCCCGAACCGTTCTCCCCAATCAGCGCGATGCGCTGCCCGGCGCGGATGCGCAGGTCGAGGTCGGTTAAAATCGGCTTTTCTGTCGTGTAGCCAATGGATAAGTTGTCGGCAATTAACACATTTTTGCTCTGGTGGGCGGGCGCGCCGAAGTCGAGTTTCATCTGCCAACTGGCGCGTGGACGTTCGATTTTGTCCTCGTTGAGCAGTTTTTCGATGCGCGCTTCGATGTGTT
>CAYLZI010000133.1:0-8392 GCA_964388215.1 uncultured Anaerolinea sp.
TCTCGAGGTCAGCCGCTTCGTCGCTCACGTTTTGGACGTAGAGCGCGGCATTGTACCCGCCGCCAAACGCACCCTTGAAGAGCATCGGCACGAATTGGGTCAGGCTGCCAGCGTTTGTCCCGATATACGAGGCCACTTCCGCGCCGACATGTGGGCGGCCAACTGCCACAATCGGCTCGCTAGATCGAATGGCAATGCCACCCACCCAGGTTATGGTGTAGTTCTCTTGCGCGCGATTGCTGGTGACGTTGCTATATGTTCTGGAAGCAGGAACAAAGCCATACCCGGTCTTAGAGGGCGTGACCGTCCCGCTCCAGTTGTGCGGCACGGTGATTGCGTAATTTCCATTCGCATCGGTTGTGACCGATTTGTTGCCATCTTCCACATAACTCAATACCACGCCAGCCTCCCCGGCGTTGCCAGAGATGGTGTAGGAAGGTTCCTGGTAGCGAATCTTGTAAACCTTCCCGGTTGCGTAATCGGCCAGGTAGAGTTCGCCCTGCTCGTCTTCGCCGAAAGTGGTGATGTTGAAAGTGGTATCGGCCAGTTGGAGCGGCGCAGTCCAGCCGGAGGGGAAGTTGTTGTAGGTGGCCCACAACCGCCCGCTGCAAAAATCCCCGTACAGGTAATATCCAGCCAGCGAGGGGGAACTGGAGCCTCGGTACACATACCCGCCGGTGACGGAACAGCCAAGGGTGTGGTCATATTCGGCCACAGGCAGGATTTTCCCGGTCTGGTCGCACCCGCTGGCCGGGTTGTAACACAAACTTCCTTCCATGACGCGCCAGCCGTAGTTTTCGCCGCCCGCGCTGTTCGAGGACTGGTAATTTATCTCTTCGCGCTGGTTTTGTCCGACATCCCCGATGTACAAATCATGCGTCAGCCGGTCGAACGACATGCGCCAGGGATTGCGCAGACCGTAGGCCCAAATCTCTTGCTTGATGTTCGGGTTGGGATTCCCGAAATATGGGTTACTGGACGGAATAGCGTAGGGCCAAGCGGAATTCACGTCAATGCGCAGCACCTTTCCCAATAGTTTGGTCAGGTCTTGCCCGTTGTTGTCGGGGTCGCCGCCCCCGCCGCCGTCGCCGGTGGACCAGTACAGGTAGCCATCGCCGCCAAAGGCCAGGGTGCCGCCGTTGTGGTTGGAGTAGGTCGGGTGGTCGATGGTCAGGATGGTCTGGCCGCTGGCCGGGTTGGCCAGGTCAGGATTCCCCGCCGAAACGGAATACTGCCGCAGGGTCAGGATGGCGCCGCTGGAGTCCCCCGTGCGGGCCGCCGTGTAAATCACATAGAATATCCCCTCAATGGCATAGTCCGGGTGAAAGGCCAGTCCCAATAACCCCTGCTCGCCCGATGTGGATTTGACTATCGCCTGGAGGTCGAGGAAAGGCGCGGCCAGCAAGGCCCCGTTTTTCAGGATTCGGACCCGCCCGCCGCGCTCGACGATAAACAGCCGCCCCGAACCGTCTTTGGCGCGCGTGATGAAAACCGGGTTGACCAGCCCGCCGATAACTTCCTGGAACGAAATGCCCGCCGGGTTGAGCGTGGCAGGCGACTGGTCGTATTCAACCGCCCCAATATCGCAGTGACTCCCGCGTGGGCGCGCCACGCCGCGCTGGTCGGCGGCGGGGCAAACAGCGTCTCTGCCCGCATCAATGGCCGGGCTGCCGGGCAGCAATGGCATGGTTTGGGTGAAGCCGCCGTGATTGCCATAGTTTCCTAACTTAGGGTCAACATTTCTGACGCTCTCTGGGTCGGGGCAGTAAAAGCTGCCCGAGCAGCCTCCCTCAACAATACTTTCTCGCACAAGGCCACCTTTTATCTGGGCATGCGAAGGAGCAGTGTTTCCCCAAACAACGCTATTCAAAATATAAGCACCCTGCGGGGCTGTTTCGTCATGAACTCCGGCGCCACTTTGACCAGCACTGTTGCCAACAATTGTTGCGTGAACAATCTTTGGCCAACCTATTTCTACATACATCCCACCACCAGAGTTTGCAGCCGCATTGTTATAGAAAGTGGTATTTGTTAGAGCGATGTTTTTGGCCGCATAATCGTAGATGTAAATACCACCACCGTCCCAGGCTGTATTATCTTGTAGCGTCACATTATTCAAAATCAGAGCGCTTACATGGTCATAGATCGCCCCGCCAAACTCTGCATGATTGTTTGAAAAGAAAACATCGTTCAAAACAGGTGCTGAATAGATAGTATAAATTGCCCCTCCATGGCCATTACTAATAATACTTCCAACAGCCTCATTATTGCTGAAAATCACTTTACTCAAGGTAGGGCTGCTTGAACTAATTCGCATCCCCCCACCTTGATCTTTTGTAGAATTTCCAGCAATAATAAGATTTGCCAGAATTGGGCTCGATGATTCGATGTCGATTCCGCCTCCCCCTATGAAGTTATTATTTGCTCCCGTAATCGTAAAACCATCCAATATCGTGGTGTTATCCGCCAACCAGATTATCACCACGCGATAAGAATTATCCGTATTATCGTTGATGGTTCCAATATCACCGCTCAGGATGGTCACATTGGTGGTGAAATCCCGCTGGTCACGGGCGGTTTCCATCCCGGAAAAGCCGCCATAGACCGCCACCCCGTTCTTCATTTGGAAGGATATGGTGCGTTCTGTGCTACTGGTCGGCTTGTGCGTTCCTGCCGCGACCCAGATTTCGTCGCCGCTGGATGCGCTGGTCAGTGCGGTTTGCAAGTCGCAGGCATTCGCCCAACTGGAACAATCGCCAGTTCCAGTGGCAAGTGGTTTGACATAATAAATGCTCGCGTAATATTCATACGCCCCCATATCACAATGCGCCCCCTGCGGGCGCTCCACGCCGCGCTGGTCGGTGGCGGGACAAACCGCATCGCTGCCCGCATCGATGGCTGGCGACCCTGCCAAGAGCGGAATGGTCTCGGTAAAGCCACCGTAATCGCCGAGGCTGCCGAGCAGGGGGTCAGTGGTAATCAAGGGTACTCCACAATTGTATGGGGGCAGTGAGTTGTTTTCCACCAGGGTGTTGACGTTGGTGCCTATGGTACCGTTAAGAGCGGTATCGTTGTAACAATCCCCACCAGATGTTGAATTAGCAATGATGGTGTTGGTCAAGTTGAGTGGTCCATTGCCATTATAGATGCCACCTCCCTTGCTCACTGCGGAATTGCCCGAGAAGGTGCTGTTTGTTACCGTCGCCGGTCCATAACTCAAGATGCCGCCGCCATCGCCACTTGATGAGTTGCCAGAAAAGGTACTATTGGTAACAATTAGCATAGCGATGGATAAGATGCCCCCGCCGTGCTCGCCGACATTGTTTGAGACAGCGCTACCGGATAATTCCAATGCTGAGGCGTTAAGGATACCCGCTCCTTCTACTGCCAAATTTCCAGAAATCGTGCTGTTCATAATCTGTGCCAGATGGCCGAGGTTCATTATCCCGCCCCCATAATAGGCGGTGTTGTTTGCGATTGTGCTGTTGGTGATTGTTAACTGCCCCAGATTATGGATGCCGCCGCCATTGCCTTCCAAGATTTGCTCGGCGGCATTGTTGGTGATTGTACTATCGGTGATTGTCAGGTTGCCAAAATTTGTAATTCCACCGCCATCCCCACCGGCTGTATTGCCGCTAAAAATTACCTGCGTGAGTTTTGGGCTGGCCTCGCCACCATCCTTGCCCAAATTGAACATCCCAGCGCCAGATTGCGCGGTGTTGCTGATAAGGGCCACATTCGTCAGGATAGGGCTGCTCTCGCCATCGTAGCGGCTATAGTTGTACATCCCGCCGCCATCTGTAGCCGTGTTCCCGCTAAACGTGACATCTGTCAAAACCGAGCTGCTCACGCCATCGGTGCCGCTAAAGTTGTACATCCCGCCGCCATTTGGTGCCGTATTCCCGCTGAAGGTGACATTGTTCAGGGTAGGACTGCCCTCGCCGCCGTTCACGCCAATATTACTCATTCCACCACCGCTGTCCTTGGCTGAGTTGCTACTGAACGTAACATTCGCCAACGTGGGGTTGCTCGTTCCGCCGTAGCCAAAATTGTACATCCCGCCGCCTTGCCCCCACTCGCCCTGGGCCACATTGCCACTGAACGTAACATTGAGCAGTGTGGGTTTGCTGCTCGTGCCGCTGAGGGCCATATTGAACATGCCTCCGCCATCGTGAGCCGCATTGTCGCGGAAGGTGATATTCGCCAGGGTCGGGCTGCCAATAC
This sequence comes from uncultured Anaerolinea sp., assembly GCA_964388215.1. Classification (GTDB taxonomy): domain Bacteria; phylum Chloroflexota; class Anaerolineae; order Anaerolineales; family Villigracilaceae; genus UBA5195. Next base: position 4,225 of record CAYLZI010000133.1, read on the forward strand.
TGAACATCCCGCCGCCGCACCGCTGGTTGCAAGGAAAAGCATATTCGCCATTGGCATGACCAGCGGTAATGGTGAAGCCATCCAGCACGGAATCTATCCCGCCGCCTGCGACCACATGATAAGAATTATCGGCGCGAGTCGGTTCATCGAGCGCGACGTTGGCATTGTCGTTTCCAAGCAGGTCGCCGCTCAAAATGGTGAGATGGGTCTCAAAGTTACGCTGGCTGCGAGCGGTTTCCGTCCCGGCAAAGCCGCCATAGACCGCCACCCCACTCCTGAGTGGAAAGTATGCGGTTTGGTCTGTTCCTGTGGTTGGCTTGTGCGTCCCCGCCGCGACCCAGATTTCGTCGCCGTTGGTGGCGCTGGTCAGCGCGGTTTGCAAGGTGCAGGCATTCGCCCAACTGGAGCAATCGCCGATTCCGCTGGCTGCTGGCTTCACGTAATAAACCCCAGAAGCATAAGCGGGAGAAGTCGTAAAACCGGTTGCGATAACCAGTACGACAATCGATACTGCGCGAAGGTATGTGCCAAGCATATTTTTCTCCTTCCAACCTATCTGAAAATTCATATTGCCTCGCCCGCCATTCGTAAGGGCGACCCGTTTGGGCCTGCCAGCGCCTTTCTGGCAAATATATCTTGCCTGAAATAGCGATTTTACGCGCCGGGCGGGTCGCCCATATGGGATGGGCACGAACAAAAAAAGTTTGGCTCTTCCGTTTTTACCGGGAACACCCGCAGGGGCGACCCGCCAGGGCATAAAATGATGATTTTTCGCGCTGGGTGGGTCGCCCCTGCCCTGCCATCCCGCCAGAAACGGGAGAGCCAAATATTTGTAACTATTTTTCGCCTAGCCACCGGACAGTTTGAGAAAAGGGATGGTTGATCGTCGCACAAATCGGGTAAAGTTGTTTTTGCGAGAAAACATTCTGCCCGGAGGCGTTATGACGACCAGCCACTTGTATGATACATGATTTCAACGGATTCGTGAACTACGACCGAACCAAAGAATTACTCAACTGCGCAATTTTGCCTGGTTGGTGTAAAGAACCCTGGCTGCTCGCAACGAACTTGCCGGACCTGCAAACCGCTCTCCGTTTCTACAAACGCCGCATGTGGATTGAAGAAATGTTTGGCGACCTGAAAAAACACGGCTTTGACTTGGAAGCGTCCATGTTGCACAGCTTTCTGCGTCTCTCCAGATTAACCCTGGCCGTTGCGTTTCTCTATGTCTGGCTGGTATCCACTGGCGGACGCACTGTCAACCAAGGCTTGCGTCATTTGGTCGACCGCAAAGACCGACGCGATTTGTCCATTTTTCAGTTCGGGCTGCGCTTTATCGAAAGGCTGCTTGTCAACTCACAACCTATTCTGTGCATATCTTTTTGTGCCTACTTGTGAAACTGTCCGGTGGCTAGAACCACTTTATCTCATTTCCAATCTGGATTTGAGGGAAGAAGTTTGCCATTGGTATCAAAAGCGATTCAAAATCGAAAGGAGACTCCCATGACTTACAAGATTGGCATTATTGGCGCCGGCATGTACGGCAAAGTACTGGGGCGCTGCCTGCAACAAGATGAACGCGCCCGCATCACCTGGGTCAACAGCGCCAGCGAACCCACCACCCGCGCCGCCGCCGGGGAATTTGGCGTTGAAAAATGGTCGCTCGATTACCGCGAAGTGCTGGCCGACCCGGCAGTGGATGCCGTTATCATCGCCGCGCCGCCTTACCTGCACGCCGAACAACTTGAAGCCGCGCTCAAAGCCGGGAAGCACGTCCTGCTCGAAAAACCGCTGGCAGAATCGTCTGAAAGTGTGGAAAAAATTGTCGAAATGGCGAACAAGGCGGCGGGACGGGTGGTGCTGGAAGCCTCCTGCCGCCACACGCGCCTGACGCGCAAGTTCCAGTTCATCAAAAATCTCATTGACAGCGGCAAACTGGGCGCGATTTACCACATCCACCACAACCACCTGTCGCGCGGCACCTTCATCGAGTGGAATCCGAAGGGAGCATGGGCGATGAACAAAGCCCTGGCAGGTGGCGGCCCGTTCATTGACTGGGGCGTGTACGACCTGTCCTTCCATCTCGGCTTGCTGAATGACCAGCCCGAACTGCTCTCGCTGCGCCGATTCAGTCGCAACGACCTGCGCAATGTCAGCAAATTGGTCGAGTTTAGCGATATCGAACAGCACGGCGCGGCATGGCTGGAGTTCAGCGGCGGGCTGACCTATTACTACGAGCGCGGCGCGGGCGTCCATGCTGAAACCGCCAACGAAACCCGCCTTTACGGCACGAAAGGCGGACTGCGCTTCCAGTTCCCCAGTTGGGACAGCAACGATGTCGAGTTTTTCTATGTTGAAAACGGCGAGCCGCGCAAAGAAACCCTGATGGTGGACACGACTGGCGCGGAAGATGACAGCCTGGCAATCATCCGCCACTTCCTCGACTGTCTGGGCGGCAAAGCCCAACCGCTGATGACGGTTGAGACCGCCGCCAAGCACATGCGCATTCTATTCAAAATTTTAGGGTAAAGCAACCCATGAAATATTACGGATTCAACTTCGCGCGCGTCCCCACCGGCTAAAGTTATGGATTTCATAAAGGGGGCTCTTCCGTTTCTGGCGGGATGGCGAGGCAGGGACGACCCGTCAGGGCATAACGTGATTCACGTTGGGCTGGTCGCCCCTGCGGTTTTTCCATTTAAAAACGGTAGAACCATAAAGGGTTGGTTCGGGCATATTAGATTTCCCCACACCGCTTCAAGGCGAGGATACTGCCAGCCGTTACCAGGGTTAGACCAAGCAAACCGAGCAAGAAATTAGCCGGGAGTACACCAATTGCCATCAGCAGGGGAACGCCCAATCCGGCCAGCATCAGGCTGGCCGAAACGACCATGCAACGGCGTAGAATTTGATTTTCGATGAATTCATCTATTTTGTGATTCGACGCAATCCGCAACATGCGGGGAGCGCACAATTGGTTGAGCGTAGCCATAACAACTTCCGTAAAAAAACGACACCACCACAAAAACCAGCACGACCCACACCACGAAGGCGGACATCATGGCCATGACCATCGCTCGATGATTGACCCGATTGCAGATTGCCAGGTCATCCTGGCGCGCGGCATCCAGCCCATCATTACCGACATCCGCGAGATTGACCAGGCTGTTTCCACTTACCTGGCGGGCAATCTCGTAGACTACAAAATTGCATTGACCTGGAAGCAGGAGCAAAGCGTAAAAAAAATCGCCCCGGCAGCCGGGGCGATTTGCTCAGCCAATGTGTTTGATGAAGGGGAAATCTACAAAATGCCGTTCCACCGTTTCGCGCGATTCGTCTGGGGTCTGGATGACCAGGATGAACACTGCCCGTTCGTCGGAGGGGTTGCGCCAGAGATGCGGCAGGGATGCTTCGAAAATCAGGAAGTCGCCCTTTTCCACGAGATATGACTTGCCATCAATCAGGCGTGTGTGTGCACCCACTCAAGATGGCGGGCCATCCTGTTTCCAGAAAGGAACCGCCCATCGGGGCTGATAGACAAATTATACTCTGGGATAAGCAGGCCAAGAGGCCGTACAACGCGTTGGAGACACCCGTTTTCGTGGCGGTCCCGAGCTGCACCGTGGTCGCCGGTCAAATTGATGTAACCAGTGGCGGCGAGGGGAAAGCCGAAGACCCCGATGAGAAAACTAAAAAAATGATTGACTGGGGCCTGCCGACATTTCAACCCAGGAGTGAGAAAGATGAGAAGCAAAGGCAAACGCACGAAAGGCATTGAACAAGCCCACCCATTCGACGGGATGAGCCGGGTGAACCCACACGCCGCCGGGGTGGACATCGGCGCAGACGAGATCGTGGTCTGCGTGGCGGCCAATGAGACCACCCAGCTGGTTCGCGGGTTTGGCAACTACACCGTTGACCTGCACGCCATCGCGGACTGGTTGGCCGCGCATAAAATCAAGACCGTCGCGATGGAAAGCACCGGCGTGTACTGGATACCGCTGTTTGAATATCTCGAATCGCGTAATTTTGAGTGCCTGCTAATCAGTTCGCGCTCGTTGCGGCGGGTGGCCGGGCGAAAAAGCGACGTGACTGACGCGCAGTGGATTCAAACCCTGCACAACTACGGCTTGCTGGAGGCTTCTTTTCGTCCGCAAGCAGACTTGGT
>CAYLZI010000134.1:0-8224 GCA_964388215.1 uncultured Anaerolinea sp.
AATTTGGCTCGGAGGCCGAGCGGCCCATGTACATCGGCATGTCGAACACCCTGGTGGCCCCATTCACCATCCTGGCGCCCATTCTGGGCGGCTGGATAGCCGATTCGTTCGGCTACCAGACCACCTTCTTGCTCTCGGCCATCGGCGGGGTGATTGTGACGCTGATGATGATTTTCCTGGTCAAAAACCCGCGCCAAACAAACCCCAGAGGGAATTGACCCACCTGGCAGTAGATAACATCCCTGGATAAGACAGACTTCATAATAAAATCGCAGTTTGCCAGCGTTTTGGTTGCGCTCACTGGTACAATTTACACACCTTATAATTTCTTGGAGGACGTTTGAATCAAATTCGCAACTATGCCGCGCTGTTCCTGACCGCAGGGACAGTCATTGGGCTTGACCAATTCACCAAAGCCCTCATCCGCGCCAACATCCCGCTCGGCGCAACCTGGCTGCCCCAAGGATGGGATTGGCTTGCGCCTTATGCGCGTTTTGTTCACTGGTACAACACCGGCGCGGCCTTTGGCATGTTTCAGGGCTACGGTTGGATATTTACCATCCTGGCCTTCCTGGTAGCCTGCATGATTATCTACTACTACCCCCAGGTTCAAGACGAAGATTGGTGGCTCAAACTGGCAATGAGCCTGCAAATGGGCGGTGCGCTCGGCAACGTCGTTGACCGACTCATGTTTGAAGGCCGAGTGACCGACTTCATCTCAATTGGCTCCTTCCCGGTCTTCAACGTGGCCGATTCAAGCATCACCATTGGGGTACTGGTTTTACTGTTTGGGGTTTGGTACAAAGAAATCTGGCTACAGAAACCATCTAGCGCAAGTGAAACGCCCCCAGCAGACCAACCCGCCCAACCAACAGGAGAAACATCGGGTGAATGACCGGGTCGAGGTTTTCCAATTCGAGAGCAGCCAACCAGCGCGGCTCGACAAATACCTGACCGCCTGCCTGCCAGAGTTCTCGCGGGCACGCATCCAGGGGCTGATAGCAGATGGTTTTGTAGATGTGGATGGTCTCCCAGCCAAAAAAGGCGGCGTGAAACTGGAAGGCGGCGAACAGCTGCGGGTGCGCATCCCCCCGCCGCAGCCATCGGGCTTGATTCCCGAACAAATTCCCCTCGATGTCATTTTCGAAAATGACGACCTGCTCGTTATCAACAAACCGGCAGGCATGGTCGTCCACCCCGCAGCCGGACACGATACCGGCACGCTCGTTCAAGCCGTTTTAGGATACGACCCAGACCTCGAAGGAATTGGCGGCGAGGAGCGCCCCGGCGTTGTTCATCGCCTCGACAAAGACACCAGCGGGCTGATTCTGCTCGCCAAAAACGAGCGGGCGCATCGCTGGCTGACAGACCAGTTCAAAGCCCGCCGCGTCGAAAAGACCTACCTGGCCCTGGTAGATGGCAAACCGCCCACGCCCACAGGCCGCATCGAAGCCCCCATTGGCCGCGACCCGCGTGACCGAAAAAAAATGGCAATCGTCAAACTTGAAAAAGGGCGCGAAGCGGTCAGCGAGTACAAAATCCTCGAGAATTTCCCCCGCCACGCCCTGCTAGAATGTCACCCTCATACTGGCCGCACCCACCAAATTCGCCTGCACTGCGCCTTCATCGGCTGCCCCATCACGGCAGATACCACCTATGGGCATCGCAAGCCATCGCTGGAACTCAATCGTCATTTTTTGCACGCCTGGAGGCTGAAAATCATCCTGCCCGGCGAGCAACTCCCCAGACAATTTGAAGCGCCCCTGCCCGATGAATTGGAACAAACCCTCGAAAGGCTGCGGCACGGATAGTCTCATCCACGCAAAACCTGCGCGCCGCCCCGTTAAAACGGGGCGGTTTTTTATTCGGGACTCATGACATTTATCACTACTGCACCTGTCCGAAAAATCGTATACTTATCAACAAATCGGAATTTTATAATTCCGCAACGGAATAATTGAGATTTTTTCAACTCAAGAAAGGATGAACCCCATGACCCTCCGCCATTTCATCGACACGCAAGACTTCACCAAACAAGAACTGCTCGACATGATTGAACTGACCCGCAAAATCAAGGCCGCCGACAAGCAGGGTTGCACGCCCAAGCTGCTGCAAGACGCCTCGCTGGCGATGATTTTCGAGGAACCCTCCACCCGCACCCGCGTCTCTTTCGAGGTAGCCATGACCGAACTCGGCGGGCACGCGCTCTATCTCAAACCGGGAGAAATTCACCTCGGCGTGCGTGAGTCAGTGTACGATACCGCCAAAGTCCTCTCGCGCATGTGCGATGCCATCTTCTGCCGCGCCCTCAAGCACGAAACTGTCACCGAGCTCGCCAAACATGCCGACGTGCCAGTTTTTAACGGCCTCACCGATTACAACCACCCAACCCAGGTCGTTTGCGATGCAACGACCATGATTGAACATAAACCCGCCGGGAAAAAATTGGAAGAACTAAATGTCACCTTCATCGGCGATGCGACCAACGTGCTCTCCTCGCTGATGCTGATGTGCGCCAAACTGGGCATGAACTTCACCCATGCCGCCCCCAAGAAATACCAGGCGCCCGAAGAATGGGTCAAAATGGCGCAAGACAATTGCGCCGTCTCCGGCGGGACTCTGACCATCACCGAAGACCCGGTCGCCGCTGTCCAGAACGCCGACTTCGTCTACACCGACCTGTGGTGGTGGGTGGGCCAGGAAGACCAGATTCCCGAACGCCGCGCCGCTTTCATGCCAACCTACCAGGTTAATCTCGACCTGTTTAGCAAAGCCCCGGCGCGCTGCAAATTCATGCACAACCTGCCTGCCTCGCGCGGCGTGGAAGCCACCGATGACGTGATGGACCATCCCCGCTCGATTATCTTCGACCAGTCTGAAAACCGCCTGCACGCCGAGAAGGGCTTGCTGGCCTACTTCGTTTACCCGCGCCTGAAACGGCCCTCGGAAGAACTCAAGGCCTACCACAAAGGCCAGATTGAAGCGTTTTTGAATCGTTAACCATAAGAGCGATGGAAAGAAGACGATTACTCATCGTCTATCGTCTTCTTTGGAGTTTCTATGGCTATTACCCTCCACTCCACCCCCCGCGCCGATGGATTTTTCATGCCCGCCGAATTTTCCACTCACGCTGGAACCTGGATGCTCTGGCCGCAGCGCCCCGACAACTGGCGAATGGGCGGGAAACCAGCCCAAAAAGCCTTTGCCGCCGTTGCCGCCGCCATCGCGCAGTTTGAACCAGTTACGGTGGGAGTCAATCACAACCAGTATCAAAATGCTCGTTCATTACTCGCTCCCGAAGTTCGAATTATCGAATTATCGAATAACGATGCCTGGATGCGCGACTGCGGCCCGACCTTTGTCACCGATGGCAAAACTGCGCGCGGCATAGACTGGATTTTCAACGCCTGGGGCGGACTCTACAACGGACTCTACTTCCCCTGGGACTTGGATGAATCCGTCGCGCAAAAAGTCCTCGAAATGGAGCGCGTTGACCGCTACAAAGCCCCGCTCGTGCTAGAAGGCGGCTCGATTCACGTCGATGGCGAGAGAACTTGCCTCACCACCGCCGAATGCCTGCTCAGCCCAGGCCGCAACCCCAATTTATCGCAGGACGAAATCGAAACCCACCTGAAGGAGTATCTCAACGTCGAAAAAGTCCTCTGGATTCCGCGCGGAGTCTATAACGACGAGACCACCGGCCATGTCGATAACCTGGCCTGCTACCTGCGTCCCGCTGAAGTGGCGTTAACCTGGACGGATGACAGAAGCGACCCGCAGTATGAGCGCTCCGCCGAAGCGTATGACTACCTGATGTCGCAAACCGATGTCAAAGGGCGGAAAATCATCGTCCACAAGATTCACCAGCCTGACCCAATTCTGATTTCTCCCGAGGAAGCCGAAGGCGTGAGCGCAGTGAACGGCACGCTCCCCCGCCAGGCCGGCGACCGCATGGCAGCCTCATACATCAACTTCTACTTCTGCAATGGCGGCGCAATTGTGCCAACCTTTGACGACCGGCACGATGCCATCGGCTTGCAAATGCTCCAGAAACTGCTGCCAGGGCGCAGGGTGGTTGGAGTCCCGGCGCGAGAGATTCTCCTGGGCGGGGGCAATATCCATTGTATCACCCAGCAGCAACCGTGATAAAATTTGTCTGACAAACTTCCACCTTCAAATTCTTCCAGGAGAACCCATGACCCAGAATAAACTCGCCGTCATCGCCATTGGTGGCAACTCGCTTATCAAGGATGACAAAAACGTCACCGTTGAGAGCCAGTATGAGGCCGCCAAAGAAACCTGTATGCACATTGCCGACATGATTGAGCAGGGTTGGGATGTTGCCATTGGTCACGGCAATGGCCCGCAAGTCGGCTACATTTTGCGCCGCTCCGAAATCGCCGCTAAAACCGCCGGGATGCACGAAGTCCCGCTCGATGTATGCGGCGCCGACAGCCAGGGCGCGATTGGTTATGCCCTTCAGCAAAATTTACAAAACATTCTCTATCAGCGCAATATCAAAAAGAAGGTCGTCACCGTCATCACCCAGGTGTTGGTTGACAAAAATGACCCGGCTTTTGCCAAACCCACCAAACCGATTGGCAGTTTCATGGACGAGGCCGAAGCCAAACGCCGCGAAGCCGAACAAGGCTGGAGCGTGGTGGAAGATGCCGGGCGCGGCTGGCGGCGCGTGGTTGCCTCCCCGCTTCCGAAGGAAATTGTCGAACTCGAAACCGTCCAAACCTTGCTCAGTCAGGGCATCATCACGGTCACTGTAGGCGGCGGCGGAATCCCGGTCATTGACCCCGGCGATGGCAATTACGAAGGCACAGCGGCGGTCATAGACAAAGATTTTGCCTCCTCCCTGCTGGCGCGCGAAATCAACGCCGATTTATTCGTCATCTCCACCGCCGTTGAAAAAGTGGCCATCAACTTCGGCAAGCCCGAGCAGAAATGGCTCGACAAAATCACCCTTTCCGAAGCCAAAGCCTACCTGGCCGAAGGCACGCATTTCGCCAAAGGCAGCATGGCCCCCAAAATCCAGGCCGTCATCTGGTTCCTCGAAGCCAACCCCACCGCGCAGGCCCTCATCACCAACCCCGAAAACCTGGGACGCGCCCTGAAAGGCGAAACCGGCACCCGGGTTGTGCAAGACGGGCAATGAGCCAGTATCCAGTAATCAGTAATCGGTAACCAGTGAACAGGCTGTCTGCCAGGCAAATTCGGGCAAGCAGCCTGTTTTTGCGTTATACTTCCGCTCGCTCATAATTCATAATTCGAGTTCTAACGTTTTTAGGGAAAACACGCAGGGGCGACCCGCCAGGGCATAACCAGATGCAATTTCGCAGAGAATTCTGGCGCAAAATGATGGTTTTTTGCGCTGGACGGGTCGCCCTACCCCATCATCTCACCAAAAACGAGAGAACCATAATTCCTAATCCCTAATTCCTAATCCCTAATTCCTAATGCCCTCCCCCCGCGTCCTCCTCAGCCTCGACTACGAACCCTGGTTTGCCCTCACCCGCCGCTACGATTCCTGGCGCGACCCCGAACAGCGCCGCGCCCTCGACGGCGGCTTCACCCGCCAGGCCCTCGACCCCATCCTCGACCTGCTCGGCAGCGCCAAAGCCAGCATTTACCTGGTTGGCGAAATCGCCGAATGGTATCCCGAAATCCCCCAGAAAATTGTCGCCGCCGGGCATGAACTGGGACTGCATTGCCAATTTCACCGCCCGCTGGTCGATGAAAACGAACTTGCCCAAGACCTGGCCGCCTCTGCCGTTTGGCGCGCGCTGTACGATGCGCGCGGCTATCGCGCCCCGATGGTCGGAATCAGCGAAGCGGCTTATCCGCTACTCAAGCGCGCCGGTTTTCTCTACAGTTCCTCCATTTACGCCCCCAGTGGCAGCCTGCATCGCAAAAACGACCTGTGGGAACTGCCCGTCAGCACCCTTTCGCTCTTTCATCGCCCCGCCCAACTGACCGCCCCACGTCATTTCTCTACCAAACTGCTGGCCGCCGGAGAAGTGCCGTATGGCTCCAGTTTCATGATTGGCCTCATGCCCAACCTGGTTTTGAAAATTTTAGAACGGGAACTTCGCGCCGGATTCAGCCCGGTCATCATCCTGCACCCTTACGAACTCGTCCGCCCCCGGCATTTCCTGCGCCGGTTGGGGCGCGACGCGGCTTCGCACCCGCTACTTCTTCCCTTCACCCTCGACAAATCCGCATTCCTGAAAACCCTGCTCCAACATTTCCCCGTCTCCCCCCTCCTCGACTACATCCAGGCCGCCTCCCTGGAAACTGATAACTGATTACTGATGACTGTCACCCTCCGCCGCCTCGCCCCCGACGAACCCGCCAACTGGCCCGAAACCCTCACTGGCCCGGCGACATTTACCGCGCTCGATTCCTGGTCGAACTTTGCGCGCAGCGTCTACAAGTTCCCCATTTACCGCTTCGAGACCGAAGTCGAAGGCGAAGTGACCGGCCTGCTCGCCCTGGCGCATGTCCAGCATCCGATATTCGGCAACTACCTGACGACCTCGCCCTTCGGCTCCTACGGCGGATTCGCCTTTGCCGATGAAACCTCCCGCGACCTGCTGCTCGACGCCGCCCGCGCCCTGGCCGCCGAACGGAAAGTCGAATACACCAACCTGCGTTTCGACGCTGGCGACCAGTCCCCACCTCCCGGCTGGATTCAGCATCCTGCCTACTGCACTTACTGGATGGATTTATCCCCGAATATCGAAGTTCTATTATCGAATTTCTCCTCCGACCACCGCAACCACATTCGCAAATCGCTCAAAAAAGGATTTCTTGTCAAATTTGGCGGCCTCGACCTGCTCGACGACGCCTACGAAGCCCTGGCGCGCTCCATGCACGAATTGGGTTCCCCCTACCATGCCAAATCCTACCTGAAAGCGATGGCCGACTCCCTGGGCGAGGCTCTCGAATTCGCCGTTTTATATGCCCCCAACGGTAAACTAGCCGGGGCTGGGGTTTTCATCCAGCACGGGAAAACCGTCACCAACCTGCACGCCAACACCCTGCGCGCTTTCCGCTCCGATTACGCCGGGGAATGCCTGTACTGGAAAGTCATCGAACGCTACGCCCAACGCGGCTTCAAAACCTACGACATTGGCCGCAGCCTGGTCGGTTCGGGCAACGAAACCTTCAAAATGAAGTGGAAACCGCGCAGGCAGCCGTTGGCCTACTGGTACGCCCTCCAACCCGGCGCGGAACTCCCCGCCCTTAACCAGAAAAACCCCAAATTCCAACTCGCCATTGCCCTGTGGAAACGCCTGCCTGCCTTCCTCGTCCGACCGATTGGCCCCTTTCTCATCAAAGGCCTCGCCTGAACGGAGGGTCGAGTAGCCCTGAGCGCCAGCAAGGGGCGTATCGGGACCCGTAGTCGATAGGTTTTCTACCAAAAACTGTTCACTGGATACTGGTCACTGATGACTGATGACTGAAATCACCCCCCTCTCCCACCTTCCCGCCTCCCTCCTCCTCTCCCTGACCGACCTGCACTGCGCCACCATGCCCACCCTGCTCACCGGCCTGGGCCAACCCTTCGTCCTGCGCTACTACCAACTCGCCCAAACCGACCCCTCCGTTATCGCCTTCGTTGCTTCATCCGCAGCCCCGCGCACATTACCCATCACGAAAGACCAATCACTGATAACTGACAACTGTTCACTGATTACTGATAACTGCTTACTGGCCTACTGTGTAGGTTCCCCCACCCCCTCCGCCCTCAACGCCCGCCTGCGCTCCCCCCTCCCCTGGTTCGCCGGGCAAATGCTGCGCCTCGCCTTCACCCGCCCCGGCGTTTTGTTCCAACTCGCCCAATCCATTCTCTCCTCTTCCGACGCCAACACCCTCCAACCCAAACAAATCGAACTGACCTACATTGGCGTGGCCCCCCAATCGCGCGGACAGGGCTTGGGCCAAACCATCCTATCCGCCTTCACTGAATCTGCCCGCGCCGCTGGCTATAAATCTATCGCTCTCAGCGTCGAAACCGACAATCCCGCCGCCATTGGCCTCTACACCAAATTTGGTTTTACCGTCACCCAAACCTTCACCGAGGGCCGCTATCATCGATACCGGATGGAGTACCGGATTAGGTAAAAACGGCTCTACCGTTTTTTAACATGATGCAGTTGACCTGCCTCGGAATTTATACCCAAGTAAAATGAGAGTCAATCGCCCGAAAAAG
>CAYLZI010000135.1:0-8162 GCA_964388215.1 uncultured Anaerolinea sp.
GCGCCAACTGGCTGCTCTGGGCGGCCCACAACCTGGAGCGGCTGGCCGACCGCGTTACCAACATCTGCGAACGCACCGTGTTCGCCGTGACAGGCGAATACAAAGAACAGGCGTAACCCCCCACCCGACTCTGCTGGGGAGAAACCCCCTGGTTCGTTCGCCAGACAAGCAGACACAAAGAACACGAAGAAAATACAATCTTCGTGTTCTTTGTGTTTAAGAGCTTTTTTTGCAGTGGAACAATCCGTGACTCTACTGCAAAAGCCTATGGCTCTACCGTTTTTACCGGGGAAACCCGCAGGGGCGACCCGCCCTGCGCGAAAAATCATCATTTTATGCCAGTATTCTCCGCAAAAACGTATCGGGTTATACCCTGACGGGTCGCCCCTATCACGCCATCCCGCCAGAAACGGGAGAGCCAAACCTATTAAACACGCAGGTCACAAAGGAACTGCTTTTCATGTGCCAACCTTCGTGTACTTCGTGTCCTTTGTATTTGAAGACCTTTTTTCAGTGGAGTCATCCGTGAAACCCGTGTACTGGTTTTCACGGTAAATCCCAGAGAACCATAAAACGAATGGCAAGAGAAAAGGACATTTATTGTATAATCTTAAGGGTAGAAGGCGTAAGAATGCAATCGCTTGCTTCACCCTTCATTCACTATTTCTCTAAGGAGGAGAAACATGAAACAAAAACTGTCCATTTTGTTTTCGTTGCTGCTGCTAACGAGCCTGTTACTTGTAGCATGTGGCGGCGAGGCAACCGCAACCCAGGCACCCCCGGCTGCCGCGCAGCCCACAGAAAAGCCAGCCCAGCCAACCGCTGTACCCGCCCCAACCTTCAGCGGCACAGCCACCATCACCTTCACCCAGGAACCCGACAATCTCAGCCCGCTCTATACCCAAATGTTCTTCTCAGCCATTACCCGCGAGTTCTGGCTCAAAGGACCGTGGACGTTCGATGAAAACAACAACCCCGTGCCAGTGCTGGCCGTTGAAATTCCCAGCGCCGACAATGGCGGCTTGAGCGCAGACGGAAAGAGCATCACGATTAAACTGCGCGATGACATTACCTGGAGCGACGGCACGCCGCTAACTTCTGCCGACTTTGTATTCACCTACGATATGTTCATCGCAGATACAAACATCGTCCAAAGCCGCTACCCTTATGCTGATTACGTCACCAGCGTCGAAGCACCCGATGAGCGCACGGTTGTGGTGAACTTCAGCGAACCCTTTGCCCCCTGGCTAACGACAGTATTCAGTTACGTCATCCCCAAACACGTCCTACAACCCGTTTTCGATGCCGAAGGAACCATTGACGAAGCCGAGTGGAATCGCACTCCAACCGTTGGCGTAGGACCTTTCGTATTCAACGAGTGGGAAACCGGCAGCCACATTAGCTTCAAAGCAAACCCCAATTGGATTGACCCACCCATCCTGGAGCAGGTTTTCATCCGCATCGTGCCAGATGATGCAGCTCAGGAAGCCGCCATCATCGCCGGCGATACCGACATCGGCGTGTTCCTTTCATCAGACCAGATTGAAAAACTGGAAGCAGGCGGCACCGTTAAAGTCGTGGCTGCTCCCTCCGGGTACAATGAAGCCTGGTTTCTGAACGTCAACCCCGAAACCGCGCATCCCGCCATGCTGGATGTCAACGTGCGCAAAGCGATTGCGCTCGCCACCGACCGGTTTACCATCGTCAAAGACCTGCTCGACCCCGACATCAACCCGGTCAACGTCACTTTCTGGGACGCCACGCCGCCATTTGGCAACCCCAATCTGAGCCCCTACCCATACAACCCCGAAGAAGCCAAAAAACTTTTGGATGCCGCTGGCTGGGCAGATAGCAACGGCGACGGCACCCGTGATAAAGACGGCGTAGAGCTCGAACTGCGCTACATCACCAACATGCGCGGCCTCCGCAAAGATGTCCAGGCGGTAGTGGCGCAGCAGTGGTCACTGGTCGGCATCAAAGCAAAACTCGAAAACTATTCCAGCGATGTCTTCTGGAACAGCTATAACACCGGCGGACCAATGGCGCAGGGTCTATATGATATTGCCGAATATTCCAGCAACACATCCTTCCCCGACCCCGAGGCTTCGGCTAACTGGCTGTGCTCCGAAATCGCAAGCGCAGATAACCCCGAAGGCGCCAACTGGCAGGGCTATTGCAGCGAAAAAATGGATGCCTTGCTCAAAGAACAGGCTTCCACTCTCGATACGCAAAAACGCATCGAACTGTATCGCCAAATCAGCCAACTTATGTACGATGAAGTCATCTACATCGGCATGTGGCTCGACCCCGACCTGTATTCTATCAATACCCGCCTGCAAAACGTAACCCTCTCCGGCGGCGCGCCCTTCTGGAACTGTAATGAATGGAGCGTAAGCAAGTAATCTGAATATCCTCGCATTAGACACGGATGGGGACATGTCCCCATCCGTGTATGCAATCCCAACAAAACATCCACAGTCTCGTTTATCACTGCCCGGCTCTAAACGGTATTGGCTTATGCTCAACTATATCATTCGGCGTGTCTTGCAAGCCATCCCCCAACTATTTATCATCAGCATCCTGCTCTTTTTGCTAATGCAATCGTTTGGCGACCCAGTTGCCACGCTTGGCGCGCGCACGCCTCCCAAACCAGCAGACAAAGAGCGCCTGCGCCGCCAATTGGGGCTAGACCAGCCGCTCTATACCCAATACGTCGCCTGGCTCGTTGGCAACGACTGGATGTTAATAGATATGGACGGAGATGGAACAGGCGACACGCCCGGCAAACGCCAGGGCATCCTGCGCGGCGATTGGGGCCAGTCGCTTGTGACACGCCGCCCAGTGCTGGAAATGATTGCAGACCGGCTACCCAATACCCTGATTTTAATGCTGACGGTTGAAGTCGTTATCATCATTTTTTCACTGTTGATTGGGGTCTATTCGGCGTTAAAACAATACTCTTTCTGGGACAATCTCATCACAACGGTTTCATTTATTGGATATTCCATGCCAGTCTTCTGGCTGGCATTAATGATGATATACATCTTCGCGGTCGGATTCAAGCGCATGGGGTTGCCATACCTCCCCACTGTGGGCATGTTCGACCCGCAAGTGGGAAAAAACACCCTGGAAGTGATGCGCCACATGGTGCTTCCGGTGGCAACGCTTTCGATTATCAGCGTGGCGAGTTACAGCCGCTATGTCCGCTCCTCGATGCTGGAGGTGCTGAACCAAGATTACATCCGCACTGCCCGCGCCAAAGGGCTGGGCTACTGGACAGTCATCGCGCGTCATGCGCTCAAGAACGCATCTCTGCCCTTTGTAACCTTAATCGGCCTCGACCTGCCCTTCCTGCTGGCAGGCGCAGTGGTAACAGAACGCATCTTCGCCTGGCCCGGCATGGGACGCCTTTTCCTCGACCATGTTGCCCGCGCCGACTTCCCAGTGCTGATGGGAATCCTGATGTTGATTGCAGTGGCAGTGGTCATCTTTCAACTGCTCACCGATATTGTTTACTCATTCCTCGACCCGCGCATCCGCCTCGATTGAGCTGCCATGAAACCAAACGCATCCTCCCCCGCTGAAATTAACCTGGACCCGGCCCTTGCCGAATCTCGCTCCCCGCTGCAGCTTGCCTGGCGGCGTTTCCGCAAACACAAAATGGCAATGGCCGGGGTCGGGATTTTGTGGCTGCTCGTTCTCTACGTCACGCTAGGAGGAATTTTGTTCGCAAAGGGCTACTGCGCCCCACTCGACAGGGAACTCCGCCTCGAGGACTGGGCCAACTGCTCCGATACCGGCAAAGTGCGCCAGGCCCCCTCCGCAGCCCACCCCTTCGGCACAGACAGCATCGGGCGCGATGTACTCGCCCGCACCATTTACGGAGGGCAAATTTCCATGGTGATTGGAGTAACAGCCGCCACGGTCGGCGTGCTTCTTGGAACACTCGTTGGGGCCACCGCAGCATATTACGGCGGCTGGATAGACAGCCTGCTGATGCGCTTTACCGAAGCCATGCTAAACATCCCCAGCCTGTTCCTGCTCATTGTGGCCGCCAAATTTTTCAGCGGGAAAATTCCCGATATCAACATCTTGGGACGCCAGGTAACAGGCAATGTCGTTTTTATCATTATCATCATTGGCCTTACCTCGTGGATGTACCTGGCCCGCATTGTGCGCGCAAATGTGCTTTCTTTGCGCGAATTAGAATTTGTGGCCGCCTCGCGCGCGCTCGGCTCATCGAACGCCCGCATCATTTTCACCCACCTGTTGCCGAATACCCTGGCCCCGGTCATTGTGGCCGCCACGCTTGGCGTCGCAGGCGCAATTTTGAACGAAGCTTATGTTAGTTTCCTGGGGCTGGGCATCCCCTCCCAAATCACAGCCACCTGGGGCAATATGCTGGATGGGTCTTACCAATATCTCGAAGGTGCGCCCTGGCTGTGGTTTTTCCCCGGCACCTTCATCTTGCTCACCGTCTTGAGCGTCAATTTCATCGGAGACGGCCTGCGCGACGCCTTCGACCCACGCAGTATTCGTCATCTTTAATCACCCACCGCTTGCATCCACCCCCAATTCATCGCGGCAGTAGGCTATAAAACGCCCCGCTTCCGCTTCAAGCGCGGCCAGCGTCTCACCAGCCTGGCTGATATCTTCACGCAGGCCCATTTCCTCCAACTTGAGCGCTAATAACGCTAACGGAGCGGCGCTGAAATTGGCAGCCACGCTTTTCAGGCTGTGCGCCTGGCGGAACAATTGCATGAAATCGCCATGTTCGCGGGCAATCTTCATCATAACGACTCGCGCCGGTAAATCCTCGATGAAATTGTGGCAAATCTGGTCAAAAAATTCGCGGTTGTTAAGAAAACGCGGCATCGCATCTGCGAAATCGAGTGGCGGGCTGCCTGCATCCGTCAGGCTGGCATTCAACCCTGCCGGCGGGGAAAGTTCAACAGGCAGTCTATCTTCCACAACCTCGGCAGGTTCCATCCAATGGTCCAGAATTCTAAACAAAATTTCGGGCTGGAGCGGCTTGGAAATATAATCATCCATCCCGGCTTCCAGGCAGCGCTCACGGTCGCCTTTCATGGCGCTGGCGGTCATGGCAATAATTGGGATATGCTGCCGCCCGGCTTCCCAGGCGCGAATTTTCCGCGCTGCGGCATAGCCATCCAATTCAGGCATCTGCATATCCATCAAAATGGCGTTGTAGTCTCCAGCCTGGGCCTTGTCAACCGCCTGGAACCCGTTTTCGGCCACATCCACCGAAAAACCTGCTTTTTCCAGCAGGATAACAGTCAATTTCTGGTTGGTGGGGTTATCCTCGGCCAACAGCAAGCGCAGCCCCTCGCGCTTTTTCCCAACAATGGAACGTTGCGTAACAATTTGGCCCCAGTTTCCCGCAGATGATTCTTGCCCGGTCACTGCGGCAATCGCGTCATAGAGCAACTGCTGTTTGACAGGTTTGAGCAGGTAGCCAGAACAACCCATCGCTTGCAAGCGGGCGGCGTCGCCGCGCTGGCTCATCGAGGCCAGCACGATGATTTTAACCGGCTGGAATTGCAGGTCTGCTTTAACCGCCCAGGCCACCTGCTCCCCATCCATGCCGGGCATGTCCATATCGAGCAGCATAACGTCGAAGGGCATGTCCTGCTCATGGGCCGCCCGCAGCCGCTCCAGAGCGGGCTGTCCCCCATCCACCATCTCCACCTGACAGCCAAAACCATCTAACATGCGCGCCAGGATGACGCGGTTGGTGGCATTATCATCCACGCCCAAGATGCGCAGCCCGCGAATTTTGGAGTTGTCTGCCCAGCCCGGCATTTCATGCATATCTTCGGCAATGCGCAAACCGAAGGGTACCGTGAACCAGAAGGTGCTGCCAACATTTACCTGGCTTTCTACCCCAATCTCGCCGCCCATTGCCTCAACCAGTTGCCTGCAAATTGCCAGACCCAGGCCCGTGCCGCCATAGTGACGGGTGGTAGAGCCATCCACCTGGGTAAAACGGTCGAAAACAGCAGACAGGCGGTCGGCGGGAATGCCAACGCCGGTATCAGTGACCGAAAATCGGATGGTTATCCCTTCCAGCGATTCTTGCGCCGGTTCGGCGCGCAAGATAATTTCACCCTGGCGGGTAAATTTGATGGCATTGCCGGTCAGGTTGACCAAAATCTGCCGCAGGCGGGCCGGGTCACCCAGTAAATCGAAGTGCAGGTCGGGGTGAATGTAGCAAATCAGTTCCACGCCCTTAATCTGGGCGCGGTTCGCCATCGAATAGGCCACATCTTCTACGCAAGAACGAGGGCTGAAGGGGATGCTTTCTAACTCCAGGCGGTTGGCTTCAATTTTAGAGAAATCTAGAATATCGTTGAGCAGGGTCAACAGCGATTCGGCGCTTTGCATAGAAACGCTCAGATAATCGCGCTGTTCGGCGGTCAACTGCGTATCGAGCGCCAGTTCTAACATGCCCATCACCCCATTCATTGGGGTGCGAATTTCATGACTCATATTCGCCAGAAACTCGCTCTTGGCGCGGCTGGCCTGTTCAGCCTCGCGGCGAGCGCGTGCGAGGTCGCTGATGTCATGAAAGACAAAGATGCGGCGGCGCAGAGACGATTCGAGAGTCAATTCATTGATGGAAATATCGAAAAAACCGCCCAGGGCAGGGATTTCACGCTCACCCGGTTGCATCTCCCAGCCCGCGCCGGGGATAATTTCAGAAAACGACATACCGATAACAGCCTGGAACGTGGTCTGCAACTTGTTGGTAACAGCCCGATTGCAGCGCGCTATCCTGCCCTCAGGTTCGACCACGAAAAGCATCTCCGAGGTTGCATCGAAGATACCCTCCCATTCTTTTTTGCCGCGCTCCAGCACTTTCTCCAGGCTTTGCTGAATTTCAATCTCGCTTTGAAGCGCCTGGTTAACCGATTCAAGTTCCCGCGTACGCATCTCAACCCGCTCTTCCAATTCTGCCGCTGTCTCGCGCAGTCGTCGCAATGACTGTTGCAGGCCAGAAATCGTCAGCCCAGAAATGACGGTAATCAGAATAAAAATCACTGTCAGGTCTTGCGCCATGCGATACGCAGAGTTTGGCGCGGCGTTTATCAATCCCTGGCTTTCAGCATAAGCAAAAAACCAGACCATAACCAGGCTCAAGCCAGAGAAAAAAACTCCCGAACGAACGCCACGCAGCAGCCCGGCCAGCAAGATGACGGCGATATATGCCACAATCACCGTATCTTGAATGCCCGAAGCAAAATACGCCTGCGCCGTCAGCACCGACCACCCCAAAATGAGCAAAAGCAGGCTGACCAATTTTACCCGGCCAGTTTTCATCAGGGCGCGGAGACCGGCCAATATAACAACCAGCAGGAGAATGACGCCGCTCGTTTCACCCGCCAGGCTGCCAGTCAATGCAACGACCAAGACCCAATAGGGAATCAGCAAAAAAAGCCCGGCAAGCAGGATGAGGTTGAGATACCGCGCAGTGCGATTGGCGTCCTCATCAACCCCAAACGAGGGCGAGAGCATACTCGTTAGTTTTTTCCACATAATTTTCAGGCTGACCTGCCAGAGGGAAGGTTAAAAACTCTCGTCATTATGCCAGATTTTTGCTCAGGCAACATTTCAAGGCTGTTGTATTAGCGCATACAAAACAACTCCCCCAAGCCCAAAAACGAGGAACTTGAGGGAAAGAAAGCAATCAAAGTAACTATTCAGCCCTCACCCTCCGCCCTCCCCCGGCGGGGGAGGGGACTTGCGAACTTGCCTGTTCATAGCCCCTCTCCCCTCGGGACTGCGAAGCGTGCCGAAGGCAAGGGGTTGGGGTGAGGGAAAACGGCGCAATTTCTCGACCGCCTGAATAGATGCCAATCAAACAGCCTTTTGGGGCAAGGCTTCACCCAATCGACATAATTTTTTCGAGCATCTCTTCGTTCGTGCCAAACTTGAACGTCTCCAGCCTGCGCTGCCGGGCAATCTCCTCCTCAATTTCAGCCAACTTGCGAATATCCGACAGGTTGACGACCGGCTTGCCAATCGCCTTCAGCCGCGCCGCCAACGCAGATTCATCTGGCGTAACCGGCTGCAAGGTTTTCAGATACTGCATCACCGCCTTCGAGCCGTTGACCCCGTCCTTGCGGGCGTAACCCACCAGC
>CAYLZI010000136.1:0-8130 GCA_964388215.1 uncultured Anaerolinea sp.
CACCCTGGGCGCGCATGGGCCTAAAAGCCTGTTTGTGTGGGTGTTGACGAGGTAAATTAGTATTACAGCGCAAGGTTGGTCTCCAAGGCGGCCAAACGAACGAGTTTAGACTTACGATGGGAGCAATAAGCCTGATGGTTGCGCTTCTGGTAATAGCAAACGCGGTGTAAAGTAGCAGCAATATCAAAGTCAGGCTTGGGCAGAATTGCTGACAAAAGCAAGCGGACTTGATAAATCGTCAAAGCAGGTGATTTTTTATGAAGATGGACGCGCAAACGAACCAGGAAATGATGGGCCAGGGCATGTTTTCTTCAAATATGGTTTCAATCGGCCATCGCATGCCGCTGATACGCACGAACTCGGTCAAAGGAGTTTTAGCAGGTGCATTGCTGAAGTAGAACTTGACCACCGTGGTGGGATCATCCAGGTTACGGCATCTGCTCAACATTTTTACGCGCGGCATCTCCCAGCAAGCCTCGCATGTAGGTTTTGCTGCGTTTGAATTGCTCTGCTCGCCCAAATTGCATTGTGGCGCAGGACAAGTATCCGTTACAATTTCCGCTGGCATGGTTTTCTTTTCTCCTTCCCACCTGGCTGGTGGTTGGGGAAAGATACCATGCCTTCTTTTTCAGGCTATCTTGCTTGCTGAACTTTGCGCTGTAATACCAGGATAGCCAAATTAATCTGAATAAGGTGAAACATCATCCGTAATTTAATGGCATAATACAAAGGTTGTAAACACCAAATCAGTTCGTTGGTGTTTTAATCTCAGAAAGTATCTCACCAAATATCAGGAGCATGCCATGAAATTCATCTGTTCGATCAAAAAAGACTTCAATACCATGACTTGGGTGTTGATCCCGGTTGCCATCGCCATCAATATCGTTGTCGGCCAGATCGTTTCAACCTTGAAACTGCCAATTTTCCTCGACTCGATTGGCACTGTGCTAGTCGGGGTGATTTGCGGCCCTTGGGCGGGTGCCCTAACCGGTACGTTGTCCAACATCATCTGGGGGTTGGTAATGGATCCCAATGTTTTCCCCTGGTTCCCGGTGGCGGCAGCGATTGGCTTTGTGGCCGGCCTGTGTGCTAACGTTGGCTTGTTCAAAAACTGGTGGAAGGTGATCGTTACCGGTGTCTTTGTAATGCTGGTCGCCGTGCTGGTCAGCACCCTGGTCAATGTCTTCGTTTTCCAGGGTGTCACTTCCAGCGGCTCGTCGCTCATTACCGCCTACCTGCTGGAAACGGGACAGGGAATCATCCAATCTGTTTTAACCACGAACTTCATCGTTGAACCAATTGACAAAATCGCCACCTGCCTGTTGGCCTTTGCGATCATCAAGGGTCTTTCCGGACGCTACCTGGCGCGTTTCCCGCGACCCGAAAACGTTCAATAATTCAGCGCGGCTGCCAAAAAGCCTTATGGACTGGCTCCGTAGGGCTTTTTTGTTCGGGTAAAATGATGTCAATTCCAACTTCACAAGGTCAGTCATGCACGAGAGACTTTCATTTTATATTCACCGTGATAGTTTGCTGCATCGCGCCAACCCATTGACCAAACTGGTTCTGGCTTTTGCGCTAATTATCAATTCTTACGCCAGCCCATTCTATTGGACTCCCACCCTGCTAATCCTTGGCGTGATTTTTCCATTGAGTTTCCTCGGCAAAGTCAGCCGGGAGTTCCTTAGCGCGATTTTGCGTTTGCTTATCCCTGTGGCCGGGCTGCTGTTTATCATGCAGAGTTTGTTCCTCCCGTATGGCGGCGAGACCGTTTTCCGGTTCTGTTTCCTGGATGCCACCACGGAAAGTGTCGGCGCCGGATACCAGACCGCCACCCGAATTTTTGTCATGGTTTCAGCCTTTATCCTGCTCCTGCTGACCACACATCCCAGCGAACTGATGAGTGACTTGACCCGGCGTGGGCTGCCCGGACAACTGGCTTATGTGGTTGTCTCCACGCTCCAAATCCTGCCACAGATGCAAGCCAAAGCCATGGCGATCGTCGCTGCCCAGCGTTCTCGCGGGCTGGAGACTGAGGGATCGCTGTTGACAAGAATTAGGGCGCTAACGCCGCTGGTCGGTCCACTCGTCTTTGGTTCGCTGGTCGAAGTGGAGGAGCGCGCCATCGCCCTCGAAGCGCGGGCGTTTATGTCCAGCAGTCCCAAGACATCCCTGCGTGAGATCCCCGATAGCAGAGCGGACCAATTCATCCGTTGGGGTTTATGCCTGGCAACGTTGACAGTTTTTGCGGTGAAATTATGGCAATCGTAAACCTGGAAAATGTTACCTACCAATATCCGCTGACCGAGCGCCCTGCCCTTGAAAATGTCTCGCTGCGCGTGGAGCCAGGCGAATTTATGGCGGTGATTGGCCCCAACGGCGCAGGAAAATCCACGCTCTGCTATGCCATCGCCGGCTTTATTCCGCATTTTTTTAAGGGCGAGTTGAGCGGTATGCTCGAAGTGACCGGTATCGAAACAAAAACAGCCAGCCTCGATCAAATGACGCTGAACGCTGGTTTGGTTTTCCAAAATCCATTCAACCAGATTTCCGGGGCAAAATTTACTGTTTTTGAGGAAATCGCCTTTGGGTTGGAAAATATCGGCGTTTCACGCGGCGAAATGACCGAGCGAGTCACGCAGGTGATGGCGTTAACTGGCATAACCTCCCTGGCAGAACGTTCGCCGTATACGCTTTCGGGTGGTCAGCAGCAACGCGTGGCGCTGGCCTCTATTCTGGTTATGGAGCCGAAAGTGCTGGTACTGGATGAACCGACCTCTCAGCTCGACCCCATTGGCTCGCGGGAAGTTTTCCGGGTGATCAAAACCATGAGCGAACGCGGTATGACGGTCATCCTGGTGGAGCACAAGGTGGAGTGGATTGCTCAATTTGCTGGTCGTGTGGTGGCGCTGCATGAAGGTCGGGTTCTCTTTGATGGCTCCCCACAAGATGTGTTGACCTCGCCCCTTTTGCCCGAGAAAGGCTTCGGGGTGTCGCGTTATACATCCGCGGCGCGTGAAGCCCTGCGACGGGGGCTGTATTCATCAGAACGTCCGTTACCAGTGACGCTCGACGAGGCTATGCAAGGATTTATCCGATGAACCTCGAAGTAAAAGGATTGCACTTCACTTATCCGGGCGGCGTCACGGCGCTGAAAAATATCAACTTATCCATCGCTGAGGGCGAACGGGTGGCCGTTGTTGGGCAAAACGGCTCTGGAAAAACCACGCTGGTGCGCCATTTTAACGGTCTGCTCAAACCCACGCAGGGCAGCGTGCTGATTGGGGATTGGGACACGCGTTCAAAATCGGTTTCCAGCCTGGCAGCGCGAGTGGGCTATCTTTTCCAGAACCCAGACGAGCAGTTATTCTGCAAAACCGTAGAAGCTGAGGTGGCTTTTGGCCCCCGCAACCTGAGATTCGCGCCTGAAAAAGTGGCCGCGTTGGTCGCTGACGCGCTCAACCTGACCCACCTGCGCCAGCAAAAAGCCACCAATCCTTATGATCTTTCACCTACATGGCGGAAAATGGTCGCCCTGGCTTCAGTCTTTGCAATGGATACGCCCATTATCGTTTTGGATGAGCCAACCACCGGACAGGATGCGGCTGGCGTGGAACGTATTGCAGAACTGGTGCGGGTCGCCAGCGCGCGCGGCAAAACGGTTATTTCTATTACACATGATATGGATTTCTGCGCTGAAAATTTTAGCCGGGTGGTGGCCCTGGCTCAGGGCGAGGTTTTGATGGATGGGAAGACGCAAGCGGTGATGGGCGCGGAAGAACTGCTAGCGCGCGCTTATGTTGAGCCACCGCAATTGACGCGATTGGGCAAACGTTTGGGGTTTCAAAAAACAATTTGCAACCAGGAAGATTTCCTGATTGCGTGGGGTAGTTAAGCAATTCGGTTCTTTTCGACCCTCACGCTGCCCGCAACACCAGGCGAGAGTCACATTATCCTGGGGATACCTGCTTTCGACCATTCTATCGTTTGCGCTTCGATGGTTTTTAGGTGCAGCCCCGCTTCCGCATGGACTTCTATAGGCAAAAATTTGACGTGCAGCAGGCGCACGACTCGAAAACCGTGATACTCCCCCGGCCATCCTCGCGCTCTATCACCTCGAACCACAGGTAATCCATCTTATCCTTGGCGCCGTTGAACTCCACGCCGGATTCGATGATGACCAGGTCTTGGGGCGCGAGGTTTGCGGCAGGCTGGACGCCCGGCAGCCATTTGAATTTTGAAATCAGGTCTTTGACTTGCAGCATAAGTTTTCCTGGCGAAAAACAACAAAAAAACGCCTGCAAGAATCGCTCCCACACAGGGAAATCCTTGCAGACGTTTAAAAATGACTTTAGAAGTTAGTAGACGTTATTCAGTTGTGGGCAGTATCTTACCAAAAACCGCGCCCCGGCAGGTTTTCAGTCTTGAAAGGTTTGCGCCCTGGCGGCGCAACTGGATTTTCAGGCGAATCCTCGGGCTATTGGCTGATAACCATCTTCAGGAGAAATCAGGCATTGAACAAAATGGGCTCTACCGTTTTTGATGTGAAATCCCGTAGGGGCACGTCATGCGCGAAAAATCATCCATTTGTGCCTGGATACTTTGCAAAAAGCATCTTGCTATGCCTGGGCGGTTCGCCCCTACACTGCGTCACGTTAAAAACGGTAGAGCCACAAAATGCCAAAGCGGCTGGTTGGCCGCAGCGGTAACGATATGCGCAAAAATTGCAAACGGTCAGAATTGTGACATTTGTCACTTTGTCGCTGAGCAATATCGTGCTACAGCGAAATTAGTCTTTCCCAAACCTTACAAAAGTGCAATGTGAATTCCAGACCAAAAAGCGTGGGAATCTTTTTAAGCGGCTTCCGCCAAAGAGGGCCATACAAAAAATGGCTTCAGCGCTAAAGCGTATTCGGTTTTTTCAGACACGGAGGGCAAAATGAAATCCAGAGTACTGTCCATTATCATCCTCGCCAGCCTGGTATTGGCGTTGGCGGGTCAGAATTCGGCGTTTGCCCAGGCAGGCGCGCCTGTCCAACCTCATGTGGCAGTGGGGGCACCGGGCTTGAGTTTTCGCTATGTGCAGACCTTTGGTGTGACCGGGGAAGGCTGGCTGGCGGATAATTCGCACATTTTTCGCCCAAATGGTTTGTTCATCGACAACACGAATATTATCTTAACCACTTTACCCAACCTGATACGATTATACCCAACCCGGGCAATCCTTTAGACTGGAACCGCTACGCCTACGTCCGGTACAATCCAGTACTATGGACATAATGCACCTCACTGGGCATAAACTGTAGGGTTGTTGGGAAGGACGAACCATTTGAACTGCTTTCCGGCGCGGATGCGCCAGGGGAGCAGTTTTTCTGTTTTGAGCATAGCACGGAATTGGTCGGGATTCAAGCCGAGGGTTTTGGGGGCGGTTTCGATGGGCAGCATTTCTGGGGTCTGAGAGCCCGAGCCATCCAAACGGGGAAGGTCAGTATCGTTCAGGCGCAGCCAGAGATAGGCGCCGGGGCAGCGCTGACGGCCCTGGATCAGCCCGGCGTGAAACCACTCTGAGATCATGCAGGGTTGAACACCCAGCCGGGCGGCAACCGCTTTTGCCGGGAGCAAGCCATCTCCGCGGGGTTGGTCTGAGCAGGGGGCGTAAGCGCAACGGCTGGGGATGTGGTGTTTGCGGCGGACGGCGCGGACGCGGGCGAGGGTCCAGAGCAGGCCGGTGGCAGTGGGAAAGCCTTCGGCATTGAGCAAGTCGGCAATCTGGTCATCGGGGAGATGTGTGGCGAGTTGGCGCAGGCGCTCGGCAACGGCGGTGGCTGGCGGAGTGCCATGACGCGGACGCGGCACGTCGAAGGAGGCGGTTGTGCCGGTGCGCCAGCGCACGAGGATGCGGCTATAGCCGGGGTTGGAAAAGGAATCCAGGGTGACATCCTGGATCAGGCAGCGCAGCAGGCGTTTGCGGTCGGCGGGGGTGGCTTTATGCCAGAGGTCGGGCAGGTCAGAAGCCAGGGCCAGGATGGCCTGGCGGTCGGTCTCGGAGAGCGGTTGCAGTTGGCTGGATTGGGACTGGGCGGCTTCTTTCTCGAGGACTGCTTGTTGGCGCAGGCTGTTTTCCCAATCCTGTTCGAGCGAGGCGGCGACAAGGCGATTATCGGGGTCGACGCGTTCGTAGCGGCGGCGGGCCAGCTCGGTTTCGTAGCGGGCGCGTTCGAGGCGTTGCCGCCATTGGGTGAGCAGGGACTGGCGATAAGCGTCAATCTGGTCGAGGGCGGCCAGGGCAGCCTGCAGGTGGGCAGGTTGGATGGTCTGGAGGAAAAGCTGCTCGATAAAAGGGTCGATGTAGGCGCTGGTGAAGGTCTGGCAGCGTTTGTCGGCGTATTGTCGGGTGGCGTGGTCGCAGACATAGGCGGTGGCGTGGGTGTAGTGGACGTGCATCCGGCGTCCGCAGCGGGCGCAGAGGGCGATGCCTTGCAGGAGCGCCAGGCCTTCGCGCGGAGCGCCGCGTTTCCACTGGAGGCCTTGGGCGTTGTGGGCCAGGGTTTGCTGGTTGCGCAGGTAGGTTTCCCAGGAGATGTAGCCGGGAAAGGCATCCTGGCGCAAGACCGGCCATTCCGCCAGGGGGACGGAGTGGTTGATCACCTGGTTGGCTG
This sequence comes from uncultured Anaerolinea sp., assembly GCA_964388215.1. Classification (GTDB taxonomy): domain Bacteria; phylum Chloroflexota; class Anaerolineae; order Anaerolineales; family Villigracilaceae; genus UBA5195. Next base: position 6,660 of record CAYLZI010000136.1, read on the forward strand.
CGCCGGGCAGGTGGGTGCCGTGATGCTTTCCATAAGCGTAAGCCCCAGCGTAGGCCGGGTTTTTCAGGATGGCGTAGACGGCAGAAAAAGCGGGCCGCACCCAGCGGACTTCGGGATCCCAAGAGGAGCCGCTGCGGCGCGGCAGGAACACGGATTGGTCGCGCAAGGCTCGCATGACTTTGTGGGCGCTGCCCAGGCGCGCGAATTCGGCGAAAATGTGGCGGATGACGGTTTGCACCTGCTGGTCGGGGTGGAGTGCAACCCGATTATCGGCAATGCGGACAAAGCCCACCGGCAGGCGCAGGTGCAGCTCGCCGCGTTTGGTCTGGTTGAATTTGGCCGCGCCCAATTGCAGGCGCATCGAGTACCACTGCGCTTCAGCAAAGGTGCCTTTCAGCCCCAACAGCAGCCGGTCATCATACACACGCGGGTCATAGACCCCGCCTGCGTCGCTGATCAAGCAGTCGCGCAAGGAGGCCAGATCCAACAGGCTGAACCAGTCGGTGCAGTTGCGCGCCAGGCGCGAGACATCTGTGACCAGGATAATGCCAACCTGCCCCAACCCGACCGCCGTCACCAGGCTTTGAAACCCGCTGCGGTTGGCGGAGGTGATGCCGCTCTTGCCCAGGTCATCGTCGATGACTTGTATGTTTTCGTCAGCCCAGCCCAGGCTGCGGGCGCGCTGCGCCAGCTGGTACTGCAAATCCTGGCTCTCCAGGTTTTCTTCCACCTGGTGCAGACTCGACTGGCGGATGTACACGATGGCGGCGCGCGCCAGGCGCTCGGGGTTGATTTTACTGCCTGCCCTAGGCGTGTTGGGGTTCGCGTTCATCGCGCATTTTCTCCTCCAGGCTCCGCACCTGGGGCAGGCGCAGCAGGATCGCCACCAAGGCCTGGATCAACTCGTTCTGGCATTCCCGTGGCAGCTGCTCCCAGGGCGGGACAGCTTGAGCCGGGATCTCGATCCGGGGTACAATCAGGGCAGAAGGGTTCATGGCTGGTCTCCTGTTTGGCAAGAGCCTGCACCAGCCTGACCAAAGCCAGGTATTCAGCGACCCCGGCGTAGAGTTCCAAGATGGGCGGCGAGGCGCTGGCTGGGTTTTCTGGCTGCGCGGCTGGAACCGCCCAACTGCAAGGCAGTTTTGCCCGGGTCTGATCTGGCAATTCGATCAGGTAACAGGACTCTGGATTGGCCGGGTTTCCGACCCGGCGAAGAACTTTTACAACTTGATTGTACAAGGGATGGTGGGGGTGAGTCACACGAACCAGCCCGCTATCCTGCGACTCGTTGGGAGTCTTTTGTTCGGGGTAATCCGCTTAAGTATACGGATCCAAGCGGACATAACTTTTGTGCTTTCTGGCCTATAGGAACAGCATATTGTATATTAAGTGTTTTAGCCATTGCAACCATTGTTTGTGATCGTTCCAAAGCTGGTAAAAAGGTGGTTAAATGATTGAGGGGCAGTCTGAC
>CAYLZI010000137.1:0-8104 GCA_964388215.1 uncultured Anaerolinea sp.
CCCTGACCGGCGGCCTGGTGGCGGTGCTGGCAAAGGGCTTGCCCTATAACCTGGGCCTGGCGATGGCCTCCCTGCTCGGAATCGCCGCCGGAACCCTGGCCGAAATCATCAAATCCCATCAGGAGAGACCGTCATGAGCGCGGCCTCGCTCTGGCTCCTGTTCCTCGCCATCGGGCTGGGGACCTTTTCCCTGCGCTTCTCATTCATCTCCCTGTTCGGCAAAATCACCATGCCCGAATGGCTGCGGCGCGCCCTGAAATACGTCCCGGCGGCGGTGCTGGCCGCGCTGGTCTTCCCGGCCCTCACCCACCCGGCGGGCGCGCTGGATGTTTCCCTCAACAACCTGCGCCTGCTGGCCGGGCTGGGCGGCGCGCTCGTCGCTTGGAAAACCCGCAACGTGTTGTGGACTCTCGCAACCGGCATGACGCTGCTCTGGATTTTGCAGGCGCTGAGGTAAGGAAACAAGTAAACAGGGAGAAAAGGAAACAGGAAAACTGGTAAACTGGACAATCGGTAAATTCGTAATCTAAAATCAGAAATCGATATGAACCTCGACGACCTTTCCCTCCTCCAACAAATCGACGCCCAGGACATGCTCGGCCAGATTGACAACCTGCCCGAACAACTCGCCACAGCCTGGGAACTCGGCCAAAGCCTGCCGCTGCCCCCAACGGACGCGCCCATTGAACGCATTGTCCTCTCCGGCATGGGCGGCCCGGCCATCGGCGCCGATTTACTGGCCGCCTGCGCCGCCGAAACCTGCCCCGTCCCGGTCATCGTCCACCGCGATTACGGCCTGCCGGCCTTTGCCAGCGGCCCAAGAACGCTGGTCGTTGCCTCGTCACACTCCGGGGACACTGAGGAAACGCTCGATTCCTTCGACGCCGCCCTCCAGCGCGGCTGCGCGGCTCTGGCAATCGCCGCCGGCGGCAAACTGGCCCAGCAAGCCGCCTCCGCAAACATTCCGCTCTGGACGTTTAATCATCAGGGCCAGCCGCGCGCCGCAGTCGGTTATTCCTTTGGGCTTTTGCTGGCCCTCTTCAGCCGCCTGGGGCTGATTCCCGACCCCTCCGCCGGCCTGGCCGAAGCAGTCGCAGCCATGCGCGAACAGCAAGCCAACCTGCGGGCCGAAATCCCCGCCGCCCTCAACCCTGCCAAGCGTTACGCCGGGCAACTGGTCGGGCGCTGGGTGACGGTTTTTGGCTCCGGCGTGCTGGCCCCCGTTGCCCGGCGCTGGAAGACCCAAATCAACGAACTTGCCAAAGCCCCCGCCAATTTCGAGTTCCTGCCCGAAGCAGACCACAACACCCTGGCCGGTCTCGCCAACCCCGCCGACCTGCTGCAAAGCCGCACCCTTGCCATGTTCCTGGTCGCCCCCTCCGACCATCCGCGTAACCGCCTGCGCAGCGAGTTCACCCGCCAGGTCTTCATGCTCGAAGGCTCCAACACCGATTTTTACCTGGCGAAAGGCAATTCCAAACTCGCCCACATCTGGACCGCGCTCCATTTTGGCGACTACCTGGCCTGCTACCTCGCCATCGCCTACCAAACCGACCCTACCCCGGTCGAAGCCCTCGCGCACCTGAAAGAAATGCTCGCCTCGCAGCCTTAATGCGGAATTCATTCCGCTCAATCCGTGAAATCTGCGTAATCTGTGGATAAGCCCTCTCGTTTTTCCCGCCTCGTCCCCCTCGCCGCCTGGGGCCTGGTTGCCCTCGGCATCGTCCTGCGCCTGCGCCAATACCTCGCCAACCGCTCACTGTGGCTCGACGAGACCATGCTGGCATTGAACATCATCCATAAAGACGTTTGGGGGCTTTTTGGAAAACTGGACTACGAACAGGGCGCGCCCCTCGGCTTCCTCCTGCTCGAAAAACTTGCCGCCACCCTGCTCGGAGACGGGGAACGCGCCTTGCGCCTGCTCCCGTTGCTGGCAGGGTGCGCCTCGCTGGTGCTTTTTTACTTCCTGGCCCGGCAGATTCTCCACGCTCCCGGCCTGCTCACTGCCCTGGCATTGTTTGCCCTCAGCCCCACGCTGATTTACTACTCCTCCGAAGTCAAACAATATGCCCTGGATGTCTTCTCCACCATCCTGCTGCTCTACCTGTTCACGCGTCACTCATCACTCGTCACCCGCAATTCATCATTCATCCTTCATCATTCTGCCTTCCTCCTCGCCCCCTGGTTCTCCCATCCCGCTATTTTCATCCTCGCCGCCATTGGCCTGACCCTCCTCGTCCAGAACCGCCGCAATCCCCTTCCCACCCTGGCGATGGGCGCGGGCTGGCTGGTCAGTTTCGGGGCGTTATACCTCGTCAGCCTGCGCGGACTCTCCGAAAACGAGTTCCTGCGCGGCTACTGGCAGGAATATTTTCGCGCCAACCCGCTCGATGCGTTGCTCGGATTATTTTCCAACCCAGGCGGGCTGACGGCCTATGCCCCCGCCCTGCTGGCGGCCACGCTGCTCGGGGCGGGAATGCTGCTCGCCGGTAAGACCAGTCTCCAACTTGTCCGCGCGAATGGTTTTCTCCCCTCGCCGCAGGCGGAAAGATCCCTTGCGCTGCTGCTGGTCTTCCTATTCGCCTGGGCCGCTTCGTGGCTGGAGTTGTATCCCCTCGCAGGCCGCATGGCGCTCTTCCTTGTTCCGTTGATTTACATTTTCCTGGCTTCGGCAGTGGACTGGTTCTGGAGCCTCTCCCTGCGCCCGCGCGCTTTATCCCCGCTCCTGGCATTGTCCCTGGCCGGATTTTTGCTCTACACCCCGCTCCTGCTCTCCGCCGAGCGATTCATCAGCCCCAAATATCCCGAGCACATCCGCCCGGCCATAGCCTACCTGAACGCCCACCACAAACCCGGCGATTCGATTTACGTCTATTACTGGGCGCTGCCCGCTTTCCGTTATTATGCCAACCCGAAGATGGACTATGTGGCAGGCGGGTTGCACGCCGACGACCCGCAAGCCCTGCTGGCCGAACTCGACCGGCTGCGCGGCCAGCCGCGTGTCTGGATTTTGTTTTCGCATGTTTACGAGCGCGGGGAATATAACGAGCGCGATTGGATGCTGGCCTACCTCGACCAAATCGGCGAGCGCAAACGCCAGTTCATCGAACCGGGAACGAGCGTATACCTGTATCTGTATGACTTGCGATAGACGAGACTGTTAGCGCGGTGTCAATAACAGATTGGCATCCGGCACGCTGGTCAGAATTAAGCCAGAGAGTGAAAAAGCCATCAGCACGAAAATCACATACAAAAACAGCAGCCGCAGAATGCCTAATTGTTCGATTTTCGCTTTCAGGGTGGTGAAATCGGCTACCATCCCTACAAAACAGGCTTCCAGTAGGGCATGAAGTGGCAAGAAATAGCGCGCTTCCACCGCGCCTGGGATAGATGTCAGTACAGGCAGCAACCAGGCCAGTAAAACAAAACTACTAAATGGCATATCCCGGGCAAACAATGTTCGAATGTCAAACAGAAACAGGAGGCCAAACAAAATGGTGTAATTTAGCCACATTGAAACAATATCGACATGATAAACATCCCAAACATACACGGATGGGAACATCAGATTAAGGCCATTAAAAAAATGTCGGAAGTAGATTGTGACTATATCCAAAGGATAGTTCAGCCACAAATCCACCAATTCGCGGGGTGAAAAAAGATAATCCATCACATTCTCACCATCGATTCCGGCGCCGGTGATAACCATTGCCGCCAGGGGGCGTTCTTCCCGTTCCAAAATGCGAACGCCTTGCGGGTCGATGAACCGAATTGAAGAGTATGGGTAAATCCCTGTGTCCATATTGACATCGAATCGTTGCAGCAAAAAACCAACCGTAACCTGGTATCCATACAAGCCAGGCGACGTGAATGGAGTATTAATACCATAATGAATTTTATTAATCATGGATTGGGGAATAATCAACAAAATTGTAGCCAGCAAAAATGCGCCACTATTGAGCAACTTGTGAAACCAGGCATGTGATTTACTGGAAAGTAAAATCAAACCCGTTATCAACACAATCCAGGCAGGAAGATAGACCGGCCGAATCAAATAAGCCGAAGTGGCCGCGCCGCCCGCCAGCAATGCCAGCCCAATGGAACGCCACCCGGTTGACTGAATTGCCCCTCCAAAAAACAACACAGCAACAAGAAAACAGAAAAATGCCGGGAGATCACTATAGGGCAAATACAAAAATCCACGCCAGAAAAATACAAGTATGCCCAAGATAAACACTCGCAGGGAAATGTTGATGTCTTTTCCGGTCAGGAAAGATAATATCTTTGGAATAAAGAACCAACCAGCCAGGGCAATTTGGAAAGCGTTGAAAATTACAACTGTCAGGAAATCATCAACCACCCAGTCAGGAGTAAAAACATCGATAACCCATTCGGCTATCAACAGAAAAAGCGGAAATAAATAACCCCGTAATTGATAAATCCAATCATGATAATTCAGCAAGTGAAAATCACGCCGCGAATCCAGGAACATTGTTCGCAAATCCCAATAGTAACCCGGGTCATATTGGAATAAGCGCGGCGAGGTCAGGTTGCCGTATAAAATCAAAATCCCCAAGGCCAAGAAAAAGCCCCAGACATGACCTTGTTTAAGATTGATTTCCATAACTTGCAAAAGATGTTCCAAACGGGTCTTCACGAATTCAGTCTCCTGCCTTTGTGACTTGCCCATATAATTGGGAAGTTTTAACATCGGCATTTCTTGGTGTCATAGTATATTTTGTTTGACATAGCACAAGCCTAATCATGGGCCAGTCATTTATTCCAAGAGTCTCGTTTCTAAAATCTCATCAATCACATACGGCGGACGGCGGCGCACTTCGTCCAAGGTGCGCCAAAGGTATTCGCCCAGCACGCCAAGCATGAACATTTGCAGACCGGCGGAGAACGTCACCACAAGCATTATCGGCGCCCAGCCCTGCACGATGATACCGCCCAGGAAGTACGAAAACAGGATGACGGCCCCATAGACGAACGAGAAGACGGCTACCAGGACTCCCAGCACCGAAAGAATGCGAATGGGGGTGAAAGAAAATGAAACAAAAGTATCCACAAACAGCTTGATTTTTTTGGCGAGAGTCCAGCGTGATTTTCCCTTACGACGCTGGCGGCGCACATACGGCAACAAAATCGGCTTGTACCCGAGCCAGAAAATGAGTGTCATGATGTTGGTGTTTTTCTCGTGGATTTTCGTCACATCCTCTGCCACTTGCCGGTCTATCAGGAAAAAGTCGAATCCGCCTTCAGGATAGTTGGGGATGGCAAACTGGCGAACCAGGCGATAGTACAAAGACGAAAACACCTTTGAAGAAAGGGGGTCTTCGCGGTCCTGGCGCACTGCAAAAATTGATTTGTTTCCCTGCTCCCAATGGCGAATCATCTCCAGGAACAATTCGGGCGGGTCTTGTAAATCCGCGGCAATCATGCCAATGCAATCGCCGCGAGCAACCGTCATCCCCGCCAGGATGGCCGACATGGAGCCAAAATTGCGCGCCAGTTTGACCACTTTGACCGAGCGCGGATAGCGGGCATGAAAACCGCGCAAAATTTCCAGCGACCTGTCACCTGAGCCGTCGTCCACGCAGACCAATTCCAGGTGATAACCAGGCAGCTTGTGTTCAAGCGTCAGCAGTTCTGGGATGGTATCTTCCAGGTTCAATTCGTTGTAATATATGGGGATAATGATTGAAAATAATTTTGTCTCGCCACTTTGCTGCGACGCCATTCTGAATTCTCCATTTCTATTTTCTCATCGCTTAAACTGAGCATGCACACGGTCAGGATTATCGCTCAGTTTAATCAGATAAACGTCATTTACCTTTTGAACACAACCAGGTGCAGGCCAGGCAGGCATGGTTTCAAAAATTGGGGTTAATTGCAACCGCTGTTCGTATTCCACAGGCTGTAGATTGGCATATCCTAATAATTTCATAAAGTTTACCATGCGCCAGATATCTTCACGCTGCCATGCAAACTCAAAGATAGATACCCCCATCGTTCCGCTTAACGGATTAGGGTAAATGATATCAGCAGGTTTGGTGCCATAAAAATCAACATGTATTTTTTCGTTGCGGTCGAATCCTTCATCAATCGCGCTCATGCGTACATATAAATCAGCAGCAAGCATCCGGTCGTGCTGCTGGGTAACATACTCAGTTGCGGCATACATTCCCTGGGCAATAACAATTTGAAAAATCAACACAGAAACCAGCACGGCGTTGATTGCTTTGACCACGACGTTTTTCCTTTGAAGCAACATCGCCGCCATCAGCCAGAGGATGTATGGAATGGCTAGAAAAGAGCGGGTTGGCAATTCCTTAGCACTCAAGAGATTTAACATGAAAGGCAATACAAGCAACCCACTCCACAGCATTAAAGAGACTAAAATTCTTCGCCATCCTTTGTCCCAGGAACTCGCCAAAATTGCCAGCCAGGTAAAAAAGACCACCAATCCGACAGAGAAGAGCGAAATACCGTATTTGCTCACCGCGCCGGAATAATAAGCGCGTATCTCTGCAATGAACGAGACCATCAGAACGAGCAAAGGTTCTTCCAACAAGGTCTTAAGATTCCAAAAACTATCAATGTATGTGCTGGTCCGCATTACAATTAAGTTTTGGGTGATTGAATTAATTGCCCAATACGTTGCAAATCCCAGAACAGAGACGGCTCCCAACTGCGCCAAACTCAACCAAACACTGCGCATTTGGTTAGAAAGCGCATCTTCAAATACATATTCAAGCAGAACCAACCCTACCCCAACCGCCAGGTACATCAGCAAAAAAGACTGGTAGCCTCCCACTGCTACAGTTAGCAGGGCAACTTGTAAACCCAACCAACCCCAAGGAATTCCCCTGCCCGCGGAGCGGGTACGCGCGAAAATAAAGCCAGCCAACGTAACCAGCATCACACCGAGACTTACCGAAGGAAGGTTGGCATAGAAAGCAGTAATAAACCACCAGGTTGGAAATGCGCCAAAGACCGGAAAAGCCAGGAACATGCGCCAGTCTCTGGGCAGGTTGTGCGCGCGTACTAAAAACATATAGGCCAGCGCAATGGAAAGCGCGAACATCAGATTATGGGCGTAAGGAATGACCGGCTGGGGGAAAACAAATCGTTCCAGTAAATACGTAGTCCAACGGCCTTCCTCCAGCCAAATGTCAGGCTGGACTCGAAAAGCGGCCATTTCATCGTCTATTGAAATCGAAAAGTTGGAAATTAAATAGATATTGAGCGTAATCGACATTCCTGCCAGCGCGGCAAATTCCCTCAATTGAAAAGATTCTTGCTTCAAAAATATAACGAGCTGATGAATAGCCTGTTGGATGTTTGCGTCCCAATTCCTTCGAGAGAGAACAATTACAAGGAAAGCAGCCAGCGAGAGCAGTGCGAAAGATGACCCCCAATGCAAGGCTGCTATGCGGCGAGGCCGACCTAAGGCAAATGCAACTTGCGGGTCAGGAGCATCACTGGACATAGTAATACGAATGCCCTCTGATGTTCGAGAAATGTTTTCAATATCCTTGCGCGCATAAAAACTATCTAAATCTACGTCAACACGAAACCAACCCACCTGAAGCCAAACGTCACGAATGACATAAAAATTGGCTGCGGCAGGCAGGTGCAACTGTAAGCTTGGGTTATGGTAGGCTAAAAGGTCAAAAGCCAATATTTGGCAGCCGGCCTGCATGGAACTTCGCGCAGGCCAGTATTTGCCATCCGGGCCTTGATAATATAGAGACGATATTCCCGTTCTTTCGGAACAAATCTCCATACGCAAAACCGCTGGAAATACTATCTGCCCCAAAATCGTCAAAAGAATAAGCGCAACAAGAAGTATCCCCAGAAACTTAATTGTTGCCTTGTCCCAAGGCGCTTTATGTTGAAAAAACATGGACATTCTTGCAAACTCCGTTTAGGGCGCGCGCATCGGCCAGCGCGTGTCGGTGGGATGCGGCGTGCGGGTCGGGACGCGGGTGCGGCCACTGCCGCGGCACCGGGTTCCGCGGGCGCAAGGCGATCGCCGAGATCATGGTGCTCAACGATGAGATCCGCGAGCTGATCGTGGCGCGCGAGCCGATTCGGA
>CAYLZI010000138.1:0-8095 GCA_964388215.1 uncultured Anaerolinea sp.
TGTTATCGTGGAAGGGGCAGAATCCCGTATAGTTGCGTCCGCTGCGGCGCAATTTCACCCCCGCCTCGCTGGCGAGGTCGAGGATATCTATGCGGGATTTGATTTCATCAATGGAAGACATTTCAAGAATCAGTATCCAGTCATCAGTGTTCCGTGCCCTTTAATGGCGCGCATATCAGGGTGAATTATAGACTTGTCTTAAGAACAGCGCAACACGAAAATGATGGTTCTTTGAGAATATCCGTGATTAAACCAATACTTGCGCCAATTGTTTTTGGACGCGGACACTTGCCGCCCTCCGCTCCGCACTGACTTCGCGCGGGGCAGGTTGTGGGAGTGCAGATGTTACACGGACGGCCACGGAAAAAACCGCTTTTTTAGTGACTGTTCAGATATCAAATATTTTGGCGTACATTGGCGGGACGATACGCAGTCCCTGCCTCAGGTCATAGAAGTCGGCTACACCTGCCCTGGCGGGCGGCGCCAGGGAAGCCGACTTGTTAAGCAGCCCGAAGGGCTTTTTTTACTGAGACATGCTTCAGCCCGCCGAAACAGACGAAAAATCAACCTTTTTATTCCTTTTTTGCTGCGCCCAAAGAGTCACTCGCGAAAATTGACCATGATAGATGCTTTTTTTGTGTCATAATAAAAATCAAGACGTATAGATTGCGCGTTGAATGCGTTTGAAAGGAACGAGAACCCATGAAGGCGAAATTTCGGTTTTTGTGCTCGGTTTCCTTTTTAGCACTGTTGACACTCTCAACCTGCGCCAGCCGCACGCCTATCCTGGTAGGCCTGGCAGTTGAATTAACTGGCAAGCAGGCCGATGTGGGTATTAATATTCGTGACGCCGCCCAAATGGCTGTTGATGAAATTAACGAACAGGGCGGCGTGAATGGCCAGCCACTAGAGTTGATTATCCGTGACGACCAGGGCCGGCCAGAAGTGGCCCAAAAAGTGGATGCAGAATTGCTGGAGATGGGTGTCGTTGCTATTTTGGGGCATTACACCAGCAATGTGGCGGCGGCTGTGATTGACCAGATGAATGCTGCTGAGGTTGTGCTTATCAGCCCGACCGCTTCCAGTTCTTATTTCTCTGGCAAGGATGACTATTTCTTTCGTCTGATTTCTGATACTGGCTTTATCGGCGAGCAAATGGGCAAACACATTGACGCATATCATGAGATTGAGCGATTGCTGGGCGTATACGATGACAACAATCGCGCCTATGCCAAGTCTTACTGGGATGCCCTTTCGGAGACCTTTGTCCAGTTGGGTGGACATGCCGAAACGCTGAGTTTTATTGCTGGTGAGACGGATTTGCAAAAGTTGGCAGTTGAAATTTCGGAAGCCAACCCCGATGGTTTGGTGATTGTCGCTTCGGCGGTAGATACTGCCATCATTGCGCAATATATTCGTCAACTGGGTTTGGAAATTCCGCTGTTTACTTCACCCTGGGCGCAAACTTCTCAACTGACCGAGAAAGGTGGCCGGGCGGTGGAAGGCTTGGAAATTAGCGCGTTTTACAACCCCAACAATCAACTTGAATCGCATCGTGTGTTTGCTGAGAAGTTTACCCATCGCTACAGGCGTCAGCCATTGCTCGGCACTTCGCAGGCTTATGAGATGGTGCTGGTGTTGGCCGAGGCCTTGAAAAAAACGGGCGGAAAATCTGCTGGTCTGCCCCAGGCGCTTTTGGAACTAAACGATTTCCCTGGCGTTTTGGGTCCAATCACGTTTGATGAGTTTGGCGATGTGCACCGCGAGGTTTATATTATGCGCGTGGAAGACGGTCAAATTCGAGAACAACATATCATCCCCGTAGAATAGCCCTTCGTAAAAATTATCTTATTGTATGCCAAAACAACTTACTCCTGTCACTCTTAATTCGGCCTTATTGCGCATGGTTGTAATTCCAGCCATCATTTTGCTGTTCATCCTGGCCAGTATCAGCGTCTTAAGCGCGCGTTTAATCTATTCCAACGTTCAGTCAACCCAGGCGGTTTTGATTCATGCTGCTGCCCGGCAGGGCAGCCAATACCTGGATGGAACTGCAGCGTTGATGACTGATTTGGGCGCTCTAGTGCTCACACTGCCTTCAGATACATATCCGATTTTGCTGACCGAAACTAGCCAAAACTACCAGCGGTTCACGGCCTTATATCTGCTTGATGAAAACGGGAAAGTCTTGCTGGAGTATAAACCACAAGACCTGCGCCCTTTTATAGGTTTCGACCTTTCTGGGGAATCTTATTTCAAACCAGCTCGCGATTCAAAGAAAACCTACTTTTCAGATACGTTCTTTTCTGTCACCACTAATGACCTGGCAGTGACGGTTGCCCAGCCGCTCTACAAGGGAACAATTTTTGTTGGAATGCTGGTTGCTGAAATCAACCTTTACGATTTGCAAGAGAATATTCAGCATTTTGGCAGTTCGCAAAACGATACCATTTTCATCGTCGATAATCGTGCTACCCTGATTGTGCATCCTGACCATGAGTTGGTGCGTGAGCAAGTGAACCTGGGCAACTTGCCAGTTGTGCGGCAAGGGTTAGCGCAGCCGACATATCGTATTTATTTTGACCAGATTTCTAAGGCCTGGGTCATGGGCAGCGCAGCTCCCATGCAAAACCATTGGGCGGTTGTCACCACGCGCCCGGTGGTCGAAGTTTTTCGACCCTTTTTTACCATGCTCGGTTTTTCATTGATTGCGCTGCTGCTCAGCACGAGCGTATTTGGGATGGGCGTATGGTTTAGCCTGCGCCGCATCAGCACCCCTATTTCACTCCTGGCCGAAAAAGCCGAGCAAATTTCACTGGGCCAGCCCGCTTCGCTTAGCGACGTTGAAACACAGGGCAGTTATCGTGAACTGAACGCTCTGGTTAGCAGCTTTGACCGAATGCTTTTAACCATCCAGGCTCGCACTACCGAGTTGAGTGATGCCAACCAAAAATTAGAGCAAGAATTGGAAGAACGACACAGAGTGGAAGCTGCGCTGCGAGAAAGTGAAGTCCGTTACCGGCGGCTGTTTGAAGATTCTCCCGTTGCGCTTTTAGAAGAAGATTTTTCTGAAGTTTATCTACATCTCGAAGCCTTGAAGGCCGAATATCATGGCAGTTGGGAGCAGGCCCTGGCGAATAACCCTGGCCTGATGCGAGATTGCGTTTCTAAAATCGCCTTGTTATCTGCCAATCACACCACTTTACACCTGCATAAGGCCAAATCATTGCGTGAGATGCTCAAAAATCGCGCCCAGCTGCTTGCTAAACATAAATCATTCCTGGTTAAGTTACAGACTATTTGGCAAAAGAAAACCCGAATTGAATTTGAAGATACCCTGGAAACATTGGATGGCGAAACCCGCCATGTGCTAATTAAGTGGAGTGTTTTGCCAAACCAGGCCAGGCCATACGGCCATGTGCTTGTGTCACTCATTGACATCACGGCCCGCAAATTGGCCGAAATGGAAATACAGCAACACCGCGAACATCTCGAAGAAATGATTGCCGAACGCACTGCCGAACTGCGCCACGCCAACCAGGAATTGGAAAGTTTTGCCTACACCGTCTCGCACGATTTGCGCGCCCCGCTCAGGCACATTGACGGATTCAGCCGGATATTAGCCGCCGATTTTGCCGGGCAGCTAGGAGATGAAGGATGCTCTCATCTTGAAAAAATCCGTAGTGGAGCGGGCAACATGGCTCGCATGATTGACGGCTTGTTGCAACTATCTCGCGCGGCGCGTGGTGAACTGAACGTGGCCTCTGTTAACCTGGGCGAGTTGGCGCAAGAAATAGCGCGTGAATTACAAGGGACCGAGCCTACCCGAAAAGTAGAATGGAAGATAACTTTAGAGTGTAATAGCATTTGTGATGCGCGTCTGCTGCGGGCTGCCCTGCAAAACTTGCTCGGCAATGCCTGGAAATTCAGCGCCGGTTGCGAACAGGCGCAGATAGAGTTTGGCTGCCTTTCGGAGCAGCAGGCTGCCGAACAAGGCTTTCAACCAGAACAAACTTTTTTCGTGCGTGATAACGGGGCCGGGTTTGAAATGCGTTACGCCGACAAACTATTTACCCCTTTCCAGCGGCTGCACAACGAAGCAGAATTCCCTGGCACCGGTATTGGGCTGGCGACGGTGGCGCGCATCATCAAAAAACATGGTGGGCGCATTTGGGCGCAGGCCAACCCTGGCAAGGGGGCCACTTTTTACTTCACAGTGTAATGCTGAAAGAAGGTAACTACCTGCCCCCACCCTAACCCGGACAAGCCGGAACTAAACAGGCTGAAACACGAAGGCACAAAGGTCACAAAGGAAAACCCTTAAAAAAACTTTGTGTACTTCGTGTCCGCTTGCCCCGCGAACTGGGTGGGGTTGTGTTTGAAAATTTTTGCTGAAAGCGACAAAATGGTTCCTGTTTTCCCCCATCTCCCACCGGGAGATGGGCTGGGGGTGAGGGTGGGCAGGCAGTTACGAAAAAAGCCCGAAGTCATTGGACTTCGGGCTTTTAGCCTATAAATGGTTTTAGCCTTCCGAAGGGGTCAGCCGCCCGTTTTTCAGCAAGTCTCGGCCATGAAGCCAGAGCGCGCCCAGGCCAAGAAAGATGACAGTGATATTGACCAGCCCGCCAAAAACCGGAATAGCAGCCAGCACGGCGAAAATCACCACCCCCAGCGCCAACGGCCAGATTTTATGTTCAGCCCATTCGGGTTTCACGCGGCTTAAAATCAATCGCCCACCCAGAACAGCAACGACAATTTTCGAAATGACCTCCGATGCCAGTATGAAACCGACGGCCAGCGTAAACATCGAAAGCACGCCCAGCCAGATGATGGTGGCGCTCAAGCCGCCCAGGGTCAGGATGCCGAAGAAGATGCCGCCGAGCAACATCGCTACCAGGATGAACGTCAGGGCAAAGAAAAATGCAGCCCAAGAGACAATCCCCCAGCCAAAAGCGGGCAAAGGAAAAGCGCGCGCTTGTTCACCGCTCAATTTGACAAAGTTAGGAAACAGCCAGGCCAGCACCAGGCCGAGCAAGAGCAGCGTGACCATGTTGCGCAGCATATCAAGAACGCCCGCCACGCCCCGCTCGACCAGCGTTGGCGGCCTGACGACATTGGCCGGGTCAACAACCGGCTCGATGCGCTTGACCCGCGCTGCAATACCGCCGGGCAAATCGATTTCCTTGCGGCTGACGTATTCCAGCGTGCCTTCGATTTTGGCTTCAGGGTCGATTTTCAATCCGGGCTGCACATTTGGCAGCGGGATGGGCGAATTGGGCATGAAGACCATTGGGCCAGGGCCAGATTGTTCCGAGTCGCCGGCGCTGATGTTGGCATCGCCGCCGACCGTACCGCGCAGTTCCAACCCGCCGCCGCCCATGTTCAGGTTGCGGGTTATCTTACCGGCCAGCAGGGCCTGTCCGCCAACGAACACAACATCATACCCAATGGTGCTGCCTTTGCGGGCTTCCAGGCTGCCAGCGGCAATGACAATATCCCCGCCAATGCTGGCGTCCTCGCCAATTAGCACTGCCCCGGCGGCGATGCGCGCATCATCGCTCACCGCGCCATTGATGATAACCGTCTGCCCGGCGGCAATCAGGTCGCCTTCGACAGCGCCATTGATAGTGATAACCGAACCGGCTACCACCAAATCGCCCTTCACACTTCCATCCAGCGTGAAGTTTTCGGCGCCGACGTACAAGTCATCATTAATAACTTCCTCCGCGCCGATGACGATATTGTCACCACCCCGCCCATCGAACGCCAGTGCCGGGCTGGCTACCCCCAGGGCAAGCAAAGCCAACAATACACTGTTGACCAGAATCTGGAAAAATCTTTTATGCATAACACTCTCCTTGATTTTTATGTAATCAGATAAGTACCTGATGATTATATACGCTTGCGAGGCCATAAGGTTTCTCGCATCAGTGTTTTTTCAACAGCCGCCTTGCAGATTGACAGCAACACTTCTACAAAAAAACAGTTTGCGGAATCAATTCCGCCTTATGGTTCGCAAAAGATTATGCCCTTGAAATTTGCAGATAACTGGCAGACGTTATAATTACAAACATGACGCGCGAATACACTTTCGACTGGGCGATTGACCTGCAATCGCCCCCCGAATTGCTCTGGCCTTTCGTGGCCGATACCAACCGCTTCAACCACGACACCGGCCTGCCCGCTGTTACCCAGGTCTTTAATGCGCCGGATGCGCGCCCCGGCATGAGACGGCTGCGCTTTACGATATACGGGATCCCGGTCGAATGGGATGAACAGCCTTTCGAATGGATATACCCCTACCAGTTCAGCGTCCGGCGGCTATATCGGCGCGGGCCGTTTGCCGAAGTGCGGGTTGAAGCGAAGATGAGCCCTACAGAAAACGGCGGCACGCGCCTGTGTTACCGCGCCTGGTTCACCCCCTCGTGGCCAATGGTGGGCGACCTGGCTATTTTATGGCAAATTGGGCTGGTTAGCCGCTTTGCATTCTTGCGCGCTTTTCGCAACTACGACCAGCTTGCCCAACGCGGCGGCTCCCAGTTCGACCTTCCTGGCGCAGCACGCTTTGCGCCCGGCGGCCGGCAGCGCCTGGCCTCCGCGCGGGAAGCCATTGCCAGCGGCGGGAACGAAGCCGTCTTCGAGCGGCTGGCCTGGCTGCTCGAACACGCCGACGACCTGGCCCTGCAACGCCTGCGTCCTTACCAGCTGGCCGGCCTGTGGAAATTGCCGCGCCGGGCCGTGCTGGAAACCTTCCTGCGCGCCGCCCGCGCCGGGGTCTTAGATTTACGATGGGAACTGCTTTGCCCCATGTGCCGGGGCGCCGCCGAGAGCCAAACCAGTCTTAGCGAAGTGCATAACAGCTCACATTGCCCCTCCTGCAACATCGATTTTTCGGTCAACTTCGACCGCCAGGTGGAAGTTGTTTTTCATCCCAACCCGGCGGTGCGCAGTATTCCCGACACCTACCAGTTTTGCGTTGCCGGGCCGCATTCACAGCCTCACAGCCCGGTCGTTGCGCAGATGATGACCGGGGAGCAGGTTTCCATCCGTCTCAATTTGGAACAGGGCCGCTACAGCCTCCACGCTTCGGGATTGCCAGGCGAACTCCCCGTAGCCATCCTCGCCGATGGAGAGACATCCCTCACGCTGGAAATTCCTCCCGAAGGCTGGCCCGAAGGCGAATTGCGCCTGGCACCCCAACCCGCCCTGCGCCTGAAGAACCAGACCGGCTTTCCGCAGTTTATCCGGCTGGAGCGCGCCGCCTGGCGCGACGACGCCGCCACCGCCGCAGACGTGACCGCGCTGCAAGTCTTCCGCGACCTGTTTTCGCGTGAAGCGCTGCGTTCTGGTGAAGAAATAGCCATCAACAGCGTCACGCTCCTGTTTACCGACCTGCGCGACAGCACCCGCCTGTACCGCCAGATTGGCGACGCGCCGGCTTTTGGGCGCGTCCGCCAGCATTTCGACCTGCTCGAACAGGCCATCGCCGCCGAGGGTGGGGCAGTCGTCAAAACCATTGGCGATTCGGTCATGGCGGTCTTTCGCCAGCCAGTGGCGGCACTCAAAGCCATAAAAACCGCCCATGCCGCCATCTCCCTGCTTGAGGGAACGCCCTCGCTTGCCATCAAAGTTGGCCTGCACACTGGCCCGTGCATCGTGGTGACGCTTAACGAGCGGCTCGACTACTTTGGCTCCACCGTCAACATCGCCGCGCGTCTGCCTGGCCTGGCCGATGGCGGCGAAATCGTCTTTTCTGGTGAAATCCGAAACGACCCCGAAGCGCAGACCTGGCTGCGAGAAAATTATCCCGACCCGGTCTGGTTCCAGACTGAAGTAAAAGGATACGACCAACCCTTTAACTTGTGGCAGATGTGGCTGTAAGCATCGTCCCGAAGGTTTAATCGGTGATTTTGGCCCGCGACGAAACCTTCGGGACGGTTTATAGACAAAGGAGAATCTTGTTTATGGAAACCTTCGACTGGTATTCCCTCGTGTTTTTACCCACCCTGGTCTTTATCGCGCGTTTTGTGGATGTAACCCTCGGTACGATGCGCATTAGACATTATCGGTAATAGTAAAATAGGGTCATGTTGAC
>CAYLZI010000139.1:0-8014 GCA_964388215.1 uncultured Anaerolinea sp.
GCCGCAAGGTGTTGTCCTGGCGGCTCTCCAACACTCTCGACACCCGCTTCTGCGTCGAGGCACTCAAGGAGGCCCTGCTTAAATACGGCGCCCCGGAGATCTTCAACACCGATCAGGGCTGCCAGTTTACCAGCGAGGTCTTCACCTCCGTCCTGAAGACCTGGAACGTCAGGATCAGCATGGACGGGAAGGGCCGGTTCAAGGACAACATCTTCATCGAGCGACTCTGGCGCACCCTGAAGTACGAACGAATCTATCTGAAGAGCTACGAGACCGGTGCCGAACTCTCCCGGGATCTGGCCATATGGTTCAACTGGTACAACGACAACCGCAAGCATTCATCGCTTGACAGGCAGACACCGAATGAGGCTTATGAACGGGGAAAACTCCCCCTCGACCCGGCCGCCTGACGCCGCCAGACCAGCAACCACGGGCCATTGCTTATTCTTCGCTCAGGCTGTCTCACAAACCCCGACCACCTCACCCTCCATCAATGGGCGGACACAAGATTCGCCCCTACCATCGGCCAGAAACACAATCCCGTGAAAATGATTGGGCATGACCACCCATTCCCCCAACGCCACATACGGATATTGCGTTTCCAACCACAACCACGTTTCGGCAGCGATTTTGCCGAAATCGTTCAATTGCATTTCGCCATTTACTACATCCCCAAACATCATTTCGCGCCCCTGCGTGACCAGGGTGACGAAATATCCGCCCGCATGGCGGTAATCGTAGCCTTTCAGGCGGATGGAGCGACGGTGGTGGATGTGTGGGTCGAATTTCATGGGTGGTTTGTCAAAATAAAAAAACGGCTCATATCCATAAGTGTAGGGGATATGAGCCTGGATGGGTAGTGATGGATGTAATTTGTTTTACAGGTAAAGAAAACGCCCTGCGGGTCACAAGTCCGCGGGGCGTTTTGAAAGACTTCAGGTTGAGATTGGGTGGTTTTTCGGCAACTAATATGGTGGGTCTTGTCTCCGAGCCTGGCGAAAATTTCGCAACCGACGCAAAGTTAGCTATCTGGTGTCCCGGCTTGTTTTACATCTTTAAGGTTCAACTGTAAGCTGACTCGCCCGTTGAATTCGTTGGTTTCGAAGGTATACATCACATCCACCTTTGAGCCGATTGGCAGCTCGGGCAGCAACGGGCCGAGGCGGAAGCCGATGGCGTCGTAGGTGATGCGTCCGTCGCTGAGGGTCATTTTCAGGTGTTTGCTATTTGCGCCGACTGCGCGGACGTTCTTGATGGTGAGCGCCCGGCTGATGAAGACTGCGTCTGAGTTGCCGTAGCCGGTGGGTTGCAGGTAATCGAGGAATTTCAGCACATCGCCGGTCATTTTGGAGAGTGGGACTTCCATATCGGCAGTGAGCGATGGGCGCAGGTCGAGGTCAGAGAGTTCGCGCCGGGCAATCTCGCGCAGGCGGGCTTTCAGGGCGGGAAGATTGTCGTTTTGTACGGTGAACCCGGCGGCGGCAGCGTGCCCGCCATGCCGAATGAGCAGGTCTTTGCATTCGTCGAGTGCTGCGGTGATGTGAAATTCGGGGATGGAGCGGCATGAGCAGCGGGTGGTTTCCTCGCCAACCTGTCCCACCGCGGCGGGGCGGTAGAATGTTTCAACCAGGCGCGAAGCGGCCAGCCCGACCACGCCGGAATTAAAATCGGGGTGGACGGAGAACATCAGGTGGGCGCTTGGGTCGTCATCCATTGCCATTTGCTCGGCCTGTTCCTGAATTTTACGGGTCAGTGCCTGCCGGTCGCGGTTTTGCTGGTCGAGTTTTTGGGCTAACTGCCCGGCGATGAAGATATCGGTGGTGGTGAGCAGGTCGAAGGCGGCCAGCGCTGATTCTAGCCGCCCGGCGGCGTTCAGGCGCGGCCCTAGCATGAAGCCGATATCTACGGCGGTGGTTTTGGGTAGCGATAAATTGGCAACGTTTGCCAGCGAAAATAACCCCTGACGGCTGGTAGCGCGGATTTTTAGCAGTCCTTTGCGGACGAGCATCCTGTTTTCGCCGGTAAGGGGGGCCAGGTCGGCAACTGTTCCCAGCGCAACCAGGTCGAGCAGGTTTTCGAGCAGGGCGGGGTCGGGTTCGAGCGCTTGCGCGATTTTGTAAGCAACACCCACTCCGGCCAAATCTTTGTCGGGGTACGGGTCGCCGTGGCGCTTGGGGTTGATAACTGCCAGGGCATCGGGCAAATCGGAATCGGGGTGGTGGTGGTCGGAGATGATGAGGTCGAGGCCGATATTTTTGGCGTACAAGGCTTCGGCGGGGGAGCGAATCCCACAATCTACGCTGATAACGAGTCCTACACCTTTGGCTTTGAGGCTGTCGAAGGCTTCGGTGTTGAGGCCGTAGCCTTCCTCAAATCGGTTGGGGATGTAGCCCTGTACGTTGCCATTTAGGGAGCGGATGGCCTGAACGAGCAGGGCGGTGGCGGTGACGCCGTCTACGTCGTAATCGCCATAGATGGCGATGGGTTCGGCATCTTTCAGGGCGCGGCGGATGCGGGTGACGGCGGTTTCCATGCCGAGCAGCTGCACGGGGTTGGTGTCGAAGTCGGTTTGGGCGCGCAGGTAGGCGCGGGCGGCTGGGTCGGTGGCGTGTCCGCGATTGAAGAGGAGTTGTTGCAAAATTTCGGGGAAGGCTTTTAGTTCTGCCCGGGCGGTTTCGGTCAGGGGTGGGGGGAGTATCCAGCGTTTGGTATGGGTCATGCGGATGGTCTGCTTTCGGTAGGTTGCGGTGAGTATAAGCGGGGAAGTTGTGATGGGCAAGGATTAGGGCCAGGGGATTTCGACAAATTTCGTGTATCCGTGTTTTTCGGCGGCGGTGATGCGCCCATGCGAGGTGATGCTACAGCCGCCTTCGTCAATCACTTTGACGGTGGTTTCGTAAGAGCCGATGGATTCCATGATGGGTTGCCCACCTCGGCAGACCCAGATTTGCAGGACGTAGGGCGTTTGGAGTGAGTCGTCTCCGGCGCGCAGGATGAGGGGATTCCAGGAGATGATGACTTCGCTGCCGTTGCGTTTGGCGGTGACATTGGTGAGTGGGCCGTAAAACGGGGATTTTGGCAGGTTGTAGTCGTCTGGGTGGATGATGGGGGCGGTGAGTGGGTCGCCGTTGATGTCCATCAGGTCGGTTTTGACCCAGCAGGATTTATTATCGCCGCGGGCCTGGGTGAGCAGCCATGAGCCGGTGTCGTTGCGGCCAAGAATATCCTGGTTTGCGCCTTTGATGAGTCCGTAGAGGTAGAGGTACATTGCGCCGGGGCCGTAGCGGCAACTGACTTTATCGACGTTGATTTTGCCGCGCAGGGGGGCGTAAGTGGGGGTGATGGTGGGCGTCTCTGTTTCGGTGGGGGCGGGGGTGAATGTTGGGGTGGCGGTTGGCTGCGGGGTGTGGGTGGATGTTTCAGTGGGGGGCGGCGATTCGGTGTGGGTTGGGTTTGGGGTAACGGTGGCAGGTGGCAGCGGGGTGGCTGTGTTGGGCAGGGTTGTGGCGGTTGGGATAACTTCTGGGGCGGCGGTCAGGCTGCATCCAGTCATAGCGGTTATCACCAGCAGGGAAATGGCGGAGATGGCGAAGGGTTTCACTATGGTTTTCCTCTGGCGTTTGGGCGTAGTTTTTTGTACAATGATGGTGTTCCTGTGCTGTTATTCAGCAATTGTTAAAATTTCAAAGCAGAGAGGAGTTTTTATGAAAAAGGTTAAGATTCCACGCAATAAATTCCCTGAGTTTACCGGGGATATTGAGGTTGATTTTGATGATGAGCAGTTTGACCTTGTGCCGGAGGGGTTTCCGCCTGGTTTGAAAGAAAAAACCTATCAGGGCAAGCCGGTGCGCTGGGTGAGTAATTTCGTTTTGAAGAAGAAGCCCAATCTTGAGAAAAAAGGTCTTAAGGTCAAATACACCGTAGAGTTGGAGAAGCAGCCCGGTGAGCTGGTGTATTTCGATGGTAAGGATGTGCTGCCGTTGGCATACCGCGACTTGGGCAACAACCTTGTGGCGGCAGAGCTGGAAGCAGATGACCCGGGAGTTGGCTGGACAGGTTAATCGGATATTTGGGCATTCCAGGCCGCCAGGATGAGCCTGTTTTCGTCTTTTTGCAGGAAGAGTTGGCGATTGTTTTCATCTGGAATTTGGCTGGCGCGCGCTTGCAGCAGGGTATGGGCGGTTTCTAACATGCTGCGGGCGCGCGCGTCGTTGGTTGTGCCTAGCGCCTGGTAGCAGGTCAGGTAAACTCGCAGTGGTTCATCGGTGCCGTCCAGGTTTCTGGTTTGTTCGAGGATGGCGAGGATTTCATTGATGTGTTGTTGGGCGAGGCTGGTTTCACCCTGCGCCAGGGCAACGCGGGCCTGCCCTGCCAGGGGTTCGGTTGCAAGCACGGGTTGGTTAAGCGATTGTCTAATTTGGGTGGCGGAGCGGTACGCTTCTCTCGCTTCTGCATAACTGCCGCTGGCGAATAAACTGTGCCCCAGGTAGGTGAGCGCCCAGGCTGCGCCGGTTTGTTCCTCGCGCTGGTTGGCGATTTTCAGCGCTTCACGCGCGTGGCGGATGGCGGTTTCATATTCACCCAGCAGGCCGAGATAGGAACTGAGGTTAATTAAGCTGTAGGTTTGGTTATATTGGTCGCCGGTTTCGCGGGCAATGCGTAAGGCAGTTTCGGTATGCTTGCGGGCGCGGGTGTAGTCACCCAAATTTCCTGCCAGGAAGCCCAGGTTGCCGTGCATCAAGCCTTCGCCGTTTCGGCTGCCAATTTGGCGGGCCAGGGCGAGGGCTTGTTCAAAGTATTGCTGGGCTGCCTGGTATTCGCTGCGCTGGTTGGCGGCCAGGCCCAGGTTGGCGAGCGGGCGGGCCTGGATGCGCAGTTCGCCAACCTGGCGGGCAAGTTCCAGGCTTTGTTCGAAGCAGAGAATTGCTTTTGGCAGGTTGCGCTGTTCGATGTAGTTCATGCCGAGGGTGTTCAAGAGTTTGCATTCCAGCAGCTGCTCATGGGCATTGCGTGCCAGTTCCAGTCCTGTTTCAATCGTTTTGCGGGAGTTGTCGTATTGCCCCAGGCGCGTTTGGGCGTTGCCTAACAAGTTATACAGGGCAATGGCGGTTTGGTTGTTTTTGAGTGAAAGAGCAGTTTCGACAATTTGGGCTGCCAGGGTTGCTGTGCGTTGGGCATCTCCTGTTTCATAAAAATATTCGGCGGCGTGGAAATTGGTTTCCAGAATGCGCTGCGCGTCGTTGAGCGCGCTGGCTAATCTTTCTAGTGTTTGCAGGTCGCGTTGTCGGTCTTCATGGCGACCCTGGATTTGGTAGATTTCGAGGCGCGCGAGCAGCAGGGCGTATTGTTCGGCAAGGTCAGTGGATGGGGTGAGTTGCAGGGCGCGGGTGTAGTAGTCATCGGCCTGGCTGTTTTGGTAGGCGCTTTTGGCGGCGTTGGCGGCTTTGAACAGGTAAACGCGGGCTTTTTCGTTTAGCAGGGCGCGCTCGGCATGGTAGGCCAGTTCGCCGTAGTGGCCCGATAAATTGTCAGAGTACAGGTTTTCGAGCGATTCGACGACGATGGCGTGCAGGGCTTGCCGCCGGGCGTGCAGCTGCATGTTGTAGGCGGCATCCCACATCAGGGCGTGGCGGAAGATATAGCGGATGTCGCTCAGGGCGGCCCAGATGGCTTCGTGTTCGGCGGCACCCAGGGTATCGGGTAAACCGCTGGGGTGAAGGTCTTGCAGTTCGAGCAGGCGGGCCAACACGCGGGTTTCAAATTCTCGCCCCAGCACGGCGGCAGTCTGGACGGTTTCTTTGACTTCTTGCACTAATTGGTCGAGGCGGGCAATCAGCAGGGCGTTGACATCTACTGGCAGGGTGGGGAGGGTTTCAGATTGGGTAAAATTCCATAGACCGTTGCGTTCACTCAGGATGTGTTCTTCCTGGGCATACCGCAAGATTTGCTCGGCGAAGAAGGGGTTGCCCTCGGCGCGCGATTCGATGACATCTAGCAGGTTTTCGCTGGCTGCGCTGCCCAGCTGGAATTGCGCCAGGGCGGCCAGTGCGGTTCGGTTGAGGCGTTCCAGGTCAATTTGGCGGTGGGGGGGCGTTTCAGTGGGTAGTTTTAGGCCGTCGTAACGGGAGGACGCAATCAGCGCGATAGGGTAGCGGGTATTTTCGTTGGCGGTGAGCGCGCGCATCATGCGGGGGATGTAGGCGGCGGTGTCGTCATCCAGCCATTGGATATCTTCGATGAATAGGATGACCGGCTGGCGCAGGCTTTCGGCTTGCAGCAGGGAGGTCAGCCCGATGAGGGTGTTTTCGTAGCGGGCTTCGGCGTCGAGTTGTTCATAGAGTGAACCAGGCCAGCGCAGCCCAAGCAGCGCGCCGAGGAAGGAGTGGGTGCGTTCCAGTTCTTCGGCCAGTTCTGTTTCGGTGGTGGATGCAATTAAATCATCCAGCTTGCCTTTGAAACTGCGTTTGTTGCGCGCCTCCCCGGCCTGGTCGGTGATGCCAAAGTAGTGCCGCAGCCAGTAGCGGAAGGGGTTGAGCGGGTCGCGCAAGAGTTGGTCGGTTTGGGCCAGGAACCAGGTCGCGCGCCCGGCGGGGATTTTGCTGAGAAATTCGTAAACCAGGCGGCTTTTGCCCATGCCTGGTTCGCCAAAGACAATCATTAGCCCGGCGTATTGACCGCTGAAAATGGGTTGGACGAAGTCTTCTAATTGCCGGGTTTCTGATTCGCGCCCGACCATTTCTCCGGTATATTCGATTTCGCGGGCCGGTTTGCGCCCTAACATGGTAAACACTTTTTGCGGTTGGGCAAATCCCTTGAAATTGCGCGCCTCGATGTATTCAAAGTCGAAATTGGCGCGGGCGCGTTTGGCGACAAACTCATCTACCCAAATTTCGCCTGCCGGGGCCGAGGTCATGAAGCGGGCGGCCAGGTTGACTCCGCGTCCGAAGGTGGCGTATTCTTCTGATAGCGCATTGCCGATGCAGCCAGCGTGCGCAATGCGGTAGGTGACTCCGGCATGGATTGGGG
Source organism: uncultured Anaerolinea sp. (assembly GCA_964388215.1). Lineage (GTDB taxonomy): Bacteria > Chloroflexota > Anaerolineae > Anaerolineales > Villigracilaceae > UBA5195. The sequence goes on from CAYLZI010000139.1 coordinate 7,027, forward strand.
TTTGGGCGCGGGTTTGCAGGTCGAGGATGAAACTGAGCGCGCGTTCCACGTCATTTTCATAAGCCAGCGGCGCGCCCCAAATGACCAGGATGTGTGGGCCTTTATCTCCAAAGTAGAGTTTGGTCAGGCCGCCGTATCGTTGCTGTAATGCGAAGATGGTTTGCATGACCTTTTGCAGTTCCGCTTCTGCCTCAACCATTGGCAGCCCAATAAACAAGCCCACCACCTGTCGAAATTCTCCGGCGAAACGTTGGGTGAGCAAATCTTTTGGGAAGAAGCGGCTGGCCAATTCCAAATCAAATGTGGGAAGTTCGACTTGCTGGGGGACGGCGGGCGGCCCGCTGAATTCGACCAGCCGAAAGTGCGTTCCCACTTGTTCGGCGCGCGCAAATGATTGAGCGGCCTCGAAAAATGAGGGGCTGAGAATCACTTGTTCGCGCTGCGCAAAATGTTCGGCGTTGGCGCTGTCATCTATGGCGGAGCCCTTAAAATAACAAACCGCCTGGGTTTTGTCTTGCGATTCAAGAATGCCCCATTGGGTTTCGCCAATTGCCAGGCCAACCTTGACGGCGATGGAGAATTCGCCATAGGGTGTGACCGGGCGCGCCTGCGATTGGATGTGTTGCTGAATTCCGGCGGCTGCGGTGAGGGCTTTGCGGGCGGTTTCGCCTGGGTCGTTGGTGAAGGGGAAAAGCGCTGTGAAGGCATCTCCGGCCTGGGTGGCGACGAACCCGCCCTGCTCATAAACGCGCTGAATCATTGGCCCGAAGGCTTTGCGCAGCACAACGGCCAGCACCTCAGCGCCATGCTGACCATGCGTCATCAACTCGTCCGTCATGGCTGAAAAGCCCGACATATCGGCGAACATGCCAATAGCGCGGAACTGGCCGCTCAGTTGACCGGCGGCATAGTTTTCAAGGATGAGATGTGGAATCAGGCGGTGCATCGTATTATTCCTGGGGCGCGTGAAACTTTTTAACTATTCTAG
>CAYLZI010000140.1:0-8012 GCA_964388215.1 uncultured Anaerolinea sp.
TTATAACAAAACATGCTGCGACGATACGTCGCAGCATGTTTTGTTTATTGGTGTTTATGGCTTGCAAACGTTGGGCAGCCAGTAACCTTTGCTGGCATAAGCCGGCAGGGTTTCTTGAACTACGCAACTGGCCACGCCAGCAGCATCGTTAAAGGTGATGACGACATTGGCAGGAGTGCCAGATACATTCTGTACATACATGGCCGACTGATAGTTGCCGAAGGCGGTCTTGAACAACATGGGCAGGTATGCCTGGTTGAAAGCCTGGTTGCTGCCCGGGTAGGCGGCCACTTCACCTGTGTTGAGCAGGTGCGAACGCCCAACGGCTACCACGTTTTGGGTGGAGGTAATCAGCGCGCCGCCCGCCCAACCATCGGGCACGCAGGCTTGCGTGGGCATCCACAGACGCCCAGCTGCGCGCGCCGCCAGGTTGAGGGTTTCGGAGCAAGTTTCGGTGCCATCGTTCTTGCGGTAACTGATGGTTACGGTGGCAGCGTTATTGGAGACGTTCTGGATGTAGAGGGCCGAAGCATAGCTTTCGGCGAAGGCGCGCCGGAAGACCATCGGTACATAAGCCTGGTTGCCAGTAGCGTTGAAACCGGAGTATGTTGTAACTTGCGCGCCGACATGGATGCGCGCCAGGGCCACAACATTTTCGTTGGATGTAATGATGGCGCTTCCCGACCAGTTAGCCGGTACGCAGGTTTGGGTGGGCAGCCAGTAGTTCTTGATGCCGTGCGCCGCGATAGTTTGGCCGGTCATTGCGCAAGTGAGCGCGCCCGATTCACCATAGAAGGACATGCTGAAGGTTGTGGCGACATTGCTTGTGTTCTGGATGTAGATGGCCGCATTGTACGAGCCGCCGAATGCCGCCCGGAACAACATGGGCAGGTGGGCTGTGATGCCGCTGCTTTGCAGGCCGTTGTAAGACATCACTTCACTGCCGACGTGGGGGCGACCAACCACTGCGATGGGGTTATTGGATGCGATGACCGCGCCGCCGACCCAGCCATCTGTCAGGCAGGTTTCAGACGGAACCCAGTAACCTTTGGATGAGCCTTTGACCAGGCTGTCGTTGACGGTACAGGCCACAGTTCCATCCAGGTTATAGTATGTGATGGCGTAGGCTGCTGTCGCGCTTCCGCTGGTGTTTTGGACATAGAAAGCGCTGCTATAGGAACCGCCGAAAGCCTTTTTGAAGAGCATGGGCAGGTAGGCTGTGCTCGAGCCTGTTCCAAAACCTGCATAGGCGCTGACTTGCGCCGGGCTGCCAATGTGTGGCCGCCCAATGGTGACGATGGGTTGATTGGAAGTCACAACGCCAGTACCAGTCCAGTTGTCGGGCAGGGGGGCGATGTAGGTAAACCCACCGGGGAAGGTTGTATTTCCTAGCGGTGAGAGGACAATCACATTTACTGCTCCAACTGGGTGGGGCGGGGTGGAGCATGTGATTTGGGTGTTCGAATTGACGGTACAGGTTCCTGCAAGGCCACCGAAGGTGACGCCGGTTGCTCCGGTGAAGGTGGTTCCGGTAATGACAACGGTGGTGCCGCCGGCCGTCGGGCCGATATTGGGTGTAAGACCGGTGATGGTGGGGGCGGGTGGCGCGGCTGTTACAACCGCCGGGCCAGAGCTGGGGTTGGTATCATCAGCCTGGATTATGTAGTTGCTGAGGGTGATGGGGAAGGTGGCGCCTGGGTTGATGTTAACCACCAGGTCGAATGTGCCGCTTGCGCCTGCGGCCAGGGTGGCAAAGTTGCAGGTCACGGTTCCGGCGGCGTGCGAACAGGCGGATTCGGTGACCGAGGCAAAGGTGGTGCCAGCCGGCAGCGGAATGGTGATGACGACGTTGGTTTGGTCAACCACCGTGCTGTAGTCAATGTCGTAAGTAATTGGGCCGGTTAACGTAGCAGCCTGGGATGGGCCGCTGGCGCTAATGCTGGGGGCCGGTACATTGAAGCCAATTTCGTCAATATAAACGTAGCCAGCATGAGCGCCCAGGGCGCAGTCCGCGGCAATCGCTTCCAGGGTAATTTGGTCGCCGACATCCATGCCGCCATCAATTTTGATTTGAATCCAGTCCAGGTACTTCCAGCCGGCCATGGTGCCGTCTTGCCAGTTGTTGACATCGCCAACATAACTGAACTTATCGTATAGCACGGTGCCTTTGGTGTCATTTTTCACCGAGACGTAGAACCAGGGCTGATAAGCCGGGAGATGGCCGGGGTCTTGCATGACTGCGGAGTAGATGAAGCGCAGGTGCACCAGGCCGTCTACCACGCTGACATCACCGGCATCTACGGTTACGGTTTGTTTGATGGTGTTGGTGACATAGTTGGTTGCTGGGCCATTGACACGGGCGGTGTAGGACCCGGCGGCCGGGTATTTAATGGGCGAGTATGGGTCGGTCCGGCTGCCCGCTGGGAAGGGCCCCATGATGGCGCTTTGGTTGTACCCGCCAACGGTGCGCACAATATTCGCCCCGGTGAAAGGCGGCGAGCCGGTCAGTCCTTGGTCGTTCAAGAAATATTCCTGCGTCCAGCCGCTGAAGGTGCCTGTTTCGAAATCACCGTTGGTAAAGGCTGCCAGGGCGGCAGTGACGGTGAGGATGGCGACCAGCAAGGCCGCAATCGTTGCGAAATATAACTTCTTTTTCATTGCATTCTCCTTATTCGTAGTTTTTGCGTTGGTCAAACGATTTGCGAAAAGAGCGAAGAAAATATTGTCAGTAAGCCTCCTTTTTAATTGGCAGGTGGTTTTGAAAATTTACAAAGCCTGTTGCAATGCGTCGAGCACATCTTGCAGTGAGCGCATGGGCTGGGTTTGCCTGGTGAGCAGGGTGAGCGAGTTGGTGAGGCTATCCATGCCAACCAGGAGGATTTGGGGGTGGTCTTCGAGCGTTGTTAGCATGTGCGCGCTGCTGGCATCACGCAAGTCAATGATGATGAGCTTCACGTTGGTCAGGTCACCCGGTTGGCCTTTCGACACGTACAGGACCCTCCAGCCCGGCAGATTCTCAAGTTTTCGGTTAAGCCCGGCAATCAAGATGGAGTTGCCATAGAGCAAAATGGCCTTCGATGACGCATCCGTAACCGATTGAGAATCTTGAAACATGCTCATATAGTACAAAAAATAACGAAAAAAGTCACTGTACTTTTCCAAACAGAAACGCAAAAAAAAGGTACAGTCACTTTGCATATAAGAAAAGACGCCGTAAAAGGCGCCTTTTCTTTCTACATGCCTGGAGGAAGGCCGAATTTTCACCGCCTGATTGGTTTGGTGATTTCTTTTTGGAATTGTTGGGCGTATTTCACCCCTTGCGCGCGGTTTTCCAGTTGTAAATTTTGTAAAATTTGGGTCATGTGGTATTTGATGGTGCGCTCGGTCAACCCAAGTTCGCGCCCTACATCTTTATAGGTCAGGCCGCTGGCAACCAGGCGCAGCACCTCCCACTGGCGCGCGGTTAGTTGGGATGGGAAGGCCTGGGGCAGAGAAACACTCGCAGCCGGTTGGGAGGTTGCTTCGGGTAGGTTAATTTCTGATAGCAGGCGCAAAGCGATGGATGGCCCAATCTGAATATCTCCTTGGACCGCGCCATAAATCATGTTAATGGTTTCATCAATATTCATGTTCTTTAGCAAATAGCCCGATGCCCCATATTTGATGGCCCGCAGCAGGTTTTCTTCGTCTTCAGAAACGGTGAGCAAGATGACTCGGGTTTCTGGAAATTCCGATTTGATGATGCGCGTACCCTGAATGCCGTCGCATAGCGGCATATTTACGTCCATTAGAACTATATCGGGGCGCAGTTGTTCGACTTTCTCGAAAGCATCGTATCCATTGGATGCCGTTCCAACGACGGTTAGGCCGCGCGCAGTGAGCAGGTTGCGGAATCCGCTCAAAAAAATGGGATGGTCATCTACCAACAGCAGGCGCAAATCGCCAAGGCGGACAGGCTCTTCGACGGTTTCCTCTTCAGGCAGGCGCGGAACCTGAATAATCACCTGCGTTCCATTTCCAGGAGATGAAATGATTTGCAACAGGCCGCCAAATTGTTCGGCGCGTTCGCGCATGATGTTTAGCCCGTAATGTTGTGTTTGCTCGCCCGGGTTATTCAGCAGGTTAAACCCGATTCCATTATCCGTGATGGTTAAAATCATTGCGTTTGGCTCCAGCATTGCGCTAATGTTCACCTGGCTGGCTTGGGCATGTTTGCGAATATTTGCCAGCGATTCGCGAACAATGTGCAATAACTGGTCTTCCACTGTCCCTGCAAGGCCGGGCCAGTTTCCAGGCAGGTCGAGGGTTGTTTCTATGCCCCAGGTTTTGCCAAACGCGGTCAAGTAGTTTTGCAGGGTTTCATGAAAACTTTGACGATTTTCTTTGCTGCTACGCATTCCCAGAATGTGCTGGCGTAATTCAGTATGCGTTTGCTGGGCAGATTCAATCAACAGGTCCAGGTTGTTGTGCGCGGCATCCGCCTGGTTTTTTTCCAGCAGCATTTTTACGGTTTGCGCCTGGACATTGATGTATCCCAGGAGCTGCCCCAGCCCATCGTGCAGGTCGCGTGAAATTTGCTCGCGCTCCTTGGCGGCGGCCAGGCTGCGCTGTTGCTGGAGGAGCGCTTCCCTGACGGCCTCGCGTTCACGAATTTCCAACTGCAAGCGCTGGTTGGCGTCATGCAGTTTGCGGGTGCGCTCTGCGATGAGTTCTTCCAGGTGATTGACCAGATAGTTTAACTGCCTGGTCATTTCGTTAAAGGCTGAAGCGACGAAGCCAAACTCATCGTCTGTTTCGACCGGGATTTGCACCGATAATTTACCAGCCTGTACCTGCTCGACGCCATTCAGTAAACCCTGGAGGGGCTGGAGGAAAAAACGGCGGATAAAAACGGGCAGCCCCATGACGATGATTGCGCTGCTCATGACAATCAACCAGGCCAGGGGAGCCAGGAATTCATGCTGTCGGCGGCGAAAATCGAGGTAAAAATCCTGGATGATGCCCTGCGGCCCGCTTTGCATGGGCAAACGGAAATCTTGCGAGACGGTCACTGGCTGATTCAGGCCTGGGGTCACGCCGCGCAACCAGGGGTTGGCCGATGGGGATGAATCTGGCCTGAAGAGCGGCGCGCCTGGAAGTTCATCGTAGATGAAATCAAAACTTCCATCGGCGTATAAAATTGTTTGGAAGGTAAGGAACACCGACTGATTATGAAGGGCGGGAATGCGTTCCCAGGTGACAACCAGCCGCTCTGGTTCCTTTCGCGCATAGACGCCGCCCCCGGCATCCGGTTCCAAATCAATCAAGAGTGGGAAAATTGCCGGGAAGTTGCCATAGTGGTACTGCAAATTGGGATGGTAAAGGCTTTGCCCCATGAGTACCGCGCCCACGCTGGTGACATACAGGTCGGTGTATTCCTGCCCGTAAAAGGGGAACGTAAATTCAACGCGCTGGTTGCGCCCCGCGCCGCGCGACGTGACGGGCAATCTCTCGCCCAGGTCACGCTCGAGGTTGAATGGGATTTCACTGATGGCGTAACCCCCTGATTCAATGGGGGTAAATCGGAATGCCTGTTTGCCGGTCAATCCAGGTTGATAGGTGGAGAAAAAAGGAAGTGTTATCATCCATCCGGCAACACCCAAAACCGCGAAGATGACCATGAGGGATGCCGCAGAAATTTTTACGAGGAAAGAAGTATTGCCGGGCAGATATCGCAAGTAGGCGTTGGCAAAAAGCCATACCACCCCCAGCATTCCCAGCGAAAGGCTGATGTTGTAAATGGTGGTAGAGATAAGGGAACTCCCTCGCAAAATGTTGCTGATTGCAAGGGGAACCGCCAGGAAAAAGGTCAGGGCAATCGCCTGGGCGCTGCGCGCCTTTCGCCCTTCGGGTTGCCAAAGTTTGCGCAGCCAGGAGACCGGGCGCGCATCGTGCGCAACCGTTTGATAGGCAAAGGTAAACGGTATGATGGCAAATACGAATATAAGTAAATAATCGCTTTGAGCCGGGCGATAACTGACGATGCCATCCAAGATAAGGGAAGAGAGTCGTTCGATGGAAATTTGCAACTCGTAAAAGAAGTACAGCAAACTCAAACCAGAAAATACTTGCCCGATAATCCCCTGGGGTCGATTCATGCTTCCGAAGTAAAACAAGGAAAACCTGACCAATAAAAAAAGGCCAGGGCGAGAACAGTGTTCTCGAAATAAACGACAAATAAACGATGGGAAGGCGAAAGGGCGGTATCGAAAAACAACAAACCAATAAAAACGGTAAGGATAAGAAAGACAAAAGTTAGCCAAAGGATGGATTTATCTTGCTTTTTTTGGCGTTTAAGACGAAATAAGAAATAGATGTCTATTAAGAGAGCCAGGATGAACTGCGTCAGATACCCGATGGAGGCGGGGGTTAGATACAAAATAGGCTGCGCCAAAGTAGTTTTCCTGTGAATTCGATTTTTTGACCCGGTTGCTGGCCGGTTTTACTTGCTCGTGGAGAGTATACCAAGAAGTTTCTCGTAGTCAGCCCTGTTCTTTGCGCCGCGTATGGCGTCCTCAAGAAAGCAAGTTTCTCCTCCACCCCTGCCCCTCTCCCACCGGGAGATGGGAAATTCCCTTCCCCCGCCGGGGGAAGGGCCAGAGAAAGTGCCCCGAAAGGGTATGAGGACGAATGCCATGCGAAAGCGAAAACGTCAAGCATTCTTGAGAACGCCATGTTACGCCGCGCAGCCTAACCATAATAAAACGCGGGCGGCCCTGCAAGGCCGCCCGCATCTGTAGCGCATCCTAATAAACCAGCGATTTTTTGTCTGTGGTCACGCGCTTGCGGAACATCCAGTAGGTCCAGCCCTGGTAGGCCAGCACAATCGGGACGAAGATGAGCGCGACGATGGACATGACCGTCAGCGTGTACTGTGAGGATGAGGCATTGTAGATGGTCAGGTCGTAACCGAGGGTGGAAATCATCACCCGAGGGAACATGAGCATGAAGAAGGTCACCTGGGTCAGCACAATATGCAGGGATGTCATGATGAACGCCCAGCCTTCGCGCTTGCCTTTGATGAAGTAGCCGGTTGCAAGCAGGGCCGCCACTGACAGGATGGGGGTGATGCCGGGGTTGACGCCCAGTTTGGTCAGCGCATCGGTGAAGATGTAGGTGCCGATGGTCAGCAGGATGACCGAGACCGTGGCGACAATCCACAAGGTCCAGGCGAATTTGCGGGCGCGTTCGCGCAGGTCGCCATCCAGTTTGAGCGCCAGGAAGTTTGCGCCGTGGACGAGGAAAACCGTCACGGTGGCCAGGCCGCCCAGCAGGCCGTAGGGGTTGAGCAGGGTCAGGGTGACGCCGATGCCGTTGGGCAGCCAGGAGGGCGCAACCAGGTTGCCTGCGGCGTCAATCGGTACGCCTTTGGCCAGGTTGGCGAAGGCCGCGCCGAGCAGCAGGGCGCACAGGAAGGAACCAACCGCAATCATCCAGTCGAAGGTGTTGCGCCATTTGGGGGCGGCGTCTTTCGAGCGATATTCAAAGGAGATGCCGCGAATAATCAGGCCAACCAGCAGCAGGAAGAGCGCCAGGTAGAAGCCGCTGAACATGCTGGCGTACCACATTGGGAAGGCGGCAAAGGTTGCGCCGCCGGCGGTCAGCAGCCAGACTTCGTTGCCGTCCCAGGTGGGGCCAATTGCGTTGATGACGGCGCGGCGTTCCACATCTTTTTTGCCGATGAAGGGCAGCAACATTCCCACCCCGAAGTCGAACCCTTCGAGGAAGAAGAACCCAATCCACAAGACAGCTATCAGGATAAACCATAGGATTTGCAGGAATTCGTAGGACATGATTTTTTTCTCCTGTGGCGCAAGATGTCATCTTGCGCTACGACAACTCTAATCTTGCGACCCCACCAGAGCGGGAGCGACATCCACCGATTCGTGCATGGCGGCATCTGGCCCGGCAATGGCATATTTCTTCATCAGGTAGACCATCGCCCCGGCCAGCGCGCCGTAGATGGCCACATA
>CAYLZI010000141.1:0-7949 GCA_964388215.1 uncultured Anaerolinea sp.
TTGCGCCATCGAAAAAACAGAACATTTGTCTAATCTGACATTGTCAAGGTAGTTACCAAATAGCAGAAAAGCCTGGCACAACACGATATGAAGGTTTTTTGCGCTGGCCGGGCCGCCCCTGCCCTGACACCCTGTTAAAATCAGTAGAACCTGAAAATATTATATCCCGCCATAAGACCCAACAAGCCAGATTCAGCCAGCAATTCCTAATTGGGCGCGGGCAGACTAAATTGTATATGATGCGCGAGATACGAATGGACACCCAAAACTGTTTTATGAGGAGACCCCATGTACCATGAGGGAAGCGTATGCGCTGAACGACCCGGTCATCAGTTATCAGTGATTAGTCAACAGTAATCAGCCGTCTGTGACGAGTAAGAATTTGAAGCCTTATCAGATTGTGACTTTGCGGGTTAAGGTTGTTGAGTAGACAGCGTATGAAGCAGGGTTACACACCGCCCAAAAAGTCGTAGCCAATCTTTTTTTGCACTGCCGCGATTTGGGCAAAGGCCTGTTTGAGCATCTCCTGTTGAATGTAACCAAGTTTGCCAGGGTGAACCAGGTTGGTGGGGGCGTGGCCCGCCTGGATGCCCGTAACCTGGGTTTGCAGGCGCAATTGTATCAGGAAGTCATAGGCGGCGGCGATTTCGTCGCGGCTGGCGGGCAGGATGATGCCGCGCTCGGTGAGGGCTTCGATGCGTTCGAGGGTGTGGGTTTGGTTAATCTGGTGGCGCAGGGCGTAGAGGCGCGCAAAACTGACGATTGGCATCATGGCGTCTTTCAGGTTGATTTCGCCGGTATGCTCGGTGGCGCCGCCGCCCAGGTAGATGTTGCCCAGCAAGCGGAAGGGTGGCTTAAAGGTGAGAGCGTTTTGGGCAAAGTGATGGAAGAAGGCGGGCTGGTCTTCTAGCCGGGCGTGGATGGCGCGGCGTAGTTCGTGAGTCAGGTTGGTTTCGCCGTAGACGGTGCGGAAGTCGAAGAAGATGCTGACTTCCATGATTTCCTGCGGGGTTGATTTCTGAATCCATTCTTCGAATCCGGAAATCCAATCGGGCAGGGAGCGGCACCAGCGTTGGTTGCCCGCCATCACTTCGCCCCGGCAGAGCGGGTAGCCAGAGCGGTGCAGGCCTCCGCAGATGCGCTTGCCCAGGCGCAAGAAGTATTCGTTGATTTGGTCGGGGCTTTGCGAGCCGTCTGCGGGCGCGTAGATGATGCCGTTATCTTGGTCGGTGACGAGGGTTTGTTCCTGGCGTCCCTGGCTGCCCATGGCAATAAAGGCAAAGGGCGTGGGCGGCGGCCCCAGTTCTTCGATGGCTAACTGCACCAGCCGCTCGGTGGTTGAATCACAGATGGAGGCCAGCATGTGGGTGACATGGCGCGGGCGGGCGGAACAATCGAGCAGGGTTTTGACCAGCGGGTGCGCGCGCCCGGCGTGACGGATGACTTCTTCTACGCTGGCGGCGCGTGAAATTTCACGGGAAAGCACGAGTGAACCGTAGCGCTGGAATTGAATGAGCGATTTGCTGTCTATGACGCTGACGACCTGGCCGTTGCGGTCTTCGACTGCCAGGTGACGCACGCTGCGCTCTTCCATGCGCATCAGCGCTTCGTAAATGAGCGCGTCTTCGAGAATTTTGGTGAGGGGGGCGCTCATAATGGCGTGGATGGGCGTTTCGAGCGGGGTATTTCCTGCCAGGACGCGGGCGCGCAAGTCGTGGTCGGTCACAATCCCGATGATGGTTTCGCCGCTGGCGACCAGGGCCGCGGTAACGCCGCGCCCTGTCATTTGGCGCGCGAGTTCTGAAATTGGGGTGCGCATGTCGCAGACCAGGGCGTCGCGTCCAAGTTTGCTGATGGGTTCGTGCAGGAAGAGCAGCGAGGCCTGGAGTTTTTCAATCAGCGCTTCGCGGGCGGTTTCTTGGCGGCGTTGGGCGGTGACATCTTGCAGGGTTCCGACGATGGTTGTCTGGTCAGATTCGCGGACGAGGCGGGCGGTGAGGGCCACGAAGCGCGTGGCGGCGTCGGGGGTTTCGAGGTGGAGGATGTGAGTAACGGCTTTGGCGTCATTTATCGCCTGTTCTGTGCTTTTGGGCAGGGAGTTTAACGAGGCATTGGTGAGATTTTGGAGCAGTGTTTCGTATTCTGTTGAATCTGAGAATAAATCTGCCAGGGCTGGCTGGCTTTCAAGGGAGAAAAAGGCGCGCGCAGCGGGGTTGAATTCCAGCAGGGCTGCGCGGCGGGCGGCTTTCCCGCTCCGCTGCGCTTCGGGGACTTTGGCGCGGAAGATGCCAACGGGGGCGTTGCGCGCGGCTTGCGCCAGGGCTTCATCGCCGCGCAGGGCGGCCTGACGGGCCACGTCACGGCAGAGTAGAATCAACCCGCTTTGACCGGCAAAAAGAATCGGGGAGAGCGTCAGGACGCATTCCAGCGCGGTTCCGGCTCGGGGACGGAGAATCCCCTCAAAGGCTTCGCCTATTCTCGTATCTGACAGACTGGCGGCGCTTTCTTCCACTTGTGCCCATAAAAGCGGGTTTTCTTCGAGCGGGAAGAGGTCATGCAGGTCCAGAAATTCTAACTGGCGGGCTGAGTAGCCTGCCATGCCGAGGAAGGTGGGGTTGGCATAGCGGCAGCGTTCATCCACTATCAACAGGGTTCCTTCGGTAGTGGCTTCGACCAGGGAGTGGTAGCGTTCGGTTGAATCGCGCAGGCTGTCTAATACTTCCTGGCGTTCGCGTTCGATACGCAGGCTTTGCTGTAAGACGAAGGCCAGCAGCAGGACGACTGCGCCCGAAATGACCAGGGCGGCGCTGACCAGGCTGCGCTCGATGCGCAAAATTTCGCTGCGCACGTCGTCGGTATAAATGCCGGTGCCGATGACCCAGCCCCAGGGCGCAAAGCCGCGCACATAAGATTCTTTGGATTCCAACCGGTCGGGGTCGTCTTTCCATTGCCAGACGTAATCAATATAGCCTTCGCCTTTGCGTTGTGCCAGGCTGGCAAATTCGACAAAAATGGGCGCGCCACGCGGGTCGGTGAAGGTGGATAGGTCTTGCCCGTTCAGGTCGGGGCGGTAGGGGTGCATGACCATGCGCGGCTGCAGGTCTTGAATCCAGAAATAATCTTTGCCTTCGGGGCCGTAACGGAGCGATTCGATTCGCGCGGCGGCCAGGCGTTGGGCTTCTTCGCGGGTGAGCAGGCCGTTTTGTTCGTCGCGCTGGTAGGATGCCAGGATGCTCCAGGCCGAGTTGGTGAGTTCTTGAATCAATTCGCGCTTGCGGTCGAGCAGGGTTTGCTCGAAAGAGGGCAGGATAATGCCCCAGATGGCGGCCAGGAACAATCCGATGGCGATGAGTGTGGGCAGGAAGATGCGCAGGATGTAAGAACGACGGCGAAAGTGGTGGGGTTTGCCAGCCGGAGGGGGCAGGGCGTGGCTGCCGGGGGCGTTGTTCTCCGTCCTTGGGGTAAGCCCGGCGAGGGCGGGGCCGGTAAAAACGGCTTCACGGAAGCGCATCCATTCGGCGCGGGGCATTTCGATGGCGTATGCGTTATTGATGGTGTGGGCATCTGTTCCGGCGCTGGCGAGGAGTTCGTGCTTGTGGGCGAGTTCTAGCAGCCGGGCGCGCTCTGTTTCTGGGAATGGTTCGTAGAGCGCTTCCAGCCCATCCAGCCCGAGGGTTTTGAGTTCGAGCAGCAGCGCTTCCAGCCGGGTTGGGTCGGTTTCGTATATGAGCGGGTGCGCCAGGAAGGCTTTGCCCCCGGCTCGGTGGAGCAGGTGGATGGCTGCGCCTGTTTCCAGCCTTCCGGTTGGGGCAGCGTTGATGGCGGGGGTATCTTGCGGGTTGTTAGCGCCTTTTTTGCGGAGTGACCCGGCGATGCTCTGCACTTCCAGCTCGCGCGCCTGGCGCATTGAAGCCAGGGTTGCCAGCAGGTCGGGGTGCTGGGGGTCGAACCCGTAGCCGAGCAGGTGCAGTTCGCGCTCGCTGTCCTCGCCTTGCGGGCTGAACCAGGTCGTCAATTCTACGCCGGGCAGGCAAGCCAACCCGCGTTTTTTGAGGGCTTCCTCGAAACGTGGCAGACCCTCCAGTGTGTCGTGGTCGGTCAGGGCAACGTAGCGCGCGCCGGCATGTGCCAGGTTGGCGGCCAGCGATTCGGGGCTGAGTTCGCCGTCGCTGAACAGGGTGTGGGTGTGGAGGTTGACGGTAATGCTCATGGTGGTTTTTATGATTGGGCGAGTTCGATTATAGCCTATCAAAAATGTAGCGCGGCATTAATATGCCGCGCTACAAAAAGACTTCCGAATCGCCGTTGATGGCGAAACTTCGGAAGTCTTGGTGAGAAAGGCTGACTTTCCGGATTTACTTTTGCTTCTGCGTTAGCAGGGAAACCACGACCAGGGTGAGGAAGCTGAGCGGGATGGAGACCATGCCGGGGTTGCTGAAGGGAATTGGCGCGTCGAGCGGGTTGAGGCCGTAGAGGGTGTACAGTTCGGGCGATAAGGCAATCAACCCGAGCGAGGACACGGTGCCGACCATGATGGAGGCTGCAATGCCCTTGGCGGTGGTTTTCTTCCAAAACAGGAGCATGACGATGGCCGGCAGGTTGGCGGAAGCCGCCACCGCAAAGGCCAGCCCAACCAGGAAGGAGACGTTCATCCCTTTGAACAAAATCCCTAAAATGATGGCGATGCCGCCAATCACAAAGGCCGAAATTTTGCCTGCGGTCACTTTTTGGCGGTCGTCCATTTTAATTTGCAGGTAGCGGTCGAACAGGTCGTGCGCCACTGCGCCCGAGGCGGCCACAATTAACCCGCTGACGGTGCCAAGCACGGTCGCAAAGGCGATGGCCGAGATAATCGCAAAGAGCAGTTCGCCAAAGGAACGCGCCAGCAGGGGCGCGGCCATGTTGCTATCGGCGGGGTTCATCGTGCCGTTGACCATCGCGCCCAGGCCCATGAAGAGGGTCAGGATGTAGAAAAAGCCAATCGCGGCGATTGCCACAATCGTTGATTTACGCGCGCTGGCCGGGCTGGGGACGGTGTAGTAGCGGATGAGGATGTGTGGCAGGGCGGCGGTGCCGAGGAACAGGGCCAGCATGAGCGAGAGGAAATCCAGCCGTTCGAGCAGCGTGCCTTCGACTTTGAATTTCAGACCCGGGCGCATGATGCGGTCGCCGCGCACATCGTTAGGGTAGTAAACGGTCACTTTTTCACCGGCTGCGTCGGTAAAGCTGGCGCTTTTCCAGGTGCGGACGATGGTGTCTTTGTCGGTGATGGAGGCCAGGAATTCAAAAATGGAGAGGCTGCCGGTTTCGACCTGTTTTTCGCCGCGAATCTGCTCCAGGTTTCCCACCTGGCGCAGTTTGTTGGTTTCTGATTCGGGCGCGCCGTTAATCCACTTGCCATCCGCTTTGGTGACGACGGATTGGGCTTCTTTGAGGGTCAACCCGGTCTCGGTCTTGGCGGCGTACCACCAGTTTTCCTGGCCCTGGTGATTGAGGCGCGCGAAGGTCAGCTCGCCTTTGACTTCCACCTGCTCGAGGATTTGCACGCCCTCGGCCTCGATTTTCCCATCGGTGGCTTTGGCAGCTTCGATATGAGCATATTGGTAGAAAGGCATTGTCCCGCCCTGGTCAGGCTGGGTGGAGAGGCCACGCGTCAGCACCACCCACACCAGCACGGACGAAAAGACAATCAACAGCGCGCCTTTCAGGAACTGAACATAAGTAGTGGAAGCCATGCCTGCCGTGGCGACAATGGTGATGACGATGACGCCGACCATGATGACGCCCCAGGCGTGTGGGATGCCCAGCAGCGGTTCGATCAGCACGCCCGCGCCGACCATCTGCGGGATGAGGTAGCACAGTGAGACGACCAGGGTGCTGATGGCCGCCGCCAGTTTGATGCCGCGCGAGTTGTAATTGGCGTCCACCGCGTCGGTGAAGGTGTATTTGCCCAATTTCTTGAGCGGTTCTGCCACCACAAAGAGCGCCACAATCCACCCGGCCAGGTAGCCGATTGAGTAGAGGAAACCGTCGTAGCCGATGGTGGCAATCAGGCCGCAGATACCGAGGAAGGAGGCCGCTGAGAGATAATCACCGGCGAAGGCAATGCCGTTGACACCCCAGTGAATTTGACCGCCTGCTGCATAATAGGAACTGGAACTCTTGGCTTTGCTGCCCAGGTAAAATGACAGGCCAACCACAAAAACGACAAAGGCAATGAAGACGATGATAGCCATGAGATTACGCCTTTCCCTTTTTGCCTGGCTTTGGGGAGGTCGATTTAACGCTTTGTTGGGTCTTATTCCTGGCGGCAGGTTGAGGTTTGGCTGCTTTCTTGCCTTGAGAAGGTGGTTCTGTTTCCAACTCTGATTCTTTCTTGCGGCACATGGCATCGTAGACGAGCGCCTGGATGAAGGCGACGAGAATCAGCGCCATGCCATAAACGGTTGCCAGGTTCAGCCCGGCGAAGACAATTGCGCCCATTGCCTGTGGGTTGAGCAGGTTGATTGCAACGAACCCGGCATAAAATAGCGCGTAGAAGAGGAACATCCAGATGCCCAGGCGCTGTTTATACGGCCCGGCGGGGTCTTTTCCTGTTGGTGTGGCTGGTCCATGTAACATACTACGGTCTCCTTGTGATTAATTCTGCGGGGATGGGATGGAAGTCTGAAGCGGGGCAATTATAATCGAGAGGCTCTCTGTTCAATGTTCAATCAATCAATCAGGCTTTCTGATAAAACAGCCCGGCTTATGCCGGGCTGGGTAGACTCAGGGTAACCGCTCAGGCTGTGGCTTTTCTGCCTGTTTCGGCGGGCTGAAGCCTTGCCTCAGTGCAAAAAAGCCCTTCGGGCTCAAAAATGAGTCGGCTTCAGCCGACTTCCATGCTATGAGGCAGGGACTGCGTAGCGTCCCGCCGGATTATGCAAAAAGGCTCCTGGGCTGAGCAGTTACGACTCAGTTTTACTTTTTATTTTTCTTGGTAAAAGGATGGCGGGTTGCTCTGACCGGCTCGTAGGCGCTATGTAGGTGAACCGGGTCGCTGACTTTGCGCATGCGCAGGTTGAGCATTTCGACAAAAACTGAGAATCCCATTGCAAAGTAAACGTAGCCTTTCTCTATGTGCTGGTGCAGGCCTTCGGCAATCAGCGCGGTGCCGATGAGCAGCAGAAAGGAAAGGGCCAGGATTTTTACGGTTGGGTGGCGGCTGACAAATCCGCTGATATGCCCGGAGGCAAAGAGCATAATCACAACCGCAATAATAACGGCGGTAATCATGATTGCCAGTTCGTCCACCATGCCGACAGCGGTGATGACTGAATCAAGCGAGAATACGATGTCGAGCAGGCTAATCTGGAGAATGATGGCAACAAAAGACACCGCGACTTTCGCGCCGGTTGAGTCATGCTTCCCTTCCAACTTGTCGTGGATTTCGTGGGTTGCTTTGGCAATCAGGAATAGGCCGCCGCCCAGCAGAATGAGATCGCGCCCCGAGATGCCAATTTCTAAAACCGGCAGGGTAAACAGCGGCGCTTCAAGTTTGATAATCCAACTCAGAGAGAGCAGGAGCAGGATGCGGGTGATGAGTGCCACGCCTAGCCCGAGCTGGCGGGCTTTGGCGCGCTGGTTTTCTGGCAATTTATCGGCCAGAATGGAGATAAAAACGATGTTATCAATGCCGAGAACGATTTCGAGCACGGCCAGCGTCAACAGGGCGATGCCGTTTTCAGGGGTGAATATGTTTTCCATGCAGGTCTTCCTTTTGGGGATGAAAATGATACTGTATTCTACATCTTTTCGAGAAAATGCAGCATATTATGCGTGTAGCCATTTTGCAAATACCCTTGATACCCCGAATTGAAACCTCTAATGTTCCATGTACAGGTTTTCACGCTAATTCTCATAGAGCCTTGACTATAAATACTAACTCGTTTATTATTTATTCGTAAATA
>CAYLZI010000142.1:0-7945 GCA_964388215.1 uncultured Anaerolinea sp.
GCTCATCTGTGCCCTATGCAAATTTTGCCCGATAGAGAAATTTGAGAATACCTAACTCGGACAAGCCGGAAAAGCAAAACCTTAAAAGACATTAAAGCCTTCGTGTCCTTTGTGTTTAAATTTTCTTGCATTTTGTACAAGGATTCAACTTCAAAGGTACTATATTGTACTTGAGTTTAGAATTCAACCCGCAACAGCCCCTTTCAGCGATTAGCAATACAGAACACCACAATCTGGTTTGACGCATAAAACCTGCACAACACACCCACGTTTTCCCATTATGACGCGGCATTAATGCCACTCTACGACCAAAGTGAAGTTTGCCCGGATGCGCCTTGCGTCGTAGTTACAGTTATAATGTCAGTACCCCAATTTTATAACTTCTCGGAGGTTCGATGGAACACTCAATTGCTCCTTCCAAAGACGGAAAATACATTATCTTGAAAGTGGTCGGGCAATTTGGCCGCCACCAGGCGATATCATGGCATCTCGAAGCTCATAAAATGGGGCGCGAGATGGGTGTTGACCACTTCTTGCTCGATTTTTCTGAAGGCCGCAACACCGATACCGTCATGCGCAACTACACCTTTGTCAGCCAAGACATGCGCAACCCCAGAATCAACCTCGCCGCGCGGATTGCCATGCTGGTCAGCCCCTATGACCATTCGCACGATTTCATCGAAGCCATGCTCAAACAAGAGGGCGTGGATGTGGCCCTGTTCTACGACCTGGAACCGGCAATTGCGTTCTTGAACAAATCTTAGCATCCCGTAGGCTGCCAGAAACGGCCTTTGGTTGGGGCGGCAGTTTAACTGCCGCCCCAACAGTTTTTTGATAGCGCGAAAGATACCGTTCGACAACCCTGCTCTGACGGGTGGTACAATTTCTATAGCCTGAAATTTATTCCGCAAACAAATCTATTAGAAACCCTACCCTGGAGGTCGCATGTCCGACGTTGTGATTGTAGATG
The DNA here is from genome assembly GCA_964388215.1 of uncultured Anaerolinea sp. Classification (GTDB taxonomy): domain Bacteria; phylum Chloroflexota; class Anaerolineae; order Anaerolineales; family Villigracilaceae; genus UBA5195. The sequence goes on from CAYLZI010000142.1 coordinate 971, forward strand.
CTATTCGCACGCCCATCGGCGCGCTGGGAGGCGCGTTGGCAAAAGTCCGCCCCGATGATTTGGCCGCGCTGGCGATGAAAGCCATCATCGAACGGAACCAACTAGACCCGGCCCTGGTGGATGAAGTTTATCTCGGCTGCGCCAACCAGGCCGGGGAGGATAACCGCAATGTGGCGCGTATGTCGCTGCTGTTAGCGGGGTTTCCCGCCAGCGTGCCGGGCATCACCGTTAACCGGCTGTGCGCTTCGGGGCTGGCGGCGGTCAATATTGCGGCCCGCGCCATCCGCGCCGGGGATGGGGATGTTTACATCGCAGGCGGGGTCGAATCGATGTCGCGCGCGCCCTACTCGCTGCCCAAAGCGGAGGAAGGCTTCAGTTTTGGCAACCTGACCGCCTACGATACCGCCCTCGGCTGGCGTTACCCCAACCCGAAGATGAAAGACCTGCATGGCATAGACTCAATGGGCGAAACCGCCGAAAACATCGCCGCCCTGCGCCCGCACCTGACCCGTGAGAAGCAAGATGCCTTCGCCGCCCAGTCGCACCAACGCGCAATTGCAGCCATAGATGGCGGGAAGTTTGCCGATGAGATTCTGCCCGTTCCCCTGCCGCAGAAAAAGGGCGACCCAACCCTGGTGACGACCGACGAGCGCCCGCGCCGTGATACCACGACTGAGAGCCTGGCCCGCCTGAAACCGGCTTTCAAAAAGGAGGGGGGAACTGTTACGGCTGGAAATTCGTCTGGGTTAAACGATGGCGCAGCGGCCCTGCTGCTGATGCGCGCCGAAAAAGCCGCCGCGCTGGGCCTAAAGCCGCTGGCGCGTTTCGTCTCTGCCGCCGCGGCGGGAGTCGAGCCGCGCATCATGGGCGTTGGCCCCGTTCCGGCGACCCAAAAGGCGTTGGCGCGCGCCGGTTTAACGGCAGCAGGCCTCGGCCTGGTGGAGTTGAACGAAGCCTTCGCCGTGCAGTCGCTGGCCGTCCTCGAAGACCTGGGGCTGAACGAGTCCATCGTCAACGTCAACGGCGGGGCGATTGCGCTTGGGCATCCGCTCGGCTGTTCGGGCGCGCGCATTCTCACCACCCTGCTTCATGAGATGCGGCGGCGAGGCGCGCGCTATGGCCTGGCGACCCTGTGCGTGGGCGTCGGCCAGGGCGAGGCAACTATCGTAGAATTGGCGTAGGATGGATCCCAACGACTCTGGTCGTTGGTTAAAAGTCTGGAGACTTTCAGCTCCAAATTTGGAGAGAACCATGCGAAAAATCTTTTCAATACTCTTGTTTCTTTTGGCGGGCCTGTTGCTGGCAGCCTGCCAGAGTGAAATTGCCAGCCCCCCGCCCCCGTCACCAGACCTGCCCACCCCAACGAGTTCTGTTACCCCGCCCCCACCCACCCCAGCCGCCACGCAGACCCCCACCATTACGCCTACCCTGCCGCTCAACGCTCAAAATGGGCCGCCGCTGCTTTCAATTCACATGTTTACGCCCATGCGCGGCTGGGGCATTATTGAAAACCAACTGCTTGCCACCAACGACGGCGGGTTTACCTGGGCTGGTGTGCCTGTGCCGGGCGGGGAGTTTAGCGGTTACAACGGGGCTTTTTTTCACAGTGAGCGGGAGGCGTTTATTCTCGTTGCCGCTCCTGATGGCCGCAACAGCGGAACGTTGAATTACACTGCCGATGGCGGCCAAACCTGGCAGAGCATTCCTGTGCCAATGTCGAGTGGCAGTATTCAATTTATGCCAAATACCAACCTGGAGGGATTAATCGTCCAAACCCTGGGGCCAGCCGCCGGTTCGATGCCTGTGGCTGTGTTCCAATCCCTCGACCGTGTAAACTGGCTGCGGACTTTCGCTCACGACCAGCCGGGCGAGGTGGCTGGCCTGCCTTTTTCGGGGGTTAAGAGTGGAGCGGTGTTTGCCAATCTTAGCCTGGGGTATATCACCGGTTCCGAGCCAGTTGAAAATTCCATCTATCTTTTCCGCACCACCAACGCAGGCCGCAGTTGGGAGCGCGTTGCATTGCCCCTGCCCGAAGGAATACAAAATGATTACATGACCGAAACCTTACCTCCGGTCTTCTTTTCGGATGGCAAAGGGTTTTTGCCAGTAGATTTTTTGACCGACGATGAAGCAGTTCGCGTTTTTTACTATACCGAAGACACTGGCTGGAATTGGGCTCCGCGCAGCTCACTCCAGCGCGGCTCGGCTTATGAATTTGTTAATCACAGCACCGGATGGGCCTGGGCCGGGCGCTCGTTGTTTTACACTACCGATGGCGCGCAAACCTGGGCTGCGCAGCCGGTCTCTTTCTCGGCGCGCGAAGCGGGCGTTTTTTTAAACTTCATTGACCCGCGCAATGGCTGGCTGGTTACCGTAGACGACCGCTCGCGCGTCCGCCTGTACCGCACCAGCGACTCAGGCGGAACCTGGACAGTGGTGATACCGTAAGGGCGTTATTCGATAACTCAAATACCGAATATCGAACCCCGAAAGGGCTGTGAACAAATGAAAAAACCAATCATTTTACTGTTGCTATTTGCGCTGTTTGCGCTTGGCTGCCGGATTTCTGTGGATTTTTTCGACCCGCCCCCTCTGGCAACGCCTGTTCCCAGCCTATCTGCTTCGGCCACCCCAAACATACTCCAGCCGACCTTCACCCCGGTCGTCATCCTGCCTCCTGTCACGCCCACGCCCTTTGTAGAGACTCCCGCGCTAACGGCGGAGCATCTGCGAAACGCGCAGTTTGACCTGCCCGGTGTAGATGGAGCGACTCACGCGGTGCAACTTGAGGATGGGGTATTTCAGCAGGGCAGCGACCCTGCCCAACCGGGTTATGTTTCAGTTATTTTGACCGACTCGCTTGCCTTCGGCGACTTGAATGGCGATGGGGCTGTAGATGCCGCCGCTATCCTCGCTGAAAACTACGGCGGGACGGGGCAGTTCGTCTCAGCAGTGGCATTCATTAATCAGGGTGGGTTGCCAGTCTATGCCGCTTCGCATTTTGTGGATGACCGCGCCCTGGTCAATGCTTTTGCCATCTATAACGGTGAAATTTACCTCGACGCCATCATTCACGGTTTCGAGGACCCTGGCTGTTGCCCCAACTTCCCCACCCGCCGCGTCCTGCGTCTGTGGGAAAGTACCCTCGCCCTGGCAAGTTTCTCCAGCCAGACCCCAACCGGGGCAGAGCGCATGATTAACATCGAATCACCTGCTAACGGCGTGGAAGTGAACAAAGTCTTCTCCCTGCGCGGCAGCGTCAGCATTGCGCCTTTCGAGAACAACCTGGTGTATGAGGTGTTCATTCCTGGCATGAGTGAACCGCTCACCATTGGCCCACTGATGGTCAATGCGCCCGATATGGGCGCGCCCGGCACGTTCGATTTGCCGCTCAACTTTAACGCGGCAGGCTACAGTGGCCCGGCGCGCATTACCCTGTCAGATTTATCGGCTGCCGATGGTTCACTGTTGGCCATGGACGCTCTTTTTGTGATTGTAAAGTGAAAAAACTTCTCGCCCTGCTTTTTCTTGGCTTCATTATGTTCGTCATCTGGGCTGCCAACACGGGCGAGATTCCAGCGTTTATCCGTAACCTTTACCGGTTTCCTGGCGGTGACCGGGTTGGGCATTTCATTCTGTATGGCATCCTGGCCTTTTTGCTGGCCCGCGCCTTTCCCCGCCGCTTGCGCATGGGCGCGTTTTTTCCCGCGCTGACATCCCTTTTCGTGGCCGGGCTGGCGCTGGTTGAAGAAATCAGCCAGTTTTTTTTCTCCCTGCGCACGCCCGACCTGCTCGACCTGGCCTGTGGGCTGTTAGGAATTTTGCTCGCAGATTGGTTGGCCGCCTGGTGGAGGGGTGAGATATAAATGGTAATGCTCTTTCTCAGCCCGTTACCCAGGCAATACTCCCCTTTTTGTTACCCGGCGGCACGCCCAACATGACAACGGTGATGTTGTCGTGCCCGCCGCGCGAGTTTGCCAGTTCGACGAGCAAGTCGGCAGCCTGTGAAAGCGTACGGCCATTTAACGAATCACGGATTTCTGAATTATCTACCAGGTCGGTCAGGCCGTCGGTGCAAAGTAAAATGACATCCCCTGGTTCGAGAGTTAGCCCCTGGTTCGATTTGGCTTTTGCGTCGCTTTCGCTCGGAGAAAGAAACAGCCGCAGGTCTGGCTCGGGCGGTTCGCTAGACCCCAGATAACGGCGGATGACGTGCAGGTTGGGATGGCTTTTTAGCCCTTCATTGCCTATAATGCCCTTCTCAAGGGCTTCCTGCACCCAGGTATGGTCACGCGAAAGTTGCAAGATGCTCTTGCCGCGAACCAGGTAAATCCGCGAATCACCGGCATAGGCAATGTACAATTGAAAACCAATGACCCAAGCGCAGGCGGCTGTAGCGCCCATCCCCTTGCGAGAGACGTCTTCTTCCGCTTTTTCGAAGATGGCTTCGCTGACTCTGTAAAAACTATTCTGGAAAACAGCCAATGGATGCCCGCCCTCGCGTTTTTCAACCGCCTCGCTGATGAGGTTAACCACTAATTCCGAGGCCACTTCCCCGGCGCGATGCCCGCCAATGCCATCGGAGACAACCGCAAAGACAGACGGAGTCGGGTTCATCTTGCTGATGAGATACGCCGAAACCGCAAAGTTGTCTTCGTTATTCTTGCCGCTCATGCCCGGATGGGACTTGGCGGTCACATAAAGGTGGGAATGGTCAGTGCGAATCATCCGCTGATAACGGGGCTACGACAGGTTTTTGTGGGGCGGGCGGCTTTGTAAAGATAAACCGGTAAGTTAATTGTCCAAAGTGTATCACATCACCATGCTTGAGCGCACACCCTTCTTTTGGGGCAGGCTCGTAATTGACCCAGGTTCCGGCGATTGAATTTTGGTCGAGCAGGATAAAGTTGCCAGTTTCATCCTGTTGCAGACGCGCATGGAGCGAGGAAATGGATGGATGGTCGAAAACGTTGGTGGCTTGGGTTGGGTCTGTGCCGAAGGTCAGTTCACGCCCGGTTAACGGGACGGGGTCGCCAGGGGTGGGCTGCCCGTCCATCGTCAACCTGACAAAGTATGCAGTGGGGGGCGGTGCTTGGCGGCGCAGCCAGGGGAAAGGGTTGGCGCGCGAATCGGCTTTGTCTTTTCCCATTTTCACCGGCTGGGTAAGCGGGTCGAAGCGCGTTGCGCGCGCCCGGCGGCGCTCGGCCAGCACGTTCAGCGTTTTGCGCCCCCCAAAGAACAAGATTCCCAGCAGCACCAGGCCAGCCGCAATGATGACAGATATTGTGACTGCTGCGCGATTGCGCAAAATCAGGCCGGCTATGCCCCCGGGGGGTTGGATGACAGTAACCAAAACCGGCACAACAGCGCTCTTTTTAGACAATCCCAAAGCATCAACTACCTCCACCTGCAAGTTGTGCTCCCCGGTAACAAGGTAATTGCTCAGCTCCCAGGTAAATTTGTCGAAGGGGGGAGCGGTGTTCTCGTCTGCAATCTCCCCGTCAACATAAAGCGTAGCGCGCGCCAGGGAGCGTTTGATTTTGTCGTTAAATTCAACGATGATGGCAATCTCTTGCGTTTTAGGCAGGGAGTTTTCGATATCGAACTGGTCTACCAGGTTCTGGCGGATAATTTGAATGGGTGGAGAGAGCAAAACCGGGTTAGGCGGTTCGATTTCCACCTGGAGCGAGACCGGGCTGCTGGTCAACTGAAGGCCGCGCGCGTTGAGCAAGACGCTAAAGTTGTGCGTCCCTGTTTCTCGAATTGCAGATTCATAAGTCAGGCGGTAGACATAGCGCAGCGAGGCAACCCATTCTTCGGGGTCGGGCAGCGTTTCGGAGCCGCTAAACGCTGCATAACGTCCCCCGGTCTGTTGGGCTAAATCGAACAAGGCTTGCGCTCCGCGATGGTTGAAATAATCGCTCGAATCACCCATCCACACAAAAACGCGAATATTCGACTGCCGGGCGCGGTTAATCAAGTCGGGCAAGGCATTTAAGTCGTTGGATTCGAGGTGTGGAGAGATGAACAGGATGGCTTTTTTACTGCCCAGGGCCGGTGTCTCCTGCTGGGCAACGTCTATGGCAAAAGCCAGGGAGGTTAACCCTGCAACCGAACTGCGCAAGGCCGGGTCGAAATTTTCGAAGCGCGCCAGCCAGTTTGTCGGGCTGAGTTGCGAGGCGATAATTCCCCCATTCCAGGTTAGGGCAAAGTCATCTGAGCCATCGGCGGGCCGAGCCGCGGCCCAGTTCTTTAGCACGGCGGTCATTTTGTCATAGCGAGAGACGCCCAGCCCATCACGCACAGCCAGCGCCGGGGCAGAGTTGATTGCCACCACCACTTTCAGGGGCTGCCCCAACTGCTCAAGGGTGGATGGCGCTCCGAGCGTTTGCCCATTTTCGAGAATAGAGATGTCGGCAGCGGACAGGCCAGTGACAAAGTTCCCCTGCTCATCAAAGACATCCATCAGCGCTGTGATGGATGGAAATGTGCCAGCATTGGGCTGGAACAAAAGCAGCGAGGCCGTTCCCTGGGCGCGGGCAAAAGCCGAAGGGAAAACCAGGCTGAAAACGAGCAGCAGAAGCAGGAATTTTTGCGTTTTAGCCAGCATTTATCCTATTTTACTGTGAATCTTAAACAAAAAGGCAGGCGGCTGCCTGCCTTGGCCCGAACCCATCCTTTTCATGCAGAAAGCGGAGGCGCGTCTTTATCATAAACCTGCACCTGAATATCGAATCCATCGTTGTTCAGGTATTGCATGGCGGGCATGAAAGTGGCATCTTTAATGGGCTGGATTTCTCCGGCAGGTGCCAGCACAGTGATGCGCGCTTCCTCATCTGACATTTTAACAACCTTCATTTGCGCGCTACCGCTGATGGCTGTAATTTTAGACTGCATCTCTTTAATCGCATCATCAATAGACATAGCGCAAAGACAAATGAGTAAGCAGGATAGTGGTATAATCGGGTTATGAAA
>CAYLZI010000143.1:0-7794 GCA_964388215.1 uncultured Anaerolinea sp.
ATCAAGTTGTGTTTTGGTTTTCTCTTCATGACTACATCTTACGGGTTCGTCCAACTATTAATTAGACAGAAAGGGTACTGCATAGAATACCCAGTCTAAAAAGGTTACTAAATATATATACCGTAACTACATTCGATAACCCTTTTGCCCCAGGCAAAATAGTCATCGTAAAACCCACTCACGCACCATCCGCTCCTCCAAACCCAACTCAACCACCTTACTGTATGGCAACTCCCACAACTTGCGTTCAGGACGCCAACGGCCTCCCGCGCCCTTTACTTTGCCTCTCAACTCTTGCTCATCCCAAGCCACCCGCACCAACACCCGCGTATCATCTGGCATCCACTCGCGTTCCTCCACCACCAACTCCACCGTCTTCAACCGCCGTCTTCTCTCATCATCGTACCGATACCGCACGCACACCAACTGCTCACCATACTTAAGAAGCAGTTGCTTCGTCCCCTTCTGCCCCGGCTTGCGCGTCAACAACGTCTGCATAAATAAAACCTCTTCCAGCGCGCTCTGTCAATCAGCCCCAAAACAAGTAAAATACATAAAAATAGTATAGCACAACCAGTCAAGGAAAAAAGTCACCAATGGCAGAGAAAAAACTCCTCGACATCTACCGCGAAACCATACGCCTCAGGCAATATTCTCCCCGCACCGAAAAAACCTACACCCATTGGGTGCGTGAATACATCCTTTTTCATCACAAACGCCACCCCCGCGAAATGGCCGCCCCCGAAATCAACCAATTCCTCACCCACCTCGTCGTAGACCGCAAAGCCTCTGCCTCCACCCAAAACCAGGCCATCAGCGCCATCCTCTTCCTCTACCGCAACGTCCTCAAAACAGAACTGGACGAAACCGCCATTGACTTTGTGCGCCCCCAAAAAGGCAAACGCGTTCCAACCGTCCTCTCCAAAGACGAAGCCCGCGCCATCCTCGCCCGCATGACCCCGCCCTACCAGCTCATGACCCAAATCATGTATGGCAGCGGCCTGCGCCTCATGGAATGTCTGCGCCTGCGCATCAAAGACATTGACTTTGACAACCACCGCATCATCATCTATGACGGCAAAGGCGGCGACGACCGCGTCACCATGCTCCCCGACAGCCTGATAAACCCGCTGCGCCAGCACCTCGCCCAGGTAAAACAAACTCACCAAAAAGACCTCGCCGATGGTTTTGGCTCCGTTTACATGCCCTACGGCCTGGGAAAAAAATTCCCCGCCGCCCACCAACAGTGGATTTGGCAATACCTCTTCCCCGCCTCCAGCCTCTCCAAAGACCCCGAAACAGGCATCGTCCGCCGCCATCACATTCATGAAACCGCCCTGCAAAAAGCCGTAACCGCCGCCGCCAAAGCTGCCAACCTCCAAAAACGAGTCTCACCCCACACCTTTCGCCACTCCTTCGCCACCCACCTCCTCCAAAATGGCTACGACATCCGCACCGTCCAGGAACTGCTCGGCCACAAAGACGTAAAAACCACCATGATATACACCCACGTCCTCCAACGCGGCGGCCTCGCCGTCAAATCCCCCCTCGACTTCTAACCAACTGCCCGTCGAGCAGCCGGTTTGGCGAGAAAAACCCAAAACCTGTACACGGATTTCACGGATTCGACGGACTGCCCCCGTAGGGCGCGCGCGGATTTTTTAAGAAAAATCCGTGAGATTCCGTGTAATCCGTGTACAAAAATGGTTTGACCCAAATTGAACTCTAAACTCAAGTACTGATAACTGATAACTGAACACCAAAGGAACCCCCATGACCACAACCCAAGCAAAACTCACCGAACTCAAAACCCGCCTCGCCGAAATAGACGACCTCAACAACGCGGCCGCCCTCCTCTACTGGGACCAGGCCACCTACATGCCCCCCGGCGGCGCCGAAGCCCGAGGCCGGCAGGGCGCCACCCTCGCCAAAATCTCTCAGGAAAAATTTATAGACCCCGCCATCGGCAAACTGCTCGACGACCTGCGCCCCTACGGCGAAAGCCTGCCCTACGAATCCGACGATGCCAGCCTCATTCGCGTCACTCGCGTTGACTACGAACGCGCCACCAAAATCCCGCCCCAATTCCTCGCTGAACTCAACATCCACGCCGCCCAATCCTACCAGGTCTGGACCGAAGCCCGCCCCGCCAACGACTTTCTCAAAGTCCAGCCTCTTCTCGAAAAAACCCTCGACCTCAGCCGCAAACTGGCCGACTTCTTCCCTGGCTACGAACACATCGCCGACCCCCTGATAAACTTCGCCGATTATGGCATGAAAGCCTCCAGCGTGCGCCAACTCTTCGCCGAGCTGCGCGCCCAACTCGTCCCCATCGTCAGGGCCATCACCTCCCAGCCCCCCGCAGATGATTCCTTCCTCCACAGACACTACCCCGAAACCGAACAACTAAAATTCGCCGAAGACCTCGTCCGTCAGTTGGGTTACGACTTCAACCGCGGGCGCATAGACAAAACCCACCACCCCTTCATGACCAAATTCTCCCTTGGCGATGTGCGCATAACCACTCGCGTCAAAGAAAACTTCCTCGGCGAAACCCTCTTCAGCAACATCCACGAGGCCGGCCACGCCATGTACGAGCAGGGCATTGATATAGCCCTGGAAGGCACGCCCCTGGCAGAAGGCACCAGCGCCGGCGTTCACGAAAGCCAATCGCGCAACTGGGAAAATATCGTCGGACGCAGCCTCGCCTTCTGGGAACACTTCTTCCCCAAATTGCAAGATTCCTTCCCCGAACAGTTGCGCGGAGTCACGCTGGAGCAGTTTTACCGCGCCGTCAACAAAGTCGAACGCTCCCTCATCCGCACCGACGCCGACGAAGTCACCTACAACCTGCACGTCATGCTGCGCTTCGACTTTGAACTGGCCCTGCTCGAAGGTTCACTCTCCATCCGCGACCTGCCCGAAGCCTGGCGCGAACGCTTCGAAAAAGACTTCGGCATCACCCCGCCCGATGACCGCGACGGCGTCTTGCAAGATGTCCACTGGTACGCCGGCACGATTGGCGGCGCCTTCCAGGGCTACACCCTCGGCAACATCCTCTCGGCCCAATTCTACGCCGCCGCCCTCAAAGCCCATCCCGAAATCCCCGCTGAAATGAAAGCAGGCCAATTCAGCGCTCTGCGCGGCTGGCTCAAAGAAAACCTCTACAAACACGGACGCAAATTCACCGCCCCCGAAATCGTCGAACGCGCCACCGGCAGCCCGCTCACCATCCAACCTTACATCCAATACCTGAAAGAAAAGTACGGTCAGTTGTACCAGTTGTAAGGCAAATTGGCAATTTGCCTCACCTCGCAAAAAAGACCGGGGAACGCCTGTCCCCGGTCTTTTCCATCGTCAATCGTCCATAGCCTACGGTTTTTAATCCAACTTCCCTGTAATCGTCGCCATTTTCAACTCGCCAATTGCTTTGGTAATCTGAATTTCGCGTGGGCAGGCCAGGGTGCAGTTGAAAGCCGTATGACAGCGCGCCAGGCCGCTCGTCTCGCTGATGATGCCCAGGCGCTCGGCAGCAGCCTCGTCACGGTCGTCGAAGATAAAGCGGTGCGCCGTCACCAGCGCCGCCGGGCCGAGATAATCGTCGCTGCCCCAGAACGAGGGGCAAGATGTGGTGCAGCAGGCGCATAAGATGCACTTGGTGGTGTCATCGAAGCGTTCGCGGATTTCAGGGCTTTGCAGGCGTTCCTTGCCATCGGCAGGCAACGGGCTATTGTTAATGAACCAGGGCAGCACCTTTTTGTAATTGGCGAAGAACGGGTCCATATCAACAATCAGGTCTTTGATGACCTTCAGCCCCATAATTGGGTCAACGGTAATTTTATCGCCCAGGTCGCGTACCAGCGTCTTGCAGGCCAGCATATTCGCGCCATTGATGCGCATCGCATCTGAGCCGCACACTCCATGCGCGCACGAGCGGCGAAAGGAAAGCGTGCCGTCTATGTAGCCTTTGACATATTCCAGTAAATCCAGCACGCGGTCGGTTGGCTGGGCCTCGATAACGTAGGTCTCATAATGCCATTTTTTATCCACTTCAGGGTTGAATCGGAAGATTTTTAGTGTAACTTTCATAAGTGGCCTCCGTTTTATGGAGTGTTTTATGAAGTGCAAAGGCTTGCCTTTGCCGCCAGCAACAAGTTGCTAGACTCCATAAAATCAATATGTGCGCTCTTTGGGCTGGTACTTGGTGATGACGACCGGCTTGTAGCCAATTTCAAACTTGCCGTCGCGGTTCCAAACCAGGGTATGCTTGAGCCAGTTGGCGTCATCGCGGTTGGGGTAGTCCTCGCGGGCGTGGCCGCCGCGGCTCTCGGTGCGGTTCAGCGCCGAGAGGGCGGTCACTTCGGCCATCTCGAGCAGGTTGCCCAGTTCCCAGGCGTTCAGCAATTCGGTGTTGAAAATCTTGCCGGTATCGTTGACGCGCACTTGCTTGTAGCGCTCTTTCAGGTCGCGCACCACATCCAGCGCGCGCTTCATCCCTTCCTCGGTGCGGAACACGCCCACATCGTCGAACATCACCTTTTTCATCTTGTTCGAGATGTCGGTCAGATTTTCCTTGCCCGAACCGTTGCGCAGCGCGTTGAATTGCTGCTCAGCGAAGGCGGTCGGGGCGTCGGGCAGGGGCGTGAACTCGGCGCTGTTGGCGTATTCGGCGGCGCGCAGCCCGGCATATTTGCCGAAGACTACCAGGTCGAGCAGCGAGTTCGTGCCAAGCCGGTTCGCGCCGTGAATGGAGACGCAAGCCACCTCGCCCGCCGCGTACAGGCCGGGGAAAACGGTCTTTTTATCGTCAATGACCACTTCGCCGTACTGGTTGGTAGGGATGCCGCCCATTGCATAATGCGCCGTTGGTTGGATGGGCATGGGCTGGGTCATCGGGTCGATGCCCAGGTAAACGCGGTTGAAGTCGATGATGTCGGGCAGCTTCTTCAGCAGTTCCTCGGCGGCCACTTTATAGGGTGAGCCGTCGGGGTTGGTGCGGCCATCTATGGCGGCGAATTTGTTCACTACCTCAGGGCGCACATCCAGGTAGACGTAGTTCGAGCCGTTGACCCCGTTCCCGTCGCGGATTTCGAGATAAATCGCCCGGCTGATGACATCCCGCGAGGCCAAATCTTTCACGCGTGGGGCGTATTTTTCCATGAAACGTTCGCCCTTGCCGTTGATGAGGATGCCGCCCTCGCCGCGCACGCCCTCCGTAATCAGGATGCCCAGTTTATAAATACCGGTTGGGTGGAATTGGAAAAATTCCATATCCTCGAGCGGAATGCCGCGCCGGAAGGTAATTGCCGTGCCGTCACCAGAATAAGCGTAAGCGTTGGATGTAATTTCCCACACCCGGCCATGCCCGCCAGTGGCGAAGATGACGCTCTTTGCGTGGAAAGTATGCAGTTCCCCATCTGCCAGGTTCGCCGCCACCACGCCGACCGCTTTGCCATCGTTAATTAACAGGTCAATAACCTGGAATTCATCGTAAAAATTGACGTTGTTTTTCAAGCACTGCTGGTAGAGGGTCTGCAAAATCATGTGACCGGTGCGGTCGGCGGCATGTGCCGCGCGCCGGACGGGTTTGCCGGTTACGTTGTTGGTGTGGCCGCCAAAGGGGCGCTGTGAAATTTTGCCGTCGGGGGTGCGGTCGAAGGGCAGCCCAATATGTTCGAGTTCCAGGATGGCTTGCGGGGCTTCCTGGCACATGAACTCAATGGCATCCTGGTCGCCCAGGTAATCGGAGCCTTTGACCGAGTCGTAGGTGTGCCATTCCACCCGGTCTTCTTCCAGGTTGCCGAGCGCCGCGCTAATGCCGCCCTGCGCCGCGCCAGTGTGCGAGCGGGTGGGGTAGAGTTTGCTGATGACCGCTGTTTTGGCGGTGCGTGAAGCGTACAGGCCGGCCATCAGGCCCGCGCCGCCCGCGCCCACCACAATCACATCAAATTGATGCTTCATTGCGCCCCTCCCAGTAGTTTTAGCAGGGGTTCCTGCCAGACAATGTACAGACCGATGAGTATCATCGAAATCATTATAATAATGCTCAAAAAGCGGACTATCTTGCGCCCCAGGCCGGAAACGATGTAATCGTCGGCAATTGCCACCAGCCCATGCATGCCGTGCGAGGTCGCCAGCAGGTACATCCCGCTCGCCACCAGACTCCAGAACGCAGTCGCCCAGGCATCCACATTTTCTACGGTTGCCACCTGCTCGACATGCGCGATGTTGGGCATAAACAGCCAGCGCATCAGGTCCGAAAGGCTCATCTGGTAGCGGGCGCCCATGTACAAGGCCCCAATCAGCGCAATGAACATAAACAAATACATACCCAGGGCTGAGAGCCGGGTGTACATCCACATCAGCATTTCAAAATTCAGGCCGCGTTTGTTCAGCGGCAGGGTTCGAGGTTTGGAAACGCTCATGGTTAACCTCCCGCCGTTTGAATGAGCACAACGACTGATAACGCGAAAATTGGCAGGAAGACTGCCCACTCAATCCAGATTGCTTCGCGCTGATATTCCAGCAGGCTCGGCCACAGGTCAAGGATGGTGATGCGCAGGCCGTTGATGATGTGGAACAGGGCGCAGAAATATACGAAAACCTGGAACAGCCAGTGTTCATAGATTCCGTTTAAAAACTGCCCGATATCCCCACTCAGGAACGATGCCAAAATGTGCATCGTGACGAAAACCGCCATGCCCAGGCCGCCAATCCGGTGCAGGATAAAGGTCAGGAAAGGCCCTTTCCCCTTATACCCCAGCGCGGTGAACAGGCTGACGTTGCGAGTCATGCCCATCTGTTCCTCCTTGGATATGATTTTGTTGATGACAAGAGATACAAAAATTCCGACTGAACGGTTATTTTATGATTATCACACGCCTAAATTGACAAAGAAAGTGACAATCATCCTGGTTATTTCATTCCTGTTATCCTGTAAAAAAGCGCGTGAAGAACCTTATAATCTATTACATCTAAATGTCATATTGGCGATTCTAATCGATTCTTGTGGTTTTCACCTTCAGTAAAAAGAGTGATTACATCGTCGGCAAGCATCGGGTCGTCAGCAACGCCAACGCGCCACGCCAACCCGCCCTGGCGGGATAAGAGGAGGTGCGCATGTCAGGTTCGAACCGGGTCACCCGGCGCGATTTTATTAAACTCACCACGGGAGCCATTGGGGGCGTCATCGCCGCCGGGGTGGGCATTCCTGCCGTCGGGTTCATGCTGGCGCCCGCCCTGCGCGAAAACAAGGCCGGCAAACCGGTTGTCATCGGCAGCCTTGCTAACATTCCCGTTGGCATCCCCTATCCATTTTCCTTCACTGTCACCAAAGTCAACGGCTGGGAACGCACCGCCAGCGTCTTCAGCGGGTTCATCGTCCGCAAGTCGGAATCGCCCCAAGACCTGCTCATCCTGTCCAGCCGCTGCACCCATCTTTCGTGCCGCGTCAATTGGAGCGAGGAGTCCAAAGGGTTTCTCTGCCCCTGTCATGACGCCATGTTCGACCTCGATGGCAAAGTGTCGTATGGCCCGCCGCCCGAACCGCTCGGCCATTTCGAATACGAAGTGGATGCCGAGGGCAACATCACCATTATCCCCGTTGAACTTAAGGGAGAATGACCATGCTCACCGCTTTGTGGAAAAATATCTTCGCCTGGCTGGATGAACGCCTCGGCCTGAACGACATATACAAGAACATGCTCGACCGCCCCGAGCCGCTCGGCAACTGGTGGAACACCCTCGGCTCGGCCAGCCTGTTCCTGTTCCTGCTGCAAGGCGCTACCGGCATCT
>CAYLZI010000144.1:0-7754 GCA_964388215.1 uncultured Anaerolinea sp.
CCAAAAACGCGCCCGACCGCAACCCCGTCGAGTTGCTGCTTCATGCTAACACCTGGTGGTGGGATATGTTGTGATTTTGGAAGAAGGCTTCCGAAACGAAGCGACTGTGCTAAAGCCCAGGGAGCGCAGTTGATTGGCGTGCCATCGAATGACTGGGGCAGCATCGCCGATAAACATTATACGCACGTCGTTTTTCGCGCTGTTGAAAACCGCGTGGCGATGGTCAAAGCCGATGGCGGTTTCGACTCGGCCATTATTGACCCCTACGGGCGGATTATTGCGCTGGCGGCCTACTCGCAAGGTGGCGAAGCAACCCTGTTGGCCGATGTGCCGCTGGGCAACGGAAAAGGCACAATAACCACTCACCTGGACGATTGGGTCGGTTGGCTGGCGCTGGCCGGGATGATTTTCTTTGGGTTTGGGGGCGGCTGGCTGGAGAAAAAAGCGCAAAAATAAAAAGAACAGGCGTTTTACAGGGCAATCAGTTTGTGGGAGCAATCTCCCACACCTCATAGGAAAAGTTGAAGGCGACCGGTTGATTACGCGCGGTCGCCTTCAGGGAGTTTGTGGGTCATCCATCGTCTTTACTCGTGACGCTGAACCAGAGAATTGTCTTCCTGACCAGTAAACAGCGGCAGGAGGCTGATTACGACGAACAAACCGACAACCAGGAACAGAACTGCGACTTCGTACGGGGTCATGGGAACCTCCTTTCAGGATGGTGGAGTGGATGACTATATAACGATTTAAGATGTGATTTAGTTCCATATTTCTCTATTAATCAAACACCAAATTCCAGAATTTGTTCCTTACAGGGGCTTAACGTAATCCTTACAAATCCATAACACAAACTGCGCCCAATGCTATATTTTTAGTATACGCATGATTTTCTGGTTTCCAACTCCCCCGCAAGTCTTATTTGCGTTCACCAATTCCACACCTGAATTTTTCCTAGCCACCGTACAGTTTCAAAATTGGACGCGGACAAGCGCCGATGAACGCGGAAAAATCGTTTTTTCTTGAAGAAAGTTAAGAAAATTCCGCGTTTTCCGCGTAAATCCGCGTCCGAAAAACAAAGTGTCTGGTGGCTAGAAGAAATCTAAATCGGGATAAAACCAAACGAGACTCGGATACATCGAAATTGCGCTTTTTCGGGTTTCTCTCCGAGTCCATTCTTTAGATTGGGAACTGCTGCATGGCGTTCTTAAGAATGCTTGCCGTTTTCGCTTTCGCATGGCATCCGTCCTAATACCCCTTCGGGGCACTTTCCCTGGCCCTTCCCCCGGCGGGGGAAGGGAATTTCCCCTCTCCCGGTGGGAGAGGGGCAGGGGTGAGGGAGAAACTTGCTTTCTTGAGAACGCCATAGGAACTGCTGTATTGGATATTGTGCATGTAAACACAATCTGCTATGATTATATGCACAAGCACACATCAAAAGAGTGCACTCTGGGGAGGCGATGAACCGATGCGTTTGATGGTCGCAAGCCCGCCTCGTGGGCAGCGCATCGGGGAGCCAGGCGAAACCGGCCCTATTTTGGGGTTGGTTTTTTAATTTTTGGGCAATTGGTAGCCAAGGATGGACGGATTCGGGAAATCATGAACATCTCACAAAAAAAGTTCAAATTGAAACCATCTTTTGTAACCTTTTTGCTTTGTATTGCGTCATGTAAACAAATACAATGGGTGGATAGCCTGCATGGATGAGAAAGCCTTGCTTAAGGCTATCTGGAAACTTGAGCAGGACGCGCTTGCGACTACTTTTGAGCAATGCGCGCCAATGATTTATAAATACGCGCTGCGGGTTTGCCATTCCCCACTGGAAGCAGACGATGTGGTAGGGGAAGTCTTTTCTCGTCTGTTAGATGGCTTGAGCCAGGGCAAAGGCCCTCGCGAGAACTTGCGCGCTTACCTGTATCAAACCGCTTATCACATTATTGTTGATAACTCGCGCCGCCACAAATATTACGCATCAGCCGATGAACTGCTCCACGCATCTATAGGTCAAAATTCGATTGAAGAAGATGCAGAAAACCAACATAACTTGCGCATCATCCAGGCTGCCATTCATTCCGAACTCACCGAAGACCAAAAACATGTAATTATTTTACGTTTTCTGGAAGGGTTTGACCTGCGTCAAACTGCAGCCATTCTTGGCAAAGACATCAACAATATCAAAGTAATTCAAAACCGCGCGCTCGCCAGGCTGCGCGAGGCAATAGACAGCAAAATCATCGAGGCGCACAAGTGAAAGAAACGTATCCACTTGAGCAAAAAGATGTGGTCAATCTGCTTGAACAGATGGGACAAACACGAGTAGATTATCCCCCTGAACTGCTCTCAACTGCCCAAACGGTATTCCATCGCAAAGTGTCGGTGACTAGGGCGCGAATGGCCGAAGCCAATCCATCATCCGGTCACGGTGCGTCAGTCGCGCAGGGCGGCGGAGCCACAATCGCCTGGGCCTCAGTATTCCAGGTTGCCCTGGCAGCCCTTGTGACTGGCCTGCTTTTAGCAGCGACCTATCTATTGATGGAGGAACGCACGCCTGTAATTTTACAATCTACACCCACCCCAGCCCATTTCGCCCCGCTAGAGAGTGACGCGCCTGAGCTGGCCCCGGTCGTTGTAGAGACTGCCGCGCCGGTTGCGCCACATCCGGCATCCGCCACATCCGTTAACCTCGCGCCCAAACCCGAGGTGACCCGCTCTGCGCAGTCGACAGCCACCCACCCCGGCAAACACCTGGGGCAAACGCCTGGCGCGCCCAATGCTCCAGGCCAAGAGAAAACTCCGAAAAAACCCTGATTTCTGAATAAAGATGTCCTACAAAATCTCGGCCTGGTATTGCCCGGCAAACAGCGCCGGCTGGCCGCCAGTGTGCCAGAACAGCAGGGTTTCATCTTTTTTGAAAAACCCCTGGCGGATTAAGTCAACCATGCCGGCAGCGGCCCGCCCGGTATAAACCGGGTCGAGCAAAATGCCTTCATTTTGGGCAAACAGCGTAATCGCTTCGCGCTCGCCCTCGCCAAAGACGCCGTATCCGGCCTGGCAGTATCGGTCAGTGGCAACAATATCATCAGGGGAGAACGAAATCCTCGGCCCCAACTTTTCGCTTGCATCCGAAGCCAGCGCGGCGACATGCGTTTTTAGTTTTTCCTCGGGTTCGTCAATGCTGATTCCCAAAATCCGTCCCTCATAGCCGAACACCCGCTGCCCCAGCGCCAGCCCGGCGTGCGTCCCGCCGCTGGATGTGCCGAACACAATCCAATCCGGGTGGATACCCTGCCCCAGCATTTCCTCCACCGCAAAAGCATAGCCCAGCGCCCCAGTCGGGCTGCTACCGCCATAAGGGACGAGATATGGCTTACAGCCCGAATCCTGCGCCGTCTGGTAGATTTCTTGCAGCCTGGCATCGCGCTCCTCGCGTTTTTCCACCCAAACCACATCCGCATCGAACAAGAAATCGAGCAGCAGGTTGCCGGTTGGTTCTTCCTGGTGCTGCCCCGCCAGAACGAGGATGCAATCTAAACCGAACCTGGCCGCCGCAGCAGCAGTCTGGCGGCAGTGGTTCGACTGCATGGCCCCACCACTGATGAGCAGGCAGGCGCCTTGTTCTTTTGCCTCCGCGACCAGGAACTCGAGTTTGCGGGTTTTGTTGCCGCCAAAGGCCAGCCCGGTTTGGTCATCGCGTTTGATGAGCAGTTTCGGGCCTCCCAGCGTCGCTGTCAGGCGCGGCATTTCTTCGATGGCGGTTGGCAGGTGGGCAAAATGAATGCGAGGAATGGGGTTCATTTTCGGTTCTCCAAGAAAAAGCGACTACTGGCGGTTGCCCATGAACTCTTCAGCGGTGGCGTGCCCGGGCTGGCTAATGCCTTCGCGTCTGAGCACCTTCCAAACCGTCAGGAAGATGATTTTGATGTCGAGCCACAGACTCCAGTGGTCTACATACCACACATCTAGCCGGAACTTGTCTCCCCAGGTGATAGCATTGCGCCCATTGACTTGCGCCCAGCCGGTAATTCCGGGCAGCGCGTCGTGACGGCGGGCCTGTTCGGGGCTGTAGCGCTCCAGATACTGCATTAGCAGCGGACGCGGCCCAACGATGGACATCTCGCCGCGCAAGACGTTGAATAACTCGGGGAGTTCATCCAGGCTGGATGAACGGAGGAAACGCCCCAGCCGGGTCAGCCGTTCCGAATCGGGCAGCAGATTCCCGTTTTTGTCGCGGCAATCCGTCATCGTGCGGAACTTGTAGATGTAAAAAGGCGTCCCCTTAAAACCGGGCCGTTTTTGCGCGAAGATGACCGGGCTGCCGTGATAGATTCGCACCAGGATGGCCGCCGCAGCCAGGATGGGTGATAGAATCACCAGCCCAAGCGCGGCGAGCAGCAGGTCAAAAATCCGTTTAGCGGCGGGAATTCTGGCAGGAAGCATCCTCGAAATTCTACCACCGGCCTGTGAATTTGTTGAGA
Source organism: uncultured Anaerolinea sp. (assembly GCA_964388215.1). Taxonomy (GTDB): domain Bacteria; phylum Chloroflexota; class Anaerolineae; order Anaerolineales; family Villigracilaceae; genus UBA5195. Next base: position 4,473 of record CAYLZI010000144.1, read on the forward strand.
AAGCCAAGATTTTACAAAAGTCATACACAGATTGTGTATAATCTTAATTGTGTAACGCCGAATTTATTCCGCAACCAAAGGCGACATAAATGTCGCGGTACAAGATGGAGACCCACATGAACGAGAGAATTCTCATCATCGAAGACGACCAGGCCATTCTGAAACTGCTTCAGCGCGGGTTGGCTTATGAAGGCTACACTGTTGATGTGGCAACCGATGGCCGTAACGGGCTGAACCTGGCGCGTGACCGCAACCCCGACCTGGTTGTGCTGGATTGGATGCTGCCCGGCATGGACGGGCTGGAAGTTTGTCACCGCTTGCGGCTGGGCGGGGCAATGCCAATTTTGATGCTGACCGCCAAAGATACCATCCAAGACCGCGTGCAAGGGTTGGATGCCGGGGCCGATGATTACATGGTGAAGCCCTTCAACCTGGATGAATTGCTGGCGCGAATTCGCGCCCTGCTACGCCGCACCCAGCCAGAGCGCATCCAGGTCTTGAAATTTGCCGACCTGACCCTGGATACTGGCTCACGCGAAGCGACACGCGGCAACAAACTGGTTCAGTTGACCGCCAAAGAATATGAGCTGCTCGAACTGTTTATGCGCCACCCCAAACAGGTACTCACCCGCGAGGTGATTTTCGACCGCGTTTGGGGCTACGACTTCGGCGGTGAAAGCAACGTGCTGGAAGTCTACATCCGCTACCTGCGCCAAAAACTGGAAGACAGCGAGAGCCTGCCGCGCCTTATTCATACCGTGCGCGGGGTGGGCTATGTGCTGCGTGAAATGCCGTAGCGATTGGGCGATTTTGTGATTTTGTGATTAAAAACGCCGCGTGAGCGGCGTTTTTATCTTAAACTCATCTGCGGGGAGTAAAATTTGTTAATCGACCATCCAATACCGAATATCATAAATCGAAAATGTCCCTGCGTCTTCGTCTTACCCTCCTGTACACTTCTTTACTCGGCGGCATTTTGCTCCTGTTTGGGGCGCTCATTTACCTGTTGGTGGGCGCTTTCTTACTCGACCAGATAGACCGCACCCTGGCGCAAACCGTGAACGGCATCCTCGCCAACTCGCGGGTCAGTTCAGTCGGTGAGTTGAGCGTGCTGACTTTGCCCTCGCTGGAGTTGACCGCCAATGTTTATGTCCAATATTGGGATAAACAGGGACGGCTGCAAATGGTCTCGCCGGGCATCCGCGAAATTAACCAACCGTTGGATAAGGCCAATTTAATGTCGGCCACGCCGCTTTTCCGTGATGTCTACATTCAGCGTGCCCATTTAAGGGTTCTCACTGTACCAGTCGTTGTAGGAGAACGCCCTGCGGGCGTGCTGCAGGCTGCCACCAACCTGACCATTCTAGATTCTATCCGTCGCACTCTATTGGGGCTGCTGATTGCGCTGACGCTGGCCTCGATGGTTGTGGCGGCGGCGGCTTCCTGGCTCTCCATTGGGCAGGCGCTGGCCCCGCTCGAAACCGTCACCAACACCGCCGAGCAAATCACCCGGGCAGATGACCTTTCGCGCCGCATCCCCTACAGCGGCCCGACCAGGGATGAAATCGGCACCCTCATCCGCGCCTTCAATCGCACTTTCGAGCGGCTCGAAAACCTGTTCACCGCCCAGCAGCGCTTCCTGGCCGATGTTTCGCATGAACTGCGCACCCCGCTGACGGTCATCAAAGGCAATGCCGATTTAATTCGCAAATTTGGACCAGATGACGAATCTCTTGATTCGATTAAAGATGAATCTGACCGCCTGACGCGCATGGTGGGAGATTTGTTGCTGCTGGCCCAGGCTGAATCGGGTAAACTGCCGCTGAATTTGCGTACCGTTATGTTGGATGAGTTGCTCACAGACGTATTCCAGGAAATGCGCGTGCTGGCCGGGGATAAAGTGCATCTCAAACTGACCGATATAGACCAGGTAACGCTGACCGGCGACCGCGACCGGCTCAAACAGGTCTTTATTAACCTGGTATCGAATGCCATTCATTACAGCCCGATTGGCGGCGATGTGTATATTGGCTTATCGAAATCACAAGAAATAGCGCGGGTCATCATCCGCGACATGGGGCAGGGCATCCCCGCTGCCGATTTACCGCGCATTTTCGACCGTTTCTATCGCGGCGAAAAATCCCGAACCCGCTCGAAGACGAGCGGGTTCGGGCTGGGGCTTTCGATAGCCTACTTTATTGTCGATTCGCATGGCGGGCGCATCGAGGTCGATTCACAAGAGGGGCGCGGCACAACCTTTGCCGTCTATCTGCCGGTGGCCGAAGCGTAAGGGCTGGTCTCGATATGGATGCAAAATCCGCATCCTGCCCGACCAACAGCCTGGTCATGGCAGCCCCAACCGCTGATGCGCTTTTTTGCACAGGCTGGCCCCTCCGGCGGCCAGCCATTCGTTTAAGCGGGCAGATTCGCTGGCGTTTTGCTGCGCATCGGCATAGATTCCGCTGCCCCAGTAAGCGTAACGGCGCGTCTCGGCGGCCCAGCGCGATTCAGCGCGCCCGATGACGCCAATCCCGCCGTTGTAACCGGCCAACGCCAGGCGCGGGTCGCCGCCGGATTGCTCCAACGAGCGGCGCAGATAGTCTAACCCGCGCAAGGCGTTGGTGTTTGGGTTATAGGCATTTTCATTCTCCTGAAAATGATAGGGCATCACCTGGAACAACCCGGCAGCCCCGGCAATTGAACGGGCGGAGGGGTCTCCGCACGATTCGATTTGCATGACGGTGGCCGCCAGGTTGGGGTCAATGCCATGTTCGGCAGACCATGTGGCAATCCGCGCTGCCCAAAATTGAATTTCGGCGGTGAAAAGGGGCGCAATCACGCCCTTCGAGTTGGGTGGCGCGGCGGCAGCATGGCTTTCACTCTCCGGGCTGCGAATAGTGACAAAAGCCAGGAGAACGCCAAAGCACAGCGCAACGAGTGGAGGCAGTAAAAAACCAGACAGACAGCCGCTGGAGTGGTCTGTCTGTCTGCTCTTTCGACGATGTGTCGGTTCAGAGCGCGCAGGAGTCATAGGTTCGCATTCGTTTCAGGTTCGCTCAGTATTATCCAAAGCGTGATTTGGGAGTTATTCGCGTTGTTCGCGTTCCATCAATTCGCGGGCGCTCATCAGGTTATGGTAAGTCGGTTCTGGTGGAGCGTAGCTATTTTCAGGACGGCGCAAAGGCTGCGGAGGCTGCGGCTTTGGCTGTTGCGGCTGCGGCTGATCCTGGTAAACCGGCCTATGTTGGGGTTTATACTGCGAGCCTTGCGAAGAAAATGAGC
>CAYLZI010000145.1:0-7683 GCA_964388215.1 uncultured Anaerolinea sp.
GGGGTATGAGGACGAATGCCATGCGAAAGCGAAAACGTCAAGCATTCTTAAGAACGCCATGAGCGAAAAACCGATTGATTTTCACGCAGTTTCCTCTACCCTGCCCCTCAATTGCTCAAAAGTGGGTAAAATTCACCCAACCATGAAAATCGACCTCCGCTCTGCCCTTACCCCGCGCGCTATTGCCGGAGCAGCGCTGCTGGCCCTGCTCTTGCTCACGCTAACCTTTGCCTGGATGGCCTGGTCTGTGCCTCCCAAACCCGACCCGGCGGGGTTGCTGGCCGCCATGACGGTCATCCCCGCCCCAACAGGCACAGCCCCCTCCGAAATTGCGACCATCGACCCTTACGCGCCCACTCCCACGCCAACCCTCGCCCCCGGCCAGCTCACCACAGGAATCTACGTCCAAATTACCGGCACAGGCGGCGTGGGGTTGAACATCCGCTCTGCGCCAGGGCTCGATTCGAGCCAACAGTTTATGGGCTTCGACTCAGAAGTATTCCTCATCGAAGACGGCCCGCGTGAACGGGATGGCTATGTTTGGTGGTATCTGGTCTCAAATTACGATGATGGCCGCGCCGGTTGGGCTGCCGCCAACTTCCTAGCAGCCATCCCCTCGCCCAACCCATAAAAATCTGGAGATAGAATGAATGAAAAACCCGTCAACATCACCGCCAACCGGCCCGCGCTCGAAATGACAATCACCTGGGGTGATGGTCACGAAAGCATCTACCCCTTTTCTCTGCTGCGGGCAGCATGCCCCTGCGCCCAATGCCGGGGCGGACACGAAAAAATGTCCCCCGAACCAGACCCTGAAGTATTCACCGTCCAATTAGGAGAATCTCCCGCCACCTGGCTTGTCAACGTTAAAGCAACCGGCTCCTACGGAATCACCCTCGTCTGGGACGATGCCCACGACTACGGAATCTACAACTGGCACTACCTGCGCGCCCTCTGTCCCTGCCCGGCCTGCCGAAAGGGGAAGTAGAAAAATAAGGCTCTCCCGTTTCTGGCGAGATGGCAGGCAGGGGCGACCCGTCAGGGCATAACGTGATGCGTTTTCGCGGAGAATCCTGGCATAAAATGATGATTTTTTGCGCGGGGCGGGTCGCCCCTGCGGGTTTTCCCGGTAAAAACGGTAGGGCCAAAGAAAAAAAAGATGAAGGATGAAAGAAGTAATCTTTCATCCTTCATCTTTTTTAGGGGGTCGCGCTTGGTTGGCGGGTACTCGTTACCGTAGGCGTGGCCGAAGGCTGGCGAGTGGCGCGGGGCGTAGGAGTTGGTGTTATCGTGCGGGTGGGCGCGGGCGTGCGCGTCTCGGTTGGGGTGGGCGGCGCCTTCGTAGGCGTCTTCAGCAATTCCAACTGCGCCTTCGCTTCGGCGCGGCGTTCAGGCGGCACAGCATCTTCTGGCAGGGCCAGCAAATCCGTCCAACGATTGAATGCGGTATCGGGGTAGTTCAAATTCTGGTGCGATACGGCGCTGATATATAATAACTGGCCGCGCTCGGTATCATTCGCATACAATTTTTCCACTTTGTTAATTGCCTGAAGCGCGTTTCCCCACTTGCTAATCGCCATATAAGCCCTGGCCAGCCCTTCCGCATTGCGGAACAACTCGGCATTGTGCTGCGCCGATTTCTCTAAATTCTCAACAGCCAGGTTACGAAACTCCTCGCGCCGCGCATCAGACAGGCCATTGGCAGAGCTCTTTTGCAAGTACAACTCACCCAGCCAATAATAAGCATCGGCACTCGTTCTATCTAATCGCAGTGCCTGTTGCAAACTTTTGAGCGCCGTTTCTTCATCGCCCTTGCTAAAATAGGCCGCGCCCAAAACGGTAAACGCTTCAGCATTATCGGGTTGATATTGGACATAAATCTCCAGATTTTCCAAAGATTTCTCTATCTCTCCATTGGCGCGATACGCCATGCCCAACACCAGGTAACCTTCAAGGGCAGTAATGTCTAACTGATTGGCTTCCAATGCCGCATCCAGCGCGGCCTCGTTTTCGCCCATCGCCATCAGCACCCGCGCCAGCGTCAATTTAATCAACGGCGAACCGGGGTTAATCGCATCGGCATCTTCTACATCACTCAGCGCAGCCGCGTAACTGGCGCGTTTGACATTATACAGCGCGCGCTCCAGGTAGGCTTCGGCATAATTTGGGTCGTTGGCAATCGCCTTATCCAGGTCAGCGAGCACATTCCGGCTTGGGTTCAGCCCCAAAGTCGCGCGCGCCTTGCCTAAATAACTGGGCGCATAATTCGGGTTTGTTTTGATAGCCTCGTTATAAAACGTCAGCGCCTCGCTATAGCGCTTCGCCATGCGGCGCGCTTCCCCGGCAAAATACAACGCATCCACCGAACCCGGTTCCACGGTGGCAAGTTGCAGCCACATGTTAACCGAATTATCCCACTGCTGCTTAAGCAGAGAATTTTGGGCGGCCCTATAAACATCCTGCGCCGCCCCCACGTGCGGCGTAGCCCCATAGATGGCAGTCGGCGTATACGTTGCATCCAACTGCGCGGCCAACGGGGGCAGGGTGGGCTTCGTTTCGGGGGGGCTGGTGCGATACGGAGTTACCGTTGGGCGCGGCGTGACCACCACAACCGGCGCAGGCGTAGGACGGTTGGCAAAGGCCACTCCCAACCCAATCACAGACCCAAGAATGACCAGCCCCGCCACGCTAAAAATAGCCGCCAACCGAAAAACCGGGTTGCCCGTCAACCGCTTCAACCCTTTGGGCTTGGGTTTCTCGCCAGAAAGTTTCAACTTATTTTCCCAGAGACGCGGATGATTCATCGGGAAAGGCTGAATCGAATCATCTGGCGGCAGCGCGCCCATCAAAATCAGCCCGCGCCGCGTGGCGGCATCCGTCGGGTCGAGTTTATATGCGGCTTGCAGGCAATACAAACGCTCTTTTTGCGTCTCCATTGCCGCGCTCATCCAAACCCAATAGGACGGGTTATTTTGGTCAAATTTCAGTAGTTTGGTCAGGATGTCGCGCGCCTGTGAAAAGTCCTCCTGGCGAACCGCCTCAATGGCGCGCTGGAGCATCCTCTCTTGCGGGGAAGGTTCAGACTGGGGCAGCTCAGGGTTCATGCTATGAGTTTAGCACAGCCCTGCGAGGCGGGCAAGTTATTTTGCCTTGATATAATGCAAAGCATGGAGATTTTTCGCATCGAATGGAAGTTTCCCGCCCTATTGACAATCCTCCTGCTGGCAGGCTGCGCCGGGGCAGCGCCGGCCACGCCGAAGCCTGCCTCGCCATTAAGCCTGACCGCTTACATCACCCAAACGCTGCCCGCCAAACCCAGCCCGGTCATTCCCACCGCCCAAGCCGCGCCAACCGTTCCCGTTCCTTCCCCCACCCCCTCGGCATATACCATTAAACAAGGCGATACGTTGCTCGAACTTGCCCAAGTCGCTGGCATTTCGCTGGCCGAACTGCTGGCAGCCAACCCCGGCATCCGTCCCGAAGCCTTGTCGGTTGGGCAAATTATCCAAATTCCGGCGGCGCGCCCGCCCGATGAACTGCCCCCGCCCGCCACAACGGAATTGGGACAGGCCGCCTGCCATCCATCTGGGGGCGGGTTGTATTGCTTCGTCCCGGTACATCACCCAGGCGCAGGGTGGCTGGAAAATATAAGGGTGCAGGTCACGCTCCTCGACGCGGAAGGCAGGCTGGTGACGAGTCAAGAAGCCTTGCCGCCCCTCACCGGTCTGCCTGCTGGGAAAACGCTTCCAGCAGCCGCCTTCTTCCCCGGCGTTAATACATCCGCCATGCCGAAAACACAGGTGTTGAGCGCCATTCAGACCGATGGAACGCGCTACCTGTCTGTCGAAATCAAGAACCTGCTGGTTGGGACTGCCTGGGGCGGTCTTTCGGCGCAGGTGGATGGACAGGTTTGGCTGCCGCCCGATGCAAAACCCGCCAGCACAATTTGGCTGGCGAGCGTGGCGTATGATGTGGATGGGAAGGTGGTTGGGGTTCGGCGCTGGGAGTGGAGCGGCTCGCTCGCGCCGGGCCAAACGTTGCCGTTTTCGTTCGCGGTCTATAGCGCGGGCAAGTCCATCGAGCGGGTCGAGGTGCTGGCGGAGGCCCGCCCATAATATTTCAGCGCGCCAACCAACTTTCGGCCACGCAAACCAGCGCGCCGCCCGGCTGCGCGCCACAAACTTTGTAGTTAATCGTTTGACCGGCTTTAATGCCTGGCAGTTGAATGTTCAGGTAAGATGTGCCGCCAGCCGAGGTGGGGGCGAAAACCATTTTCTTGACTGAACCATCGGGGAGAAGAAGTTCAAGGGTCGGTTCGATGTTTTGCATGGGCTGGGATGGGGTGTCGTTGTAGACCATCACGCCTAATACTTGCTGCCCACCAGGGGGAATCACCGGCTGGGTTTCCCACACGACCATGCGCATTTGGGCGGGCAAATATTTTTGTTGCCGAAGGTAGGTATGCCCAAGCGGGGTGGGGCGAATTTGCAAACCGGCCGGAGCGGCTGGGTCAAAATCGAGGCAATAATTGGTAAAACACTGCCGCAGGATGCCGTTTTCCTCGAACAGTTCGCCGATGGGCGGCCAGGCGAGTTCATTGCCCCCGCGCGCGGCGATGTATTCGAGGAATGGCTTGGGGATGTTGTGACCGAGGTTGTTGACCGGGTCGAGCAGGAAGAACACCATGCGGGGGTCGCTGCTGGGAGGCGCGAGCGGCCCGGGCTGGTAGCCGGTGAGCAAGGGCAGGGGGCGCAGGCTGATGCTGCGCAGGTTATCGGGGTCTACGGCCAAGACAACGTTTTCATAGACTTGCTCCAGCATCCCATCGGCGGCGCGGTAAGGCTCTGAAAGCGGCACGCCGGTAAACTCCTGGCCCAGGCGTTGGACAATTGGAAGAAAAGGTTGCGGCAGGTATTCATTCGATGCAATGATGGAATCTGCCACAAAAGATGAACAGCCGGGGTCAGATTGCCGTTCATGACAGGCCATTAACCCATAAGGAAGCAGGTAAACCTGTTTTTCTGCTTGCTTTTGGTAAAACCCCATTTTTTCGAAATACTGCTCATAGCGGCTTTTTTCGACATTCCAACGCGCTTCGGTGAGGGGGTTGCCAACAAAGCGCGCCCCGCCCAACTGGTCGAAGAACGGCACAAAATCGGCAAAAACAATGTGGCCGTTCAGGTAACGCACATCTGGCTGGTTTTCAGGCGCGGGCAGGGGCGAGTCGCTGATTTGAAATGCAAGGCCAAGCGGGTGGAAGTTGAACCGTTCTCCAATGGGCAAGCGCTCGTCGTACACCAGCAGGGCATTTTCGGTATATTGCATCATTTTTTCATCCTGTTGGAACATCGGGCCGAGCGCTTTGCCTAAGTATCCTTCGCCTCCCATTAAATTGTAAAATTCGCTGAACCGGGCATCAACCCCAACTCTGGTTTCCAAATTTGCGACGCTGGCCTTGCCCCCACATCCCACAAGGCCAATGGCAAATATCCCCAATAATAAGATGAGCGTAATTTTTTTTGTCATTTTTATATGCTGCTGCCCCAAAAAAAGTTGGTAAAAGTCAAAATAAATCAGATTATAGTTGACCGCGCTACAGCGTATATCAGCAAAAACCCTACGGATGTGTAAGCCCCGATATGTATAGTAAACACGGATGAGTTTTGCGGTTTTTCACCCGCGCCAAGTATATTATCAAAAAAGAAGGTCACCCACTGCTGGATGACCTTGCTCATTTTTGGGGTTCTACTGTTTTTAACGGGAAAACCTTTTCAAACACGAAGGACACAAAGGCCGCAAAGGAAAAAACCGTAAATTAACCGCCTTTTCCTCTTTGTGTACTTGGTGTCTTTTGTGTTTAGGCTCTTTCCCGTTCATTACGGTAGAGAGAACAGGCTACGGCACGGGCCAGGTCAGTTTGGCGGCATCTTCGGCGGCGCGGGGCATGCCCATCAGCACCCAGCGGCGGAAGGCGTCGATGACATCTGGTTTGAGCGTGCCTTTGGGAGGCATGATACCGATGACTTCCTGGCCGGTTTCGTCGAGGATGGCCTGCCCCTGGATGGTGAGCAGCAGGTAGCCGTTTTCATCGCCGGCAATGACGTTCATATCGGCATTGTCGCCGCTGTTCAGGGTGTTTTCGTAAGTATCCATGAAGTAGGCGTTGCTGTCTTTTCCGGCGCGGTGGCAGGAAAGGCAGTAGCGTTTGACAATCGGCGCGATGTGGGCATCGTAAGACGGGACTTCGGTATCGGCCAGCGGCGGGAAGAGCGGCTTGATTTTGGGCATCTCGAAGCGGTCGTCCCAGGCGTAGCGCATGAAAATGACGATGTAGTCGATTTCGGCGCGGGTGAGACCTTCGGGGTTGTAGGCTTTGCCGAGCGGGGGCATGCCCAAATCGGGGCGGCCATAGGAGATGATTTCGGACATGGAGGCGTCGTTGACGGTATACAACACATCCCGGCTGTTGATGGGGCTGACGACTGCGCCTTCCAATCCTTCCACGCCTTCGATGACCGTGACCGAGCCATCGTCGCCGTGACATTCGAGGCAGTGGATGGAGTATAAATCTTGCCCGGCCACAAACTGGTCGACGAGGGTATGGGGAACTTCGACTTTTTCTTTGACTGGCAGCGGGTAAAACACCATCGCCAGCGCGGTGAAGCCGGTCATCAGCGCGCCGGAGGTGATGGCTGTCACTGCAATTCCGCGCGCGGCCTGTTCGCGCAGGGTGTAGGCCATCACTGTGAAAATGATGTACGCCAGCAGTGGGATGACAATCCCGGCAATGGCTTGGAGAATGCCCGGCACAGGCGAGCCGTCACTGGAGATGGTCGGATAATCGGCCAGCATGGTGAGCAGCACAAATCCCAATACCATGATGCCCATAATGCCGAGCGGCAGGGCGCGTTTGGCATAGTAACGGCGGGGCGATTTATCAATAAACGGCAGAAGGGTGAGCAAGCCGATGGCTACGCCAGGAATCAGGACAGTTGCAATCCATTCAATTTTGCCCAGCACGGGTATCTGCCCATAGAGCGCCAGAAATTTGAACAGGAACAGGAAGTACCATTCCGGGCGGGGGATGTAACTCGTATCGCTGGGGTCTGCCTTGGGCGAGTCATGGACGCCGACAAAAGTCGCCAGCAGAATCAAGATGATGAAAATGCCCAGCGCCATAATGGCGTCTTTGAAAATGCTATCGGGCCAGAACCGCTCGCCGCGCTGGAGTTCGCGTTCGTATTTTTCGTTGATTTGCTTTTTGGTTTCATCGTTCATAGTGTCTCCATCAGGAGGTTGAGTAGCGCAGCGTATCGAAACCGGTGTCATTGTCTCAATACGACCTTCGGCCTACTCGACCATCGGCTAATCTTCCTTATCCGGGAAGTGCGATTCACCGTGTTTGATGATGAGATACAGGTGCACGCCGATGAGCGCGGCCAGCATAGCGGGTAAAATCCAGATGTGGGCAGCGAAGAATCGCTGCAGGGTTAGGGCGCTCAAATCCGGGCCGCCGCGCAGTGATTGCAGGATGAAATCTCCTAGAAAGGGGACGCTGCCCGCAATCGCCGTCCCCACCATGGTGGCCCAATACGCCATTTGGTGCCAGGGCAGCAGGTAGCCGGTGAAACCCATTGCCACGGTCAGCAGCAACAAACCGATTCCCACCAGCCAGGTCAGTTC